>JBBRSG010000120.1:0-18872 GCA_038245615.1 Chloroflexia bacterium | reverse complement strand
GGATTTTTGAGCCGTTTTATACCACCAAAGAGGCCGGGAAAGGCACGGGCCTGGGTCTGGCAATCTGCTATGCGGTGGCCCGCGATTGTGGGGGCTGGCTGGAAGTGGAAAGCGCCCCCGGTCAAGGTACTCGCTTTACCCTTTTTCTTCCGGCGGTCAAAGAAGCAGCCCAGGCCACTCCCCCAACAGTTGACCTATTAGCGTCTCTGGAAAGCGCGACCCCAGTCAATCAGGAAGCCCCGCCAGTTCAACCGACCCGAACAGTTTTACTGGCGGAAGATGAAGCCAGTCTGCGCCGGGTGATAAGCCGGGTATTGGGTTTGGAGGGTTGGAAAGTAATGGAAGTCGGCGACGGCGCTAGCGCCCTCGAACTCTATCAGCAACATCAGGCCGAAATTGACCTGGTGATAACTGATACTATAATGCCCCGGCTGGGGGGGATTAGTCTGGTCAATAAATTGGTGCAGATTAATCCGCAGGTGAAAGTTATTATGATGAGCGGTTATTTCGATACTTCAATCGAGGTCGAAAGCCTTAACCAGCTTGCTATCACCAAACAGCTTCGATTTATTTCTAAACCGTTTCGGATTGAAGCCTTGACCAAGTTGCTCCATGAGATTCGTTTTTAAGTTTTTATGACTAATAACCAGAATTCCAGTCGCTTGCGGGTGAGTGATAGCCTCAATAATGGTCGGCTATTATATACCAATAGTCCTCAAACCCATACCGTCTTCAAAATAGAGCCGGATGCTTTTGACTTACAACTAATTTTGCCACCGGCGACCTTGAATTTAGACCCGACCAGCCTGATAGTGCTTGAGGCGGGGCCAACCGGACAACTGCCCTGGGGTCGGGCGGAAGTTAGCCCGGCGGCCTTGACCGAAGGTTATCAGTTGCGGTGCAAAATACCCGGCGATTTGAAAGTAGCACCCGGCTCAGTGGATTTCGAGGTAAACTTGCTGGAAAAAGCCAGCCGCCAGCCTTTGCTAATGACCGCCTATCCCCTGACGATGGTCTGGGTCGGGCATAGCGGCTTTGACCCGGCGATTCACGGCTATAACTTCGTCAATTCAGGGGGAGTTTATGGGGCGGTTCGGCTAGACCGGAAAATATTCAACCAAACTTACGGTTGGGGGCTGGACAAAGAAAAATTCTTCCGCAAAATGTACCGCGATATTCTGGGGGCGACGGTAGACGAAAACGGCCCTATTCCCGGTCAAGCCCCGCTTTCCAGTGGTTTATGCACCGGCATGATTCGCAGCAGCCTGGCCTTTTACCTGCAACATGCGCGTCCGACGGCCCACGACCTCACCCCAGTTGGCCCAACTCTGGACACGATTATGCTCTATCACGGGCGACAATTGACTGACCGGGCCTTGTTACAGGCGACTGGCTGGATAGTTCGGGGCGGCCCGCGCCGGGTCTTTGAGGAGTTTAAAAAAGAGGTGATGCGCGGCAACCCCGACCCGATGGCTTTTGATATTGGGGTAGCGGCCTGGGGGCGCAAGGATTTCTGGCGAGCGATTCAGGCTGAGGGCCATACCACTATTCCCTATGCCTTCCGTCAGGAACAGCCTGACCAGGGCGAGATTTTTATTTATAATCCCAATAATCCGGCTGACCAGGACGATTACGGCTATGCCAATGCCCCGGCAGGTCAAGCGCGGCGGTTGGAAAAGCACGTTATCCGCTTCGACCTGACCAAAAACACCTATTACTATTCCGACCACTATCAGTCAGTGCGGCCTAATGGGGATGGCACGACGATTGTGGCGGTGCATCAGAGCGCCTACGAACAAGGCCGCAGCGCCCTGATTGCCAGTATCGCCAACCGCTTTATTTAATCGCGTAAGTCACCTGGACGCTGACGACTACCTGATACTGTCCGCTTTCGAGGTTGGTGGAAGCAGCGGCATCGGCGGGGGCGGCAATTGCGCCTGCCCCATTCTGAGGCACGGCCCGCAGTGGAGTCGGCGGAACGTTCTGGCTCTGCTCGACGATTTTGATGACGCTTCCCACCGTGACTTTACCGCCTATCGCCAGTTGGTCGGCTTTCTTGCGGGCATCTTCCATGGCGGCGGTGCGGGCTTGCTTGAGGGCTTCGGCGTTATTATCCAGCCCAAAGCTGATACTCCCGATTTGGGTTGCCCCCGACGTGCCAGCCACGTCAATCACGCTTCCGGCTTTGGTAATATCTCGCACTACTATCGCCAGTTGGGTATTGACGATATAACCTCTTAGCTGGGGCGACTGATTCTGCTGGTACAGATAGTCCGGGTAGATATTATAGCTGGCAGTCCGAATATCTTCAGCTTTGACCCCGGCGGCCTTGAGCGCATCGGTGATTTTCTGGATTTTATCGGCGGATTGCTTCTGGGCCTCGCTGACGGTGGTGGCGCGGGTTTCCGCCCCGATGGTCAATCGGATTACATCCGGCTTGACCAACACAATCCCGCTCCCCGCCACCGAAATCCCGCTATAGCCGTCCGCCCCATTGACCGGAGTGGTCTGGGCCTGGGCATTATTTTCAGTTCCCCGGCTTATAAATAGCACTCCTAGCCCTAAGATGGCGATTAAAGCCAGGGCCACACTCCCCACCCACATAAGTTGTTTGTTCATGAGAATTTCTCCTGTGATTCCTTCTGCAACCTTTTGCTGATACTTTCAGTTATAGCGCCCGATACTGGACTTACACAAATTATAACGCCCGAAAACCACAAGAAATTACCGATAATCACCAAAGTTATAAGAAATTGAGCTTCTAGCAGCTTTCGACTACTTCCCGCAGAATATCAGGAAAGCTGCCGCTCACGAAATCTACTCCCATTTTGACCAGACGACAAAGGTCTTCGGCCTGATTATAGGGGTCTTCCCCCAGTCCCCAGCCAAACAGAGCTAAATTTTCGGCGTGGGCGGCTTCAACCAGTTCGGGCGTGACCCACTGGCTGCCAATCGCCATGCCGTTAGCTTTGGCGGCCCGCGCCGGACTAAAGGGGTCAACCATGGTCGCTCCACCCAGACTTATCATGGTGGTTAGATTTGGATTCAGTTCTTTGCACCGCAATACTAGCCTATGGTCAAAGGAGTGAACTCCAGTCAGCTCCTCATCGCCGTAGCGGGCGACCAGTTCTAGCACCTTTTCCAGCAAATCGGGCGAATGGTTCAGGCCGTAATAAAATGGGTAAGGCACTTTCAGTTCAATCGAAATCGGCATGCGTACCCCGGTAGACCACTCCAAAACTTCTTCCAGAAGCGGGATGCGCGTTCCGGCGAAGCTTTCTTCGGGAATAGGCAGGCGCGGTTGGTCGGCGGGCAGGCCGGTCTGGGCCAACCGTGCTGCCGCGTTCTTGCGGTCAAACCAACTGCCCGCGTCCAGCCGCTTGAGTTCTTCCCAGCTATATTCCCAGACCGGGCCAGTGCCATCGGTGGTACGCTCCAAAAAATCGTCGTGCAGAATGACGCAGCGCCCGTCCCGGCTCAAGTGGACATCGAACTCAATAATATCGGTATTGATTGCCAGAGCTTTCTCGAAAGCGGGCATGGTATTTTCAGGGGCATAGCCGGAAGCTCCCCGATGTCCGCTCACTGCCAGCCGTCCGGTGCGGCTTCGCAACATTTCAAACAATTTTTCGCTCCTTAGAAAAGTGGTCAGTGGTCAGTAGTCAGTGGTCAGAGAAATCAAGGCGGAAGACGGAGTAAATACGCTTGGGTTAGGATTTTAACTCAAAACTATTGTACTAGACCCTGACCATTGACCACTTTCAATCGTAAATCGTAAATCGTAAATCGTAAATCGCGGCCTCGCCCCCTTTGGGGGTAAATCGTAAATCCCCTCAGTCTTCCGTCTTCCGTCTTCCGTCCTCCGTCTTGCCTCTTGCCTTGAGTGCCTCTTTTATCTGCGGCAGGCTGAGACCGTAGCGGCGGGCTAGTTCGGCGGCATAGCCGGGAGTTTGGGGACGGCCCGGCTCGATTTTATAGGTTGGAAAGGCTTCAAGATGACCGTTGTCGCTATTCCGAAAGGTCAGCCCGGCGACCAGGTTAAGCACTCCGGCGGGCTGTTCAGGGCTTTCATCCAGCGAGGTCTCCAAAGGGCTATCTAAAGGGGTTTCATCCGCCAGTTCGTGAACGTGGGTCACAAAGATAGCCCGTGCGCCCAGCCAGCGCAGCCCCGCCAATAGTTCGCGGCTGAGGGCGGTGGCTGAGGCATGGTCGGTGCTGGCAAGCGGCTCATTGAGTAAAATCAGGCTGGACGGGCTGGCCTGACGGAAAATCTGCGAGAGCCGCCCAAGCTCCTCCGCCAATCGCCCCATATCGTCTTCGGGGCGCTCTGCCGTCGTAAAGTGGGTGAAGATAGCGTCCACCGGGCTGAGGCGGGCGGCTTGTCCCGGCACAAATAATCCCGCCTGAGCCAAAACCTGGGCCTGCCCGATAGCGCGGGTATAGGTGGTTTTGCCGCCACTATTCGGGCCAGTCAGCACAAAAATCATCGCAGCTGGCCCAAAAGCTACTTCATTCGTAATGACCTTTTCGACTAGGCCGGTCTTGGGGGTTCTGGCCCGCCACCGCAGCGCCAAATCGAGGCTATAGCCACCCTGGATACTCCCGGCTCGCTCTTCGGCTGGCACAATCGTGGGACGGCACAAGGCCAGCCCTGCCCCTCTCAAATTATTTATAAGTTGCACCGCTCCCAGATAAAACACCAGTTCCGGCTCAAGTGAGGCCAGCCCGACACTATTAATCCGGGTAAACTGGGCCAGGGCCTGAGCAACCGGGGCGGCGATGCGTTCCAGCATCCGGTTCATATCGCGGTAAAGTTCGTGTTCGGGGGTGCTGAACTGGCTTTCGGCGCTCTTGTAGAGGCCACTAATCCCGCGCACCGATTCGGGGGTAGCTTTATCGCCCAAGAGTTTCCCCAGAAAAGAACCTTTGCCACTAAAGCGGGTCGGGTTGACCGATAAAATCGTGACCGATTCAGGGCGCAACTGAGCATCCAGGTTCAGCCCCAGGGTGATGCTCCCGGCCTGCTCGAATTGGGCGCGAAGCCGGGGTAGTTCGCTGGCAAGCCGAATATAGTCGGCTTCCCGCCGGGTAGCAGCAAGATAATCGCGCAAGGCCAAAAGCCCCGCCGCCTTTAACTCATCCCCGACGGCAGAAAGAGTCTGCCATAAACTTTCGACACAGGTGATATAAACTTGCAGTTCATTGAGGCGGCTGGCGACCTGATGCAAGGGACTATCCCCGGCCCAACCCGCCCCGCGCCCCAACCCTGTCAGTTCGCCCATCGCCGGTAGCAACTCGCCAAGCCCGGCTACTACCTTTGGCAACCCCAACAAATCTGCCAGAATATCCTGACGATAGTTAATCAGATTGAGGTCGGTGGGTAAGGCCGCCAGGGTCGCACTAATAAAACGGCTGTGCCGTCCGTCCAAATCTAGGGCCTGAACGATGCTACCGAGGCCCAGGTCAGTCTCACCGGCCCCCGAAAGGCCGCCGGATAAAGGCGGAGTGTAACCCGCCGGTTTTAACAGGCTACATATCACAACAGGTATGCCGATATAAAAGGATTGAAAATGGAAGCTTTAGGAGCTGTTTCAAATAATCTGAGGAGGGAAATATTGTTCATAAGATTGGGCCTGTAGCTTTGCTTAAAAATATTCAGTCACTTTATTAATTATACCCATGCCGGGGTATAATATCAACCGCTTAAAAAAATCAACAAAGGGTTTGGGGCTGTGCTATAATACTTCCTAATCTGTGATGTGGGCCAGGTCTGCGGGGACGAGATTAGGCCATGAGAGAGGAGAAAAGAACCGATGTCTACTGCGATAAAGCAAACTGTAAAGGTTGTCACTGATAGTACCGCCGATATGAAGTCGGAAACTTTGCAGCGTTTGGATGTGACGATGGTGCCACTGATGGTTTTGATGGGCGACCAGACCTATCGGGATGGCATGGACATCACTTCCTTTGAGTTTTACCAGCGCCTGCCGCAATTGAGCAAGCTGCCGACCACTTCCCAACCTTCGCCCGGTAATTTTATGAAGGTCTTTGAAGATGCGCTGGCGGACGGCTCTTCGGTGATTTCACTGCACCTATCCTCCAAATTGAGTGGCACTTACCAGAATGCGCTGGTGGCCTCCCAGAATTTCGAGCCGGGCCGGGTGCGGGTCTTTGATACCCAAATGGTGTCTGCCGGGACTGCCATGTTTGTCAATACGGCGGTAGAGATGGCTCGCGCCGGAAAAGCGGTGGGCGAGATTGAAGCTGAAATGCACGATTTACGTAATCGCATGAAGCTTATCGCGGTGGTAGATACTTTGGAATATCTGCACAAGGGCGGACGGATTGGCGGTCTGCGGAGCTTTATGGGGTCGCTTTTGAATGTCAAGCCGATTTTGCAACTCAAAGATGGCGAGGTGCAACCGCTGGCCCAGGTTCGCACCCGCGCCAAAGCTTTGCAGCGGGTCGCCGATATTATTAAGGATATGGGCAAGATAGAGCGGATGGCGATTATGCACGCGGTAGACCCGGACGGCGCAGGCGAACTTGCCAATTTGCTTGCTCCGGTTTTCCCGCTCAAAGATATGTATATTTCGGATATTGGCCCGGTGATTGGGGCGCATACCGGCCCGCGCACCATTGGAATCGTGGTCGAGTTAGCTAAAAAGCAGTAAATCGTCATTATGCCTGCCGACATTGCCAAGCTGGAAAAAGTCCTGACCCGCGAGGCCGCCGATAAATATGCTGATCGGCTGGTTTATCGCGGTCTGGCGGCGTTTATCAGCAATTGGACGCGGGACGCTATCACTAAGAGCGACTTATCCCAATTCGAGGCTCGCCTGGTCGAGAAAGTCGCCGACTACCTGATTGACTACGGCGCGATGACCGTACCCCAGCGCTCGGCAGCGATTCAGACGGTGTTAGGGTTGGTGCGAGATCAGGGGTCGGGGGTCTGGGGTCGGGGGTCGGGCGAAATTCAGGACGGAAGACCGAAGGCCGAAGGCGGAGCAGAAGACAGGGCCGAAGACGGAAGAAACACCGATGAGAGGCAGCCAGCCGAGGCCAGCCGCAAGGCTACTCCTGCCCCCAAAGCACCAAAACCCACTCTTGCCAAAGGTATTGCATCCGCTATCTCCCAGCCCGCCCTAAGCAGCGTAGCGGGCAATCTCCCATCGCCTACCACCCTAACTAAAGCAGCATCTAAAAATCAATCCGTCCCTACGCCCCCGTCCCCGAAAACTCAGTCCTCAGCCCTCAGTCCTCATTCCTTACCCATATCCCCAGCTCCGAATCTTCCGTCTTCCGCCCTCCGTCCTCCGCTTTCTTCTCCCTCCGAAAACTCAGTCCTCAGCCCTCAGTCCTCAACCCTGCCCTCCCTTGACATTCCGCTCAATACCGTCAAAGGAGTAGGCGAGACTTACGCCCGGTTGTTGGCCTTTATCAATTTGCATACGGTCTATCAAGCTCTATATTATTTCCCGTTTCGCCACGAGGATTTCAGCTCCTTCAAGAAAATCAGCGAATTGATGTACGGACAGACCGAAAGTGTGGTGGCTCAGGTAATTGATACTGTCGAAAACCGCCGTTTCGGGAGTCGAGAGATTATCGAAGTGGTCGTGACCGATGACACGGGCCGTCTTAGCTGTATTTTCTTCAATCGTCGTCAGACTTACGCCCTCAAGCCGGGGACGCAGGTGGTTTTGAGCGGCAAGGTAGACCGTTGGAATGACCGAATTTGCTTTAAGTCCCCGACCTACGAGGCGGCGGACAAAGAGTTGGTCAGCACCGGGCGGCTAGTTCCGGTCTACAGCACTACCGGCCCGCTCAAGCTCGCGGCCTTGCGCCGGATTATCAAGACCTGCGTAGACCGCTATGCCCCGACCTTGCCCGACCATCTGCCGCCCGAAATGCGCCAGCGTTATCACTATCCAGTCCTCAGTACCGCCATCCGGGACTATCACTTTCCGCCCACCCCGGAGGCTAAAGAACAGGCCCGCCGCCGTCTGGCCTTCGACGAGTTTTTCACGATTCAGCTGGGGGTCTTGCTCAAACGGCGGGAATGGCGCGAAGAACGCCCCGGTGTGCCAATTCCAGTAGACCGTTTATTGCTGCAAGAGTGGTTCAAGGCTCTGGTCTATAAGGTTTCCGTCGAGAACCCCGAAAGCGGCGAAATGGAAGACCAGTTCAGGCCGATGGCCCTGACCGGGGCGCAGCACCGCTCGATTGACGATATTTTAGCCGATATTGAAAAGCCCACCCCTATGAACCGACTGTTGCAGGGCGATGTCGGGAGCGGTAAAACGGTGGTAGCGGCGACGGCTTTGCTGATGGCGGTAGCGAGCGGATTTCAGGGGGCGCTGATGGCTCCTACCCAGATTCTGGCGGAACAGCATTTTCAGGGGTTGCGGCGGCTGTTCGATTTGTTCGAGCAATCCGAAATGGCCCAGGCGCAGGGCCTCAAAATCCGACTAGAATTGCTGACCGGCAGCGTCCGAAAGAAAGATAAAGATGTTCTCTACCGTCGGATTAAGGACGGCGAAGTAGACCTGATTATCGGGACGAGTGCCGTAATTGAAGAGGTTGTGACCTTTAAGCGACTGGGGTTAGTGATTATAGACGAGCAGCACCGCTTTGGGGTATTACAGCGCAAAACGTTGCGCGGCAAGGGGGCTTCGTCCGCCGCCAACCCGGAAGGCGCGAACCCTCATCTGCTGGTGATGACCGCAACCCCGATTCCGCGCACTCTGAATCTGACGATTTACGGCGATTTAGACCTTTCGATTATTAACGAAATGCCGCCGGGCCGTCAAGTTATCAAGACTCGGTGGGTGATGCCCAATGAGCGCAAGGCGGCCTATAACTTTATCAGAAAGCAGGTCGGGTTAGGACGACAGGCATTTATCATTTGCCCATTGGTGGAAGAATCAGAGAAAATCGAGGCCAAAGCCGCCGTCGAGGAGCATGAGCGGTTACAGCGCGAGGTCTTTCCTGATTTAAAGCTGGGGCTGTTACACGGGCGGGTCAAGCCCAGCGAAAAAGACATGATAATGCAGCAGTTCCGTGACCGGGAATACGATATTCTGGTGGCGACTTCGGTGATTGAGGTCGGGATAGATATTCCCAATGCGACGGTGATTTTGATAGAAGGGGCAGACCGTTTTGGCTTGTCGCAATTGCACCAGTTCCGGGGTCGGGTCGGGCGAGGGCAGCACCAAAGCTATTGCCTCTTGCTGGCGGGCAAAGAATTGAGCGAAGTGGGCCGCGAGCGTCTCAAGGCCATCGAGGATACCAACGATGGCTTTGAACTGGCGGAAATTGATTTAAGGATGCGTGGGCCGGGCGAGTTCTTTGGCACCCGCCAAAGTGGTGAAATGCAGCTTCAGGTGGCGGGCATCAACGACATCGAGACCCTGGAACAGGCCCGCAAAGAGGCCACCCGCCTGTTTGAGCGCGACCCCAACCTTGCTCTCCCCGAACACAAAGTCCTTTCCCAAAAAGTAGCTCATCTCTGGAACTTCCAGGGCGATTTAAGCTAACGAGTTACCAACAAGTTTCGTTCAGTCGCATTCATAATTTTTACTCCTTGTCTGGTTGTCTAACTTTCCACCTACCTTCAACCATTGCAAACAATAATCCATCATAATGAACCCAGCCCGCCTAACACATTAAAGTTTGGTTAGCACTCGGTGAACCAGCAGCTAATCACCGATTTGACGAGTAAGATAATATTTATAATCTAACATCTGATTTTAGATTGATGTAAGAAAGCTTTGCTATAATATTATATCAATCGGGCGTAAGTCGGGTAGCTTATACCAGTTCACAAGTGGGGGGTAAGAAGAGAACATGGAAACTACTTATTTTGAGGAATCCTATGCCTCTATCAACTGGGATGATGAAACCCAATGTCTAATAATGAAATGGAAAGGCGTTGTGACCGATGAAAAGTTCAAAACTACGGCAGATAAAGCTGTCGAACTGCTCAAATCTAAGGGCGGAAGCCGCTGGCTGGCGGATGATACCCAACTAATCGCCTGGAGTCACGACATCCAGAACTGGCTGGCCCAGGATTGGCACCCCAGGGCGGTGGCGGCGGGGCTAAAGTATATGGCGATTGTCCTGCCCAAGAGCGCCATGGGTCGCTTTACCTCCCAAAAGCTAAACACCAAAGTAACTCCTGGCACAGTTACCACCCAGTATGTCGAAACTTATGAAGAAGCCAAAGCCTGGTTGCGCTTCAAGTAATATCTGCTATAAACAATTGCGCTCGAAGGTGAAAGCTGTTTACTCGTTTATTAGGTCAAGCCGCTCCATACAAGCCTGTTCCGTTCTTACTTTAGCCTAACCCGGCTTCCCGCGCCCGAATTATCGCTTCGGCTCGGTCAGCTACCTGAAGTTTGCTGAAGATGTTGGAGATATAGTTGCTGACGGTTTTAAGACTGAGGTTTAACTGCCGGGCAATCGCCGGGTTATTTTCGGCTTTGGCAATCAGGCTGAGAATTGTCCGCTCCCGCTCGGTTAGTTCCGGGAAAACCTGCTTTGGTACTACCCCCGGCGGGTTATTAAAGTAAGCCAGAACCTGGTTGGCTATCGCCGGACTAAAGATAGCCTCCCCGTTACCCACCGCTTGCACCGCCCGAAGAATTTCGGTGCCGATGGCATCTTTGAGAATATAACCCCGCGCTCCGGCCCGCATCGCCGCAAAGACCGATTGGCTATCCTCAAACATAGTGCAGACCAGCACTTGAATGCGCGGGCTGGTCTGAATAATTTGCCGGGTAGCCTCAATCCCGTTTAATCCCGGCATCTTCAAGTCCATTATCACTATGTCCGGTTGCAGTTCCTCGGCTAGTCGCACCGCTTCCAGGCCGGTAGTGGCTTCGCCTATCAGCTCCATTGTCGGAACAGGTTGCAGGATGGCCTTTACGCCATCCCGGAAAACCGGGTGGTCATCGGCTATCAGCACTCGAAGCTGGCTCACGGCTGTTACTCCCTTCAAAAGGTAAAATCATTCGTACCAGCACGCCCCCACTTATCACGTTTTCGATAGTCAAAGTGCCTCCCAGTTCCTCCGCCTGTTCCCGCATCGAGCGCAGCCCTACCCCACTCCATAGACCAGTGTGATTAGCAGGCAAGCCCTGACCGTCATCGCTGATTTCAAGGGTTAAGCTGGTCGCACTTTTGGAAGTCGGGCTATTTTCGGTAGCACAAATCAAACGAATCACACAATGCCGGGCGACAGCGTGGCGTACCACGTTCATCAACGCTTCCTGGGCTACTCGGTAAGTGGCTACTTCTACCGCCGCTGGTAAAGGTGGTAAATTAACTGCTGCTTCTAGCTTTACCTGCATATTCCCGGCGCTAAATTGCTGAGTGCGTTCTTGCAAGGCCGCTACCAACCCGAATTCGTCCAGGGTGGGTGGGCGCAGCTCGTGGGCCAGGCGGCGAATATCCCCGACTGAGTGGCGGATAGCGGCGTACAATTCCTGGCTTTTCAGTCTGGCTCGAACCGGGTCTTGTTCGATAAGTCCGGTTAGGGCATCGGCACTTAAGGCCAGTCCTGCCAGCGAAGGGGCTAAATCATCATGTAAATCCCGGCGTAGCTTGCGGCGCTCTTCCTCGCGGGCCAGCACCAGCCTTTCTCTGGCCCGTCGTAAATCGAGGTTAGCGCTAGTTAGGTCGCCATTGGACTGCCGTAAATCTTCCAACAGTTTCAGGCTATAACCTACTACCCCGATTTGGCGGGCTAAATCTTTGAGCAGTTGCAAGTCACGCTCCGCCAGTCGTTCTTCACCCCGACGGGGAGTGACCAATAATTCACCCACTGTTTCACCCTGGTAACTCAGGGCAAGGCTAACTGGGGTAGCCGCCGGGTCGTTTGGCCCGTTGGTATTCAAGGTGGCTTCACTTATAATTTTCTCTTGTCCTGTCAACTTAATCGCTACCGAGGGAAGTTTTAGCGAGGTAGCAATATTATTAACCAATTCCGGCAAAACCGCTTCGGGCTGATAAATCGTGGTTTCAAGGCGTTGTCCCAGGGTGGTTAGGACCGTATAAGGTTCATTCCGCCTGCCAAACAAAAACCGATTGACCGTGCGCTGCAACCCGGTTCGGAGCGGCTGAAAAAGTCCCGGAATCAGCCCGGTTGCCACTAGCGAAACCACCAGATTGGTTTCCCCAAAACCGAGTAACTGCCTGGCCCCCAGCACAATCAAAGTGTAAAGACCTACTATACAGCCCGTCAACAATACAAAAGCCAGCGTCCGGCTGATTATTACCTCAAAACCAAAAGCATTAGCATAGAGTACCGCCACTAATATCCCGGTCAGGTTGATGCCGCAGCCAAAAAAGCCAAAAGCCCCAGCAACCAGGAAATAATATGAACCCGGTGCGTCTAGGGCCGGAAAAATTAGGGGCAGTACTATCAAGCTCATTAAAGTCAAAAACCAGATAACGAAGGCATAAATCAGCCACCTGGTCGCATTACGTTCACGAGGGTTTAGCTCTTTAAAGTAGCGATAAATGAGTGCCGCGATTAAAGCAACCAAACCAAAGAGTACCAGGTAGACGGCTACCGCTACAAGGCAAATCAGAAAGTAGACCAGATACTTTTGGGGCTTACGCTCCGTCGGTTGCTTTCTAAACTCAAAAAAGAAACCACCCCCACAAAGAAGTAGGGTTGTTATCAGGCCAATCAGTAATTTATTAGTGGTACTGGTTTCACGGTTTAACGGTTCAAAAAAGATAGGATAGATTTTGGTACAAAAATCCGCGCCGACAATGCTAAGAAATAGCCAGAGCAGAAAATTAGATTTAAACTTTCCATTTGGAAAAGCCAGAAATAAGTAAGGCCCGCAGAAAGGCCAAAATAACCCCAATAGATTGATGCTGGTCTCCAACCAGGGATAGTCCTGGAACAGACGACCATAGAAAACATAGCTACCTTCGACTTTAATAAGTGCAAGTATAAAAAAGGCCGCGCAGAAGGGCATAAATTGGCCCGGTTTTTTCCAGATTAGTAAGCCGGAAGTGCCTAAACACACCAGCGCAAAAACCACGAAAAGGCTAGAGTAAACCAGGGCGTAAGTTTCTAGCGAAATACCAAACTTTTGCAAATCCACGGCGTTGGTGGGGCTTAACTGACTATAGATGTAACAATTAGTGGTGCAGGTTTGGGTCAAAGTCTGGTAGCCATAGGGCAACCCAAGTATAATTGATAGACCAATCACCAAAACTATTATTGCCCAGCCGATTTTGGTAAGGATAGCCCACTTTCCAGCGAAGCGCATCGCTCCATCGGTTTTAATAGCGGTTTTGATACCTGTTCGGGTAATCGAAGCTGAAATTGCCATATTTTTCTCAAATCACTAACATTAATTGCGTTTGAAAATAGTATAGCGCAATGCATAATAAGTTGCATTGCGCTAAGGTTGGTTGGGCTTGGGTTTAGTGGCGGCTTGTCCTACGGCTCATCATCAGCCCTACCCCGGCGGCGGCGATAATTACTACCCCACTGGCAATCAAAGCCACTATTAGCAGGGTATTATCTTCCGGTGTTATCGCCGCAACCGCCGCGCCACCCGCACCGGTATTGGGCGCTCCCGGTGCGCCACCCTGTCCCTGCAAAGCGGCGAGTTTCTGTAACGCCTCAGGGGTTGGAGCTACTGTGACCTTCTTAATCTTGTCCCCCTGAAATTCAAATGTAAAATCAACCTCAAAGGTGGTATTCTGACCCGGCACGGCCACGAGCTGGCGAGCAAGCACTTTATTACCTTCCACACGGGGTTGGATGCTATATTTTGTCGGACCAGTGGAAGGGTTGGCCCTGAATTTGGCCTTTATAGCTTCTTTACCCTGCACCGACCCTCCGGGATCTACAAACACTGCATCATCGGTAAAACACTTGATGGACTCGTCCAGGTTGGTCTGATTAGAACAATCGTTGTAAATCTTCAAAAGGTCTACACTCTGAGCCTGGGCTACCGCCGGGACGAGCAACAGAGCCAGCACCAGCGCAGTCAGGATACTACGTCCTAACCGCAACTTGAAACGCTTCATAATTAGGTATCTCCTTCCGAACTAAAATCGAGTGAAACTTACGACACCATGAGTTTAGCTCAAAAGGTTTCTCCACCATAGAGACTACACTCCCAAAAATTTGGGAAGCTTTCCCGGCAATTTGGGAACAAGAATTGGACATCTGGCATTTTGGAGGGTCTTTATAAGAATATAATGGGATAGCGGCTATAGACATCGCGCTCGAAAGGTGAAAGTTGGCTCACCGGATTATCGGGGTCAGGCCGGGCCCCAAGCTGTAACAGCGCCTGCGCCAGTTGTGCCGCCGCGCCATACAAACCCGTTTCGTCCTCCGCTTTCTTCGGTTCACTCAATCGTAAATTCTCTCGCCCGGTTGCCAGTTCGCGGCCCAAACACAAATGCGAGCCACCGCCAAAGCTCAATCCGGCCCGACGAACTTTGGGGCGAATATGGCGCAAGGGATTAAAGTCGGCGGCATCGTCCCCAAAGATAGCGGAGTCACGGTTGGCCTCGCTGACATAGATGGCGGCGACCTGACCGACCTCGAAGTGTAGTCCGGCGACTTCCACCGGGCTGGTAGCTTCTCTAAAAATGGTGGGTATCGCCGGATGCAGCCGCAAAGCCTCGGCTGCCGCCCGGCGCAGAAAGCTCAGGTCGTCCAAAAAAGGCCGATATTCAGGATAACGAGCTGTGAAATTCCATAGCTCGTGCAATAAATGTGGTACAAGATTAGAGGTGGTATCTATCGCGGCGACGGCATAGAAGGCTACTTCCGCTGCAATCTGGCGAGTGTCAAGCGGCGGGCTACCTTCGGGCGGATGGAGCAAAAGCAGGGTAATCAAGTCGTGGGGAAGTTGGTGGCGTGGGAGCTTGTTGGCCTGAAATTGGGCTATCAGATTGCGCCGCCGCGAAATGGCTTTATCTATATATTTCCGGCGCAGTTCGTCACGGGCGGCCCGCCGGGTAAGAGGTGCTTGGTCATTATGATGGTGCTGGCTGGACTTGCCACTGACCAGGGCGCTCAAAAGGCCCACCGCCTCGGCTGAGTTATGGCCCGCTTGCAATTCGTCTAGCCCGATGATATGGGCGGCAATTTGGGTCATGACACTATAGCTGATTTCGACCAGACAGGCTTGGTAGTTTTCAGCCAGCCCGGTCAAAACCGTCGCAATAGTTTCAGTTATCAGATTTTGTTCAGCTTTAAGAAGGAAGGGAAGGGTAAAGAGGCGATTTTCGAGCGTCCGGCGCTCACGATGGGCCGACCCTTCCATGGTCACAATTACGTGACCGAGGAGCGGGGTCAGCCCCTTGAAAGTAACTTCGCGGAAAGCTTTGTGGCGCAACACTGTTTCGGCCACGTCATAGCCAGTAATCCAGTGGGCTGCGCCTTTAGACACGGCTCAGGTGCTACTCTTCGTTAGGAGTTTCAGGATTCTCGACAGCCCGCTTGAGGCTCAAAGCCAGACGGCGGTTTTCAGGGTCAATCCGCAAAATGCGAACCTTCACCTTATCACCGGCCTTGACTATATCACCCGGACGGTCTACGCGACCTTCCGCCAGTTCGGAAATGTGAATCAAGCCTTCCAGCCCTTCCTCAATCCGGGCAAATGCCCCGAAATTGGAAAGCTGCGAAATAACTGCTTCGACCACTTCGCCAACCTGATATTTATCGTTGACCTGACTCCAGGGTTCGGGCTGAGTGCGCTTAATCGAAAGGGCGACCTTCTGCTTTTCGCTATCAATGCTCAAGATATAGACCTTGACCGTTTGACCGACTGAAAGCACCTGTTTCGGGTCATCCACTCTAGCCCAGCTTAGTTCGCTGACGTGAACCAGTCCGTCTACTCCGCCCAGGTCAATGAACGCTCCGAACTTGGCAAGGGTCGTAACCACGCCTTCGCGCACCTGTCCGACTTCCAGTTCGTTCATCAAGCGGCCCTTGCTGGCCTCGCGCTGCTCGCGGACGGCTTGCCGTTCCGATAGAATCAAGCGGTTGCGTTCGCGGTTGACTTCGACAATCTTGACCAGCAGCCGGGTATTAACCAGTCGGGACATCTGGCTCTGGCGATTTTCCTCGCTGTCACCAATCCCGGATAGGGCATTGACCTGGGAGGCCGGAATAAAGCCGCGCACGCCTTCCACCTCGACCATCAAGCCGCCTTTGTTGTAGCCAACCACGTTGACCTCAAAAACTTCCCCGGCCTCGAATTGGGCCTGGAGCTTGCGCCAACTGACTTCAGTTCGGGCCTTGTCAATCGAAAGAATCGGGCCTTCGTCACCTTCCGGGCCGCTATCGGGCCGCACGACTACTACCAGTACGCTATCACCGACCACCATTTCGGCAAACTTCTCGGCACTCAAGCTCTGGCGCTCGCGTTGCGGCACGATGCCTTCACTCTTGGTGCCAACATCAATCAGCAAGTCATCGCGGTCTTTGTACATCAAGACCCCTTCGATAGCCTGCCCATATTCGAGCTTGCGTACCCGGCTGACGGCCTCATTCTCATTGAGTAGGCGTTCCATCAAAGAAATGGCTGGGCCGCTATCGGCTTCAACCGCCGCTTCGGGGGCAGCCTCAACTGTCGGTTCAGCTTCGGAGGTAGCTTCAACCGCTGCTTCGGGCGCGGGTTCGGCTGGGGTAACTTCGGGTTCGACTGCGGTTGCAGGGGTAGCTTCAACCGCCGGTTCAGGTTCGGGCGCAGCCTCAACTGCTACTTCCGGTTCGGGGGCCGCTTCAGCTTCGATTGCAGTTTCTACCGAGGTAGCTTCCACCGGAGCGGGCGCTGCTTGCGGAGCAGTTTCCACGACGGCTTCCGGCTCAACTTCGGCGGGAATATTCTCCTCGCCAGCTTCCAACACGACTTTGGCGGGGGCGGGTTCTTGCGGGGTAGCCGCCTCATTTTCTACCTGGGCCGTATTTTCACCCTCACTGGTCTCTTGTGACTCGATGGAGTCAACCGCTTTGGTAACTTTTTTCTCTGGCAGGGTTTGCGCTCCATTGGCACTGGCAGACCCTTCTTTGTCTTCGGTATCTTCGGTAACTGACGTTAAATTCATCTAAAGTTAAAGCTTTCCTTCCTTGATAGCCGCCTTTTGTGAGTTGCAGCGTCATTCGCCCTTTAAGATAGCGGGCCACTATTCCTTATACTACATAATCTGTAACTGAAACTCTATTATACAATAATTGTATGCTTTTTGCACCAAAACAGAGGCCGGAATTTGGCCCATTTTACAAATTCTGGCAAATATTCCTCAAATGTTAAGTAATCCGACCTGCTTTGGTTATCTTTGTTCCCCAAGCCCCTCTAAGAACCGGGCATTTTCGTGGGGTAGCCGCACGGTTATACGGAAGTGACCTGGCATCGAGCCAGGCCGTCGTACTACCAGCCCTTTTGTCAGCAACCTCTCAGCAACCTGGTCAGCCTTTTCGGGCGTGCCAATCCGGGCCAGCACGAAATTCGCTACTGACGGATAGACTTCCTCGCACCGCTCCTTCAAGGCCGCCACAAAACTGGCTTTTTCGCTCAGGATGATTTCCACCCGCCGCCGCATTTCGAGCAGGGCCGCCGGTTCGAGCGCCCGACAAGCCATTACGACTGACAAATTAGCGATACTATTGGGTGGGCGCACCCGGTTCAGAAAATCGGCGGTTTCGGGCTGGGTAATCACGCAACCGACCCGTCCCCCTGCCAGACTGAAGGCTTTGGAAAAAGTGCGAATCACCAGCAGATTGGGGTATTTTGCCACCAGCGGTATCGCGGTCTGTCCCCAAAATTCGGCATAGGCTTCGTCAATCGCCAGGGCCGCCTGTCCATCCAGCTTTTCCAATAGCTTTTCTATCGCCGATACCGGGATAGCAGTGGCGTTGGGGTTATTGGGGTTGCATAGCCAGACCAGTTTGGCCCGATGCTCCAAAGCGGTTGCTGCCAGTTTTTCGACCTCGGCTTCAAACTGCGGGGCTGGGCCACGTGGCACCTCCACCATGCGCCCGCCCATCGCCCCGGTTGCCAGCCCAAAGACCGGGTAGGTCGGCCCGGCAGTTACAGCAACCTCGCCATTATCCAAAAATAGCTTGGCGACCATATCTATCAGCTCGTCCGCCCCCGCCCCGACCACCACCTGTTCTGGCTGGCATTGGTGATAAGTTGCCAAAGCCTCGCGTAGCCCGGTGTACGAGGCATCGCCATATTCATTGACCGTCGGTATCGCCATGCTATATTCCGGCAAATTCTCGGTGAAATGATAGGGTAAAAAAGGATTGGTATTGGTATCAAAGCGCACTACTTCCGCCGGGGAAAGCCCATAACGCCGGGCCACTTCCGCCGTCGAAAGCTCCCATTGATAAGGTACAAAATTATGTAGGATAGGGCGCACCAATTTTTTTATCAACTCAAAACCTTTTCTACTATACTAGCTTACAAGTTGTCCGGGTCAAGACCCCGCTCCCGCAGTTTTTGGCGCATATCGGCCATCGCTTTTTGCTCGGCTTCTTTCGCCGCCCGCTCGGTTTCGATACTAAGTTCGGCAGCTAGGCGGGCCTTTTGCTCAACTTCAGTTTTACGCTCGGCGACGAGACGGGCCTTTTGTTCGGCTTCAGTTTTACGCTCGGCGGCGAGGCGGGCTTTTAGTTCAGCCTTTGCGGTGCGCTCGGCGGCTATTCGGCCTTGCCGTTCCGCTTCTTTAGCGGCCCGCTCGGCTTCTTTAGCGGCCCGCTCGGCTTCTTTGGCGGCTCGTTCTGTCGTCGCTCGCTGCTCTGCCGCCTGGGTCTGGGTCAAGCGCAATTGCCCTTCCCGGTCATATAGCCGCAAATCTGGCCCATCCCCCACCAGCCAGCT
>JBBRSG010000119.1:0-19074 GCA_038245615.1 Chloroflexia bacterium | reverse complement strand
GGGTGACTCTTTTGTCTGGTTGGTAAGACGGGTTGGGGGGGGTGGGGGAGGCGCACTTTGCGCTGGTCCCCGGCGGCAGCCCTCACCGCCCCTACTAATTCAATTTTGGATGTATGACCACCCTTCATTTAGTTTAGCTGCGCGGAAGCTATTGAGTCGGTTTCGATTTGTCCGACCTGGACGGAAGGAGTTTTAGTTTTATGACTATGACCGCGAACCATGTCCCCACCATAGACGACGTAACACGGGTGATTATCAATTATAATTCAGAGCTGGATCGGATGAAATCGGAACTGGATGCCCTGCGGCATAATTTAGTGCAGCAGATTTTCGGCGATATTGAAAAGCGCGACCCGGCCCGCGCCGCCCACTGTCTGCGGGTCAGCCAATACGCGGCGGATACTGCGGTAGAATTGGGGTTGGATGCTGTTGCAGTGGAAGAGATTCGGACGGCGGCTATTTTTCACGATTATGGGGCGCTGAATGCCCCGCCCGAAATCCTGGAAAAACAGGATGCTCTAACTAACCAGGAGCGTACTATCTTGCGTCAGCATGTCCTGGAAGGAGCGCGTATTCTGGCAAGTATCCACGATTACGATATGGTAGTGAGCATCATCGAAACCCACTATGAGTGGTTCGATGGCGATGGCGGTTATCCAGGTCGGCGGCGGGGAAATCTTATCCCGCTTGGCGCACGTATTCTGGCGGTTGCCAATGCCTATGATGCTCTGATAACCCGCCATCCGGGTCGCCGCCAACCGCTTGCCAGCCAGGATGCCCTGATGGAACTCATG
Organism: Chloroflexia bacterium; assembly: GCA_038245615.1. GTDB lineage: Bacteria > Chloroflexota > Chloroflexia > Chloroheliales > Chloroheliaceae > 54-19. The sequence goes on along the minus strand of JBBRSG010000119.1, from coordinate 18,280 downwards.
GCCCGCACCGGCACTCAATACGACCCCGATGTTCTGGAAGCTTTCCGGCACGTGATTTAGAAATTTTAGGCTACGCTATATACCACATTGCCCTGTTTATCTACCGTGACACTCAAGGCTGGGAGCGAGGTACGGGCCGGGCGGCGGGTTACGCTGCCGTTTTGAGTTTCAAAGCAAGCCCCGTGCAGCGAGCAATAAAATTGCTTTAAACTCTGGTCATATACCAGATTATAAGGTTCGTGGGTGCAAATCCCGCTGAAGGCTTTGACTGAACCATCTTGTTCCCGGACTAAAAAAGCATTTTTCTTGGTGTCAGGAGTGGTAAATTGCTTGACACTCCCGATGGGAAGGGCAGCTAAAGTTGCCAAGAGCATCCCACTGGTAGCGGTTGCAGTAGCAGTTGCGGTTGCGGTAGTAGTTGCCGCACTTGGGGTCGCTACGGCGGTTGTGGCCGCAGCCGTAGCAGTCTTTTCTGCTGTGACGCTGTTAGCAGTAGTAGTGCTAACGCTAGAAGTGTTACTGGGACTGGTCGTAGTTACGGCTGCGACGGTGGGGGTTGCACCAACCGTTGGGATATTGGTCGGAGCTTGGGCCTGAGTTTCAGGTAACATAAGATTGGTTTGGGTAGCCTTGCTTGCCAGGGCTGGCCCTATAATAAGCCCCCCTACAAAGCTGGTTGTCATTGTGGCTCCCATTACCGTCAGAAAGCGCCGCCGCCCAACCTGGCCCCCAGGCAAAAATCCTAAAGCTGCCACCGGTGCAGATAGAGTTGGCGATTCGGTTACTTTCGAGGCGGAAACTACTGGCGATGCGCCAACCGCCGCTCGACGTTGCTGCGAACGTTGCTGATAGACTATAACCCCAATAAACTGAGCCACCAAAACCGTGCCTGCTAAACCTACTACGATGTAGATAAAGATTGGGCCACGGTTACTGCTGATTTGCTGCCCAAAGGTATGCAACAGGGTCAGCCCAAACAGCAGATAGTTAAACCGTTGCAGATTCTTCCAGCGCTTCCCTTTTAACCGCCGCAGGAAATAGTTGTTGGAAAGTACCATAAGGAAAATTATGACCAGCGCGGCTATCAGCCCGACATCATTGCTGAGGCCAAACAAACTCAATTGCGGGCTAAGGCTGCCGTTTTCTTCCTTAAAGAAGTAGCTTAACAAGTTCCCATCAAAGTAGATTTGGAGCGAAAAAACAACGTGTAGCAAGGCCATAATCCCGGCCCAGATACCTACATCGCGCCGGAAGTTAAGATTTACCGGGTTGCGTCGGTTTCTTAACATGTTGAGTGGGCCAATCACTAAAGTTGCTACTATCAAAAACAGCGCCTCGTAACCACTCGCCAACGACAAACTTTCGACTAACGGCTGGCCCGGTTCGGCGGTAAGCTGGGTTACAAACACCCATATCAGACTGAATAATACCAAGAAAAAATAATTAATCCGACGCGGATGCGCCTTTTGAATTTTACCTAACATTCTCTTATTCCTTTAAATCTATTTCTCTACCATCGTGTACCATGTTATCTATGGTGGTAATCTAATCTTATAAGAAAATGTTAAGAAGACCGTGAGACATTTATGAGAACCCTCTTAATTTTAGGCATCAAAATAAGAACTCAAAAAGCGGGGATTAGAGTTCCTGGGGAGAGGACGCATCTAAAAGAGCGGGCCAGATTGTGCGAGGGTCTAACTTGTTATTGCCACTCTGGGGGGACTTGAAAATTAATATTGGTTGTTCCATCAGGATTGAAAGAGAGGCGAGCGACTCCAGCCCGTTGCAGGGCCATAATCAGCACCGAATAGACCGGGGCGCTCTGGTAATCCTCCATGCTGGCATAAATAACCTGGCTAATCCGCGACTGTTTGGGGGCTAGTTCTACCAACGAAAAGGCTGCCGCTTGCATCAAGGCTTCGCGGCGGAAGCCATTGGCCCGCAACTCGCTCTCTGGGGCAATCGCGTCGCCATTGGCAATTGCAATAACTCCCCGCACGGCGTTTTCATCCCCGGTGGCATAGAAAAAAGCCCAAAGCTGGTCAATCTGAAAGGGATGCGTCAGTTCCGATGGTGGCCTCATTCCGGCTAGTTCTTCCTCGGCTTGGGCCAGCGAAGCGGCAAGATTAGTAGCCGGAGGCGAAGTGCGATTGAAGAAGTAGCGCAAGGGGCGTTGCTCGCGGTCTTTGCTCAAAAAGGCGATGACCAAAAGGCTGTTGCGTCGTTCTTCCAGACGCGGCCCGCTATTACCGCTTATCAGACGGGCGAACAAGCCGCGTCGGGCCGGAGGGCGGGTGACTGGCTCTTTTCGCAACAATTCATCAATAAAGCCTTCCCAGCCCGACTCGCCGGTGGCATCCAGGGCCGCCGCAAAAAAAGTCATCGTGACCGGGTTGGCCCGTCCATTGCGGAAACGAAAAAGCCCGGCGGCCCAGCACTCTGAGAAAAGCTCCGGCAGACTTGCCGGGTCAGGTTGCCGATAGTACTGCTGAATCCGCCCTGCCAGCCCGATTACCGGGCGGGGTTGAACCTCTTTCGGACGGCTCAACTCTTTGTCATTATTCTCATTATTGTCATCATCATCGGAAGTCATGCTCATCGCTTGCGCCCTCAGACTGCGGCAATTTCCAGGATATTATCGCTGGATTGAGACAAAGAATTTAAGGGTGCTTGATACTGCCGCCGGGACAGGTCAGCCCAGACCTCGCTCATCAGGCCTGCCATCGCTACCGGGCGAGCCAGGGCGGTTTCCACATCTTCTGGGGTGAGATTGTCCAAAAACCGCCCGCCGTAGCCCTTTTTATCGAGCATAACCTGGGGCAAATACAGCACCTCGCCCAGGTCGCGCCCATTCGCTTCCAAAGTTTGTAATGCCGCAATTACATCCCGCCCGGTCAATAGTCCTGCGACGGTCACAGTCGCCCCCAAAGCCTTATTTTCTACCGTCAGCAAGTTTAGTTCCAATCCCTCGATGGCGTTTAGTCGTCTGAGAATCGGCTCAAAAGTCGGGGTAATTAGTTCCGCCGTAACCAGGGTGGCCCGCACTGGTCGTTCCAAACGGGGCGGTAAGCTCTTTTCAGTTCGTTTCCAATCGTCCAGAAAGCGGCGCACCAGCCCGACCCCGTTCTCAATCTGGTCGAATTCCTCATAGTGCGCTCGGCCCGGCACTTCCCGTCCACAGAGCAAATAAAATTCATCTGAAAGATAGACAAACGGGCTGCCAAACGTCTTTTTGAACTGCTTTTGCCAGAAGTGGGCGGCTTCAATGACCTGTTCGGCCTCACTTGCCGTAAAGGGACGCATCGGCATGGCTTCGCCCGTGAAACCGCGCCCGTGGGCCTTGTCGCTTCGGCGGCGGTCTCCCCCATAGCCCGGCCCGCCCGCCAGCCCAACCGGGACAATCGCGGCGGTCTGAACCCCTGGATAGAGCTTTGCCAAATCGAAAACGGTCTTTTCCAAATGCGTCCCGTCATTAACCGTCGGGACGAGGACAATCTGAGTATGGGCCTGAATACCTCCAGCGTTAAGCCGGGCCAATTGCCCTAGAATTTCGGGGGCGGTAGAATTGCCCAGCAAGCGGCGACGGGTTTCCAGTTCGGTGCTGTGGACTGAGACATAGAGCGGGGTCAGGCGCTGAATGATGATACGCTGCCAGTCTTCCTCTTTCAGATTGGTGAGGGTCACGAAACCGCCGTACATAAAAGAGTAACGGTAATCGTCGTCCTTAATATATAAGCTGGGTCGGAAGCCTTTGGGAGTGCGATAGACGAAGCAGAAAGGACAATCGTTGTTGCAGACCCGGATGCCGTCAAAGGTCGGCTCAGCAAATTCCAGACCCAGCGGTTCGCCCGCCACGTTTTTGGTCTTGAGTTCGAGGCTCAAGCCGTCGCGCTCGACCCCCAAACGTATTCGGTCTTCCGCCGCCCCAAAGTGGTAATCAATCATGTCGCGCACCGGCTGACCATTTATCGTCCGCAGATGGTCGCCGACCCGCACTCCGGCCCGCCCCGCCGGAGAACCGGGTCGCACTCCGATCACTTTATCGAGTTCGTTGGGCCTCTTTTTGTTTCCGGCCTGTGGCACAAAATCTGAAATATCCAAAACTTACTACTTCTCCACCCGCGCTATAACCCCCAAAAGTCGGGTCTATCAATCCAATCCGACCCTTGAATTATAACACAATGCCGTTTGGCTTGACACCCTTCCGGGCTTATGGCTGAATATGGGGGATGGGGGCAATCTAAAATCTAAAATCTAAAATCTAAGGTCGGAGAAATACAGGACTAAGTTATTTACGATTTACCCCCAAAGGGGGCGAGGCCGCGATTTGGGAACTCAAAACTTAAACCTCAAAACTCAAAACTACCCTACTGACCGCTCACCACTGACCACTGACCACTTTTAAAAGCGAGAGGAATTTACCGTGACACAAAGCATCGAAAAGACTGAAAGCGGCGAAAAAGTTCTGACTGGGGCGGATTTGGATAGTGAATTAGACCAACGCACCGCTAAAGCCTTGTCCGGTGGGCTGAAAAAGTACCGCGACAAGTTGCCCGACCAGAAGAAATTGTTTGTGCGCGACCGCCTAAAGCTATTGCTTGACCCAGAATCATTTGTCGAGGATGGCCTGTTGGCGAACTGGAATACGGCGGAACTGGCGGCGGATGGGGTTGTCACTGGCTTTGGCAAGATACAGGGTCGGCGAGTGGCGCTGATGGCGAATGATAGCACGGTCAAGGCCGGAAGCTGGGGCGCAAAGACCGTCCAAAAGATTCTGCACATCCAGGAAAAGGCCCTGCTATATCAAATCCCGATGCTATATTTGGTGGACTCAGCCGGGGCGCGGATTACCGATCAGGTGGAGATGTTTCCCGGTGAGCGCCACGCCGGGCGGATTTTTTACAATGAAGTGCGGATGAGCGGTATAATCCCGCAGATTTGCGTGCTGTTCGGGCCGAGTGCGGCGGGCGGGGCGTATATTCCGGCCTTTTGCGACTTGGTAATAATGGTCGAAGGCAACGCCAGCATGTATCTGGGGTCGCCCCGCATGGCGGAAATGGTCATCGGCGAAAAAGTATCGCTGGAAGAAATGGGCGGAGCGCGGATGCATTGCAGCGAAAGTGGTTGCGGCGATGTGCTGGCGAAAACCGAAGAGGAAGCGATTGCCACGGCCCGCCGCTATTTCTCATATATGCCCGACAATTGGCGTTCGACCTCGCCTACCGCCGAGGTACATATCCCCTTACCCGGCAAGCCTATCTCGGAAATCGTGCCGCTCAATCAAAATAAAGCGTTTAATATGTTCGATTTAATCCATCGGCTGATTGATGAAGGTAGCTGGTTCGACATCAAGAAGCTGTTTGCCAAAGAGCTGATAACCGGCTTTGGGCGGATAAATGGGCGGGTAATCGGGATTTTGGCGAATCAGAGCCGCGAAAAAGGCGGGGTGCTGTTTGTGGACTCGGCGGACAAGGCCGCTCGTTTTATCTGGTTGTGCAACGCCTATAATATCCCGTTGCTTTTTCTGGCGGACGTGCCGGGCTTTATGATTGGCTCGAAGGTCGAGCGGCAGGGGATTATTCGGCACGGGGCTAAGATGATTATGGCGGTGTCCGAGGCGACGGTTCCCAAAATATGCGTGGTGGTTCGCAAATGCTACGGGGCGGGGCTGTATGCGATGGCTGGCCCGGCTTTTGGCCCAGAGTGTACGATTGCCCTTCCCAGCGCCCAGATTGCGGTGATGGGGCCGGAAGCGGCGATAAACGCGGTTTTCTATAACCAGATTATGGAGAAACCGGAAGCCGAGCGGGAAGCCTTTGTCCAGGCCAAACGCGACGAGTACAAAGCTGATATTGACATCTATCATCTCGCCAGCGAACTAATTATAGATACGGTGATACCAGGCGAACAACTCCGGGCCGAACTCATCACCCGCTACGATATGTACGAAGGCAAAGTCCGCGAGTGGCCCGCCAAGCATAATAGCGTACTACCGCTGTAAGGGCCAGGGGTGGTTTTTACTTGGAGATACACTGCCTCTTTAGTACTCTCCGCTCTTGGATTTCATTGGCTACTTTTGCGCCACCCATTAGCAAGGGCATCGGACTCAGTACAGAACCAGCGTTCTCCATAGCGCGGATCAATTACCGTTTCCTTGTAGAAGCGCCCGCCGAGAATGTGATAAATCTTTTCGCCAGTGTTAAAGCTTACATTGCCCTTAATACGGCAGCTTTCTGTTTCATAGGTGAGTTTGCCTTCTGCGCTCAACTCGTCAGATGTAGGAGGTCGAGCAATTACTGGAGCGGCAGTAGCAGCAGTTGGGCTTGGTCTGGCAGCGACAGGCTGGGGTTGTGAAGCGTAAGTGCTAGACTTAGTTGAATTTAACAATCCTAAAATTACCAGCCCGGCTACAGCTATTATGATTATCCCTGCTACCCATGACCCAACATTACTACTATTGGTTTTGTTAGCAACAGGCTCTGTAATTGGTAATGGTCGGACTACCTGTGCCAGTGGAACAGGAGCAAACCGAGGTGGAGTATATATTGGTGCTTCTTGTTGCGACCTTACAAAAGTTTTCAGGTCGGGTGGGTTGGTACGATCATCAAGAGCTATTCTTACTCGTGCCACTACTGGTTTAGCAGCAGTTGCATGTTCAATACCCGTTACGGAATTTGAATTAACTTGTAATAGTAGGCGTGCCTTTGCAAGTTGAGCGGGTGTACCTACTTTAGTCCTAATCATCCAGCTCAGGTAACTTGGTGCTACCTCGTACACTTGGGCAACAGTCTTGCCCTTGTGCTTACCAAAATGGAGCGGAGTTACATTCGGGTTATCGCCGCTTCCTAAGCCACAGACCGCGCATTGATAACGGTTGAGTTCGGCTTTGCAAAGACCGCATTTACTCATAGTAGGGCCTCTTTTCTTGCTGTGAGTATGTCGTCAAAGGTTATATACGGCTATGCCATTGTACAACTTTTCACAGATTATTTTTACTTCAAAATAATCTAATCACAGGGAGAGGCGGATTATATATTCGATTACACGAGAAGAAAGTAAGCTATTTACCAGTTTCGATCTTTGCTTTTTGAAAATAAATCTTGGCTCTGCTACAACAATACCAAAATTTACGTCAATGTTTATTCTCAAATTCGGTAAATATTGTTGACCCATTTAGGTAAGAATTATACCACACGTTGTCTAATTTTAGATTAATTTTATGGTGATTTTTTTCATTTAGCTGTAGAAAACTATTCAGCTCTTCATCTTGACGGGCTATGAAAAAAGCGATAGGTTGCGGCTAGGGGGATAATAAACAGGACGAAGAACAAGATATTGAAAATAGCATTCTCGAAAAAGCCAGCACTCAGGGAAAAGGTGCTATCTACCACAAACCAGATTGTAATTGAAGCAGTGAGGGTTTGCCATCCTTCTCGCTCGCCGCGCCGGAACGGGCCAATCAGGATAAAAAAGAAACTAACCATCCAGCCGATCATTACCGCGCCCAACACCCCATAGACAAAGGTCAGGTAGCTCACCGCTTTATCGCTGAACGAAGCATTGCTGCGAGAGCCTGAGAAGAGCATCCAGTTGAAAAAACTCTGCATCACACCCGGCAGAAAAATCAGCGCCAGACTGAATAAAACCACCCCCGCCGTGACCGCCATCAGCCAGCGCCACCAAAACAGATTAATACTTTTTGACATGCTATCCCCTTCCACGAATTATCAAATTACATAAGCTGGGCTAATGTTAATTCGGGAAGAACTGCCATATCAAGCTAAAATAGTGCCATTTACTGCCAGTTTAGCTGTTTTCTAGCTATTTTGGGCCTTTCCGTGGAAAATATCGCGCACTCCCACGATTTTCAGGGCCAGTTGCAGATTGAAAGCGGTGTCGGGGTCGTCCAGGTCGAGGGCCGCGATTTCCTGGATGCGGCGCAAGCGGTATTTCAGGGCGCTGAGGTGAATATTGGCGGCGCAGGCGGTTTCCTTCAAGTGCGTGCCATGCTGGAAGTATTTTTGGAGGGTGCTGACCAACTCGGTTTTATGCTTTTGGTCGTAGTCACTCAGAGCGTGTAGCTGGGTCGCGGCGAAGTCAAACAGCAATTGCTTGTTTTCGCGCTCAAATAGCAAGTTATAAATCCCCAGTTCGGTGTAATCAATCACCCGACCTTTGTAATCCAGCCATCGGGCCAATTCCAGGCAGCGTCCGGCCCGTTGGCTGGCCCGCTTGAAATCCGCGACCTGACGGCAGACCCCCCCCAGCGCGATGCTCACGGTAACATCGGCGGCAAAGCGTGTGACCACCTCGCGCAGTCGCCCAAAAAGCCGCTCGTCCGGGATAATCGCGGAAAGTATAATCAGGTTCTCGCTTTTGACCAGGGTCAGGCTCTCGCGGTCAAAAGTTTGCACAAGGCGGGCCAAGTCGCCGAACAGTTGGCGCTTGAAATCCTGCTCCCGGCTTTGGTCCCACCCGGAACGCTGGATAAACCGGGCGAAATCGTCCACCTCGACCTGAAAAAAATGATAACTCCGGGTTGGATTAAAGCCGAAAAAGCGTCCCCGATTGATGATACTGGCCTCATCGGTGAAATTACCGCCGATTAAGTCCTCCAAGAAGCTGGCCTGCAACCGTCGCTCGGTTTCGGCCTCGCTCTTTTGCTTCATCATCAAGAGAGCGTAAATCAGGGCAGCATGTTCGATGGCCCGCCGCACTTGCGGGCTAAAACCGCCACGTCTATCCAGCAAAAATACATATCCCAAAAGCTCCCGCTCGACCATAATCGGCGCAACGAGACGAGAACGCGCCAGACCCAGGTCGGCCCGCCCCGGAATCTGTACCGTCTCGCGGCGGGTTTGGGCCTGTTCCAGGTAGGATTTCAAATAAGCGTTTAACTCATCGGCCTCATCCTCAGCCGTCTGGAAATGGCGGGCATCGCTAATCGTTTCGTGGGTGAAGTGGGCCAGCCGCAACCCAAAGCGGTCCTCGACCTCAACCGAAGTTCGCAAAAAGCGCCCCAATTGATTGGTAATCCCCTCGAAGTTATGCCCGTCCAGCACCAGATGGGTCATGCGGTCATGGGCCTCAATAAAGCTCACCAACAACTGCTGCTCCTTCTGCAACAGCCGGATTTGCTCCTGCAAAGATTCGATGGTAGGAAGAGTAGAAGAAGAATTATTGAGATTTTCGGGTGGTAACTCTGCCATCTTACTTTCTGGATACAATTTAATTAGGACTTTAAGGACTAAATATTGTCATTATTTTAGACCGAATGGCTATGGAAAACAAATCAGAAGTAATTTATACTGAGCAACTAGCAATCTGACAACCTGACCGATAGACCGGCTTCTAAAAAAGAAATGTTCAGCCATAAAATCGAATTTCGGGTGGAGTGGGGCGAGACCGATACCGCCGGGATAATCTTTTACCCGAATTACTATCGCTGGTTTGACCGGGCTACTCACGCCCTTTTCCGGGCGGCGGGAATGCCGATAAGCCAGCTAATCCGGGATGGCTATGCCCATCCTATTCTGGAAGGCGGCTGTAAATTCTCGGTGCCGCTCTATTACGATGACCTGGTGACACTCGAAACTGTCGTGACCGAAGTGCGCTCCAAAGTCTTTCGGCTGGAACACACCGTCCGACGCGGCGAAGTTATTACCGGGCAAGGTTTCGAGGTACGGGCCTGGGTCAAGCAAAACGAAACCGCCGATGGCAAAACGATGGCCGCTATCGCCATTCCCGAAGAATTTGCGGCAAAACTCAGGGGATAAAAGTAATCTAAAATCTAAAATCTAAAATCTAAGATTAGAAGGCGGAAGGCGGAAGAAAATCTAAAATCCCAGATGGCGGGAAATCTAAGGTCGAAAGTCGAAGGTCAAAAAATAGTGCTGAGTTCTGAGGGACTTCCGATTTTAGATTTTAGATTTTAGATTAAACAGATTTGAGGTATTCATGGAATTTGAAGGCAAAATAGCTTTGGTGACGGGGGCGGGACGCGGGATTGGGCGCGGGATTGCTCTATATCTGGCGCAGCATGGGGCCGCAGTGGTGGTCAACGATGCCGGGTTGAGCCTGGCGGGAGCGCCGGAAGACGATAGTGGCACTATCGCGGCCTCGGTCGTGGCCGAAATCGAAGCCGCCGGAGGTCGGGCTGTCGCCAGTAACGCCAGAGTCGGCAGTTTCGAGACCGGACGAGCGTTGATAGAACTGGCCCTCGAAAAGTTCGGGCAGCTTGATTTCGTAATTAATAACGCCGCCATTTTGCGGGACCGCATGATTTTCAATATGAGCGAAGACGAGTGGAATGAAGTCATTGAGGTCAACCTGACCGGGGCTTTTGCCGTAATGCGGGCGGCTTTGCCCCATATGCGCCAGCGTAAAACCGGGCGAGTGGTCAATATCGTCTCGACGGCGGGCTTAATCGGCAACGTCGGACAGGCCAACTATGCCGCCAGCAAAGGCGCAATTGTGTCCCTTACGCGGGTCTGCGCTCTGGATATGTTTCGCTACGGCGTGACCGCCAATTGCATTGCGCCTTTCGCTCACACCCGTATGACCGATAGCATTACTGGCGCGACCCCCGAACAGACCACCTATTTGAACGAAGCTCGCAAAGCCAAAGTCGAACACGTTGCTCCAGTGGTCGGCTATCTATGCAGCGCAGCGGCCCAGACCATAAGCGGACAGATTTTCGGGGTGCGGGGCAAAGAAGTCTTTTTATTTTCCCAGCCCATGCCAGAGCGGTCAGTCGCTAACGCCGAGGGTTGGTCTATCGAGAGTTTAGCCCACGCCGTCGAAAGCACCTGGCTCAAAAAGAGCCTTGTGCCGTTGCAGACCGACCTGGAAGTGTTCAATAACTCGCCTTTTGTTTAAGGCCCGGTCTTTTGGTAGGGGCTGCCCTTGAAGACAAGGCCGGGTTTTCGAGGGCGACCCTGGGTGGTCGTCCCTACTGAAATTGGTTTACAGAAATGACAATCTGCACGCTGCAATTTATAATGTGAGAAAAGAGGTAGTAAAGTGACCGTTGAACTTGAAAACGAGAAATATAGCGGGGTAATTCGGACGGTAGATGAGCTAAAAGCGATGCCCGAAGAATACCGAATAGCGATAAACAAGATTATTGCCAGCCACGTAGTCAATGAGTTGACCGGGGCGACCCGCTTTGACGAACCGGCGATTCAGTTTGCCCCTACTCCCCACGATAAATGGCTGACCTGTCGGATTGCGATGGAAGAATACGGACATCATATCAAATTTGACCGGCTGGCCCAGGATTTGAATATTGACCCGGCGATGCTCGATTTGGATAGCCGCCATAATAGTATGTTCGACCAGCAGCTCCAAAGTTGGGATGAATTCATAGTCTTCAAGGCGATTTGCGATATGGCGGAAATTATTCAGGTGGAAGACCTGGCGGAATGTACCTATCTGCCGTTGCGGGATTGCGCCCTCAAGACCATGCCGGAAGAGCGATTTCACGCCGGGTTCGGGCGCAGCCGCCTAAAAGAGCTAGTCAAGACTGAGGAGGGCAAAGCCATCGCCCAGACCGCCGTAGACAAAATTTATCCTAATATTTTGCCCTTCTTTGGCAACCCGGTTTCGCGCAACAACGAGATTTACCGCAAGTGGGATTTGAAAATCCGTACTAACGGCGAAATGCGCGAGGAGTACAAAAGCCGGGTCAAGAAATTGGTCGAAGGCGAAATGGGTCTGGTTGTTCCGGCGGAAATCTAAAATCTAAAATCTAAAATTCCTACCTCTGCTACCCTCAGATTTTCGATCTTGGATTTTAGATTTTAGATTGAGAAACTCAAAGAGGAGAGAAAAATGACGATTGCTGAACAGGATACCCGATGGAGTAGCGTGGAGGATTTTTACGCCGAAACCGAAGCGTCCCACCTGCCTCCGTTGTGGCTATATTTGAGCAAGATGATTACCGCCCAGCCGATAGCGGATGCTTTGCCCTATCTGTGGCGCTGGGAAGATGTCTATCCCCGGATTCTCAAGGCGGGTGAAATCCCGATTGAGCGCGGCAGCGAGCGGCGGGTACTGATTTTGAATAACCCCGGTCTGTCGCAACTTTATACTACCACTCGCAATATTTATGCTGGTATCCAGATGGTCAAGCCGGGCGAAATCGCTCCGGCTCATCGCCACGTCCAGAGCGCGATTCGATTTATCATCCAGGGTAACGGGGCCTATACTGCGGTTGAGGGTCAACGCTGCTATATGGAAGAGTACGACTTGCTATTAACTCCGCCCTGGCAATGGCATGATCATGGCAACGAAACCAATGAGCCAGTCCTCTGGATGGACGGTCTTGACATAAATCTCATTCGGTCACTGGATGCCAGTTTCTTCGAGCCTTATCCCGACCACAAACAGCCCCTCGATAAGCCGGACGATTATTCGCGGCGGATGTACGGTGGCGGGTTTTTGCGTCCGGCCTGGCAAGCCCCTCAGCGCCAGAGCGGGAGTTCGCCTTTGCTGATTTACAAATGGGCCAAGACCTACGAGGCTCTGCACGAACTGGCGAAGGTTGATGCCAGCCCTTTCGATGACGTGGCGTTGGCCTATACCAATCCCCATACCGGCGGGCATGTGTTGCCGACCCTTTCTTGTTGGGTGCAGATGTTGCGGCCCGGCATCCATACTCAGGCCCACCAGCACACTTATAGTGCGGTGTATCACGTGATTGACGGGGCGGGAGCGACGATTATTAATGGGCATCGGTTCGACTGGAAGAAGGGCGACTTTTTCTGTGTGCCGCCCTGGGCCTTGCACGAACACCTCAACGCCAGTTCCACTTCCGAAGCCTTGCTTTTTTCGGTGACGGATATTCCGGTGATGGAAGCTTTCGGCTTGATGCGCGAAGCCGCCTACACCGCTAATGGCGGACACCAGTAGCAGTGGTCAGTGGTCAGTGGTCAGTGGGCAGAAAATACAAGACGGAAGACGGAAAAAATCCGGCTAGTAATTGGCATTAAAACTCAAAACTTCCCTACTGACCACTGACCACTGACCACTCCAAAAGGAGATAATAATGCGTTATTTGACTTATGCGACGGCAGACGGGCCGCGTTTGGGGGCATTGCACCAGAGTTATATCGTGGATGTAGCTCAGGTAATGGGTGGGCCGGACACTATGCAGGGCTTTATTGAGGCGGGGCCAGACCACTGGGCCGAAACCGCCGCCCGATTTAAGGAACTAGAGGCCGAAAAGCTGGTGGCGCAAGGAAGCGCAGTAGCTTATGAGGAAGCGATAGTGTTAGCCCCCATTCCGCGTCCGCTCAAGAATGTATTTTGTTTAGGCCGCAATTATTACAAGCACTATTTAGAGGGGGTGATTGCGCGGGGCGAAGACGACAAACCCCCGGCGGCTCCGATTTATTTCACCAAGCCGCCGACCTCGATAAATACTCCGTATGGCGATATTGTGCTAGACCCGGCTGTGACCGAAAAACTGGATTGGGAGGCCGAATTGGGTCTAATTATCGGGGTCGGTGGTCGTAAAATCGCTAAAGAGGCCGCGACCAGCCATATTTTTGGCTATACCGTCATTAACGATGTCACTGCCCGCGACTTGCAGAACCGGCATGGGCAGTGGTTCAAAGGTAAATCTTTGGATGGCTCTTGCCCGATTGGGCCTATCGTTGTGACCCCCGATGAATTGCCCGACCCGGTGCATTTGCCGATTCGCTGTCTGGTCAATGGAGTAGTCAAGCAGGATGCCAATACCGGACAGATGATGTTCGACATACCAACTCAGATTGCCGACCTCTCGTTATCGCTGACCTTAGAACCGGGCGATATAATTTCGACTGGCACGCCCGATGGGGTAGGGGTATTTAGTCAGCCGCCCGAATTTTTAAAAATTGGTGATATAATGGTGACAGAAATAGAGGGCATTGGTTCACTTCGCAATCGCATAATCTAGAGCTTCTCCTCCCAGGCCGGTCTAACCGGGTGGTGAAGTAGCTATAAGCAAGCCATCTGGTAGGATAGAAAATTAAAATCCGGTTTTAGGGGGTGCAATGGAGCAAACCAAATATGTCAAGGCGTACTATGAGCCGGAAGAAAATATCATTCGGATGGTTCACCCTATCCCAATTAATCTAAACAGCGCCGCGATAATAGCCGAATTTTTCCGGGAAGTTACTTACTGGCTGCAAAGCTGCCCTACCAAGCCTTATTTGTTGGTAGATTATACCAATCTGGAAGTAGCAGTAAATATGACCGACGAGTATTCGGCCCAACTCCGCAATTATCGTCCGATGGTTTTAGGGGTGTTTCGCTATGGGGTATCCAGCGACCTGAACGGCAGCTTTACAACCATGACTATCCGACTGGGCAATATGCGGAGTGCCTCCAGCTCGAATATTTACCCTGACGAAGCCTCGGCCCGTCAAGCTTTGCTCAAAGCTAAAGCAGCAGCAATGAAGCAGTGAAAAAGCCGAGATTAGCCTTGACCTAAGAGGAATCTTACTATGACCAGCGAAGCAATAACTTCCTCCGACCTGAAATTAGCCAGTCCCGCCCAAATCGAAACCTACCAAATGACCCGGCTGCGCACGCTGGTTGAGTTTCTTCAAAAAGATAGCCAAAACGATTTTTATAAAGCGAAACTAGCCCACATAGCCTCGGCTTCCTTAAATTCTTATTCCAATTTGCGAGAGTTGCCCTTCACCCTGAAATCGGAGTTAGTCGCCGAGCAGTCCAACCACCCGCCCTATGGTCGTAACCTCTCTTATCCTGAAACCGAATATGTGAAATTGCACCAGACTTCCGGCACAACCGGGCGGCCTTTGCGGGTGCTGGATACCCGTCAAAGCTGGGAATGGTGGGGACGTTGCTGGGTGGAAGTTTTCAAGGCGGCGGGGGTGACGGCGGATGACCGAATTTTTTTTGGCTTTTCGTTTGGCCCGTTTATCGGGTTCTGGGCGGCCTACGAAGGCGCGGCCCAACTAGGGGCGTTGGCAATTCCCGGCGGCGGAATGGACACCGACCAGCGTTTGGCGGCGATTTTTGAGCAAGGCGCGACTGCCATCTGCTGCACTCCCAGCTATGCCCTTTATCTGGCGGAAGCTGCCGCGCAACGGGGGATTGACCTGACCGCCAGCCCGGTACGGGTATTGATTCATGCGGGTGAGCCGGGGGCCAGTATTCCGGCGGTGCGGCAACGGATTGAGCAAGCCTGGGGCGCGAAAGTCTATGACCATGCCGGGGCGAGCGAAATCGGAGCGTATGGTTTTAGCACTTCCGCCCAAAACGGTCTGTATGTGAACGAGGCTGAATTTATCGTTGAGGTGCTGGAACCCGGCACCAATATCCCGGTTGCCCCCGGCGAGTCGGGTGAAATGGTGCTGACCAATCTGGGGCGCTGGGGCTATCCGGTGATTCGGTATCGCACTAGCGATGTGGTAAAGCTTTCGGGGGCTACGGCAGAATCTAATAGCAAGGGTTACAAGCTGCTGGAAGGCGGGATTATCGGACGAACCGATGACATGATTACGGTGCGTGGGGTGAATATATATCCCTCGTCGGTGGAAGCGATTATCCGCGAAGTTGTGCCAGCCACTGAATTCCGCATGATTTTCTTTCGACAACAAAACATGGATGAACTGGAAATTGAAATTGAATTAGAAGCCCACCAAGAAGCCCTTCACCTGGAACGCCTGGAAATCAGCTTTCGCCAGCGACTAGCCTTACGAGTACCGTTGCGGGTTGTGCCACCCAATAGCTTGCCCCGCTTTCAATTAAAAGCTCGCCGGATTGAAGACCGACGAAATTTGCAATCCTGATTATTTTATTTTATTTTTATATTGACACTTTTTCAGCTTGCAGGATGTTATTTAACTAATCTAACTAATCGGATTTTCCCATAAAATTTAAAAGGTCGGGTCTGGCATGATAACCGAAAATAGTATTTTGAATTCCCGTTATCAGTTGGCGAAAAAAATTGGACAGGGCGGGTTCGCCCAGGTCTTTTTGGGGACGGATTTACTTTTGGAGCGGCGCGTAGCGGTCAAGGTGCTTTTCCCGGAACTCACCGCCGATGAGACTTTTCTGGAACGCTTCGGGCGGGAAGCTAAAGCGATTGCTGGTTTTGACCATTCCAATATTCTGACGGTGTTCGATTTTGGGCAGGCCGAAGGGTCGGCCTTTTTAGTGATGCCCTATGTCGAGGGTGGCACTCTTTACGAAAAGTTTCGCCAACAGGGGTCGTTCAGCCTGAGTGAAATTGACCACTATTTGCAACAGGTCGCGGCGGCCCTCGATTATGCTCACCGTCGTAATGTCGTCCACCGCGATGTAAAACCCCATAATATACTGGTGCGGGCCGAGGATGACCGCTTGCTGTTAGCCGATTTCGGGATTGCCAAAGTCTTGAGCGCCACCAGCGCCGAGCATTCGACCAAAGCGATGGGAACAATTTCGTATATGGCTCCCGAACAGTTTACCGGCCTTGTCGTCCGCCAAACCGATATTTACGCCCTGGGTTGCGTGCTATTCCAGCTTCTGAGCGGGCGATTGCCCTATTCAGGTACAGCCCAACAAGTCATGGCTGGACATATCACCCAGCCGATTCCGGCCTTGCCCTTTGTGGAAAACGCTCGTCCGCTTCCGGCGCTACTGCAACCGATTATCAATTGCGCTTTGGCAAAGAACCCGGTTGACCGCTATCAGACCGCCGGAGAACTGGCAAGAGCTTTTCAGGCTGCGATAAATAGTCAGAATAAAGCTGGTAAGCCCGATGAGCCGTTGGAAACTACCAGAGTATTAGATATTCCGCCGCGTCTGTCGCAAACCCCGACTGTTCCGCCGGGCGCGACTCCCGGTGCGGCCGGCTATGGTAATACTGACCCCGCCGCCCCGGATGAGCCACCCGCGACCACCCCGCTAACTCCGTCCAGTCTGGCAGCCCGGCCTATCACAGTACAGATGAATACCACCCCACTAACTCCGGCCACTGGGCAACTACCCAATTTGAAAGTCCCGACCAAAGGACGATTAATTGTCGGGATTGCGGTGGGATTAGTGATATTACTGGCAGTGGGCATCTTGTTTGCCAGCCTTGCAAATGGGACACCGACTAATTCCCCAGGCGCAAACCTAGCGGCAATTCCGACCATCACCCCAACTACCGAAATTGCGACCATGGCGGTGACGGCGACCCCGCCTTTGGCGACTGTCGCCCCGACTGCCACCAGCGCCCCGGCAACCACGCTTGCTCCAACCATCACGCCTGTTCCAACTACTGCCCCGCCGACCAGTGCCGCTCCTACCGTGACCGAGGCGGCTTCAGGCGGGGCGCTGTCGGTGGCGGATACGACTACCGTCGCGGTAGGGGACGCGCCGGGGGTTGCGCCGGTTGTCACTCCCAGTTTTCCGCTCGCGCCGACTATCGCGGTGGTGCCAACCCCTACTCCGGTTCGGACGGCTGCCCCGGTAGTTCCGACGCTTGCCCCGGCAGTGGCGACAGTTGCCCCGGCCTTGTCTAACCCAAATCAGGGGGCTAGTTTCAACCGGGCGGCGATTGATGCAGCTTTAGCTTCTTTGCCGGGGACGACCTCGGCGGTGGTGCTGTTCCCCAACGGGCAGACCGTCGAGGATGATGCCACCCGTCAATTGCCTTCCGCCAGTACCATCAAGCTCTGGATTGCCGGGGCTTTTCTGGATGAGGCCAAAAATGGGCGAGTTAATCTGGCGGAAACTTATACCGTCAAGGGCAGCGATATTGTCCAGGGAACCGGGATTTTGCGAGATAAAGTCGGGCAAACCTACAGCTATGGCGATATTCTATCCACGATGCTGATTTATAGCGATAATAGCGGCGCAAATATCTTGCTTGACCGCATGGGTGGCGGCTATGACAAGGTAAACGGCTATATCCAGCGCAACGGCTATGGACAGACGATTATGCAACGGCGTTTGGGCGATTTGGCGAACCCCAAGAATAACTTTACTTCAGCCCGCGATGCGTCGCTCTATATGCAGCGCCTTCTGCGCGGTCAGATTGTAGACCAGGCCAGTTCTAATCGTATCTTGAAAGCCTTGCAAGACCGCCTGGCCTACCCCGACGACCAGAATTTCTTCGGCAAGCGACTAGGCGGGCTGACCTATCGCCATATCAGTGGGGTCAGCCCCGGCATCCGCAACGAGGTCGGCTTTTTCTATATCCGGCCCGATACCCCGGTTATCGTAGCTTTCTACACCTCCGAGGTCGGCAACGAAGCCGCCGCCGAAAACACTATCGCCACCGCCGTCCAGCAAG
>JBBRSG010000118.1:0-19174 GCA_038245615.1 Chloroflexia bacterium | reverse complement strand
TTTAGCATGTCTGTCGGCAATATCACCGAAATCAATAGCGATGGAGCAGCCCTCACTTTCGCGGTACACACTGAAAAGGATGAAACCGTTCCTTTTGTCCTCGAAAGCCCGGTAGCAGTCGTCACCACTCCCACCGGCTACCGCTTCGACAGCGATAAACTGGTTTTACAGGTAGATTTTATGCCGGATTAAAAACTTGTCCCTGTATAATCGCCCTCGACCACTTGGCTAAATTGTTATTAGTAAGGAAGATAATTATTTTGGAATATATCGAGCCGGAAGAAATCGAAGTAGACCGCGAAAAAGGCGAGTTGCGAGTTAAATGGAATGATGGTCACGCCGGGTTCAGCGACTTTGTAACCCTGCGCTGGAACTGCCCCTGTGCCGCTTGCCGAGGGGAGATGGGCGTGCCGGGTCGCCTCGATTTTGTCAATACCCTGCGCCCCGAAGAAACCAGAATGGAGCGGCTGGAAGCGGTGGGGCTATACGCCCTGAAACCAGTCTGGCAGGATGGTCACGAAACCGGCCTCTACACCTATGAACACCTCCGCGATTTGTGCCAGTGCGACCAGTGTATGACCGAGCGCCCCAACAAATTCAAAAATAATCGCCGCCTGACAATTTGAGCCTACCAACTTTTAGTTCTCAGCGTCTTTATCAAGTTCCAGCTTACGTTCAAGCCTGAGTACGGGCCAGAGGTTAAAATAATGGCTGACAAGGAAGTTTTATTAACGCCGTCAGAACCCTCTACCGAAGTCCCTGACCTTTCGCCCGATTTTTCGCCGCCCCAAACCGAAAAAATCCGCCAGCCGTTGGGTAAAATCCACCTGGGCCGATTGCCGCTCATTACAACCCTGCTTATCTATCTACTAGCGATGGGACTGACCGCGACCAATCGGCACGGAGCGGAGCGCCATTATTTGCTGACCCGCAGTATGCTAGAGCGCCAAACCTTCAACCTGACCTGGTTGCGGCAAGAGGGCAATTATTTCGCCACGTATGGTTTTGACCTGGTGGTGGTGAATGGCGAAGTCTTTAGCGACCACTACCCCGGACAGGCACTCCTGGGGTTGCCGGGCTATGCCGCTTTCAGGTGGCTGGCGACCCTCGACGGCTTCAAGTTGGATGACAAACTGGATTTTCAACTTGGCCTGCTGGCAATGAACCTGACGACCAGCGCCCTGTTTTCGGCTCTGGCGGGCTATTTTTTATGCTACTTGCTGTTTTCAGCCTTCCCGCCGACCAGAAAGCGGCAAATCTGGCTAATTTGCGGTTTCAGCTTGTTCTTCTTTCTAGCAACCCCTTTATTTTATTATTCCACCCACGTCCAGCAAAACGCCACCGATGCGGCCCTGGTCTTTATGGCAATTGGGGCTTGTGGTCTGAGCCTCGTCCAGACTAGCTCCCGGCGGCGCACCGGCTGGCTACTCTTGGGCGGATTTTGCGCTGGACTGGGCGGGGCGGTAAATTTGAGCGCGGTGGTGTCGCTTCCGGCCTGCATCCTAATCCTGTATACCACCGGGTTTACCCGCATCCCCCGCTCAAAGACCGCCTGGCTTACCCAAACCCGGTGGGGAGTGGTCTTTGGGTTGGCGGCCCTGCCCGGTCTGGGCTGGCTTTTTTATTATCAGTATGTAGCCTTTGGCAGCCCTTTCACGTTGGCCTCGGCTATCTTCGAGCAACACGAAACCCACCAGCCGATCCCGATAGATGTAGACCACGTTTTGTATTATCTGGATGCGATTTTCACCTCGTATCGCACTGGCCTATTTACTTACACTCCGCTCTTGGCCTTCAGTCTCGGTCTGGCGGGGATGTGGGGAATTATTAGCCTGGCCCAAAAATCTGCTAAATCTAAAAATCCTGCCGAAGTTGAGGCCGCCGCAATTTCGGCCCAACCCGAAATCCAACTTCGCCAAATTTTATGGCGGAGTTTTTTGGGCGCATTACCGATTTTGTTGCTGCAACCTTTCGCCCAGTATTACAAAATATATTTTGAGTGGGGCGTACCGTTTGAGGTCTATGTGGTCTATTCGGCCCGCTATTTACTGGCGCTGGTCTGGCCGCTGGGCTACATTTTGTTTGCCGGGCTGTATCAGACCCGCCAACTTGGATTAGCCCTAAAATTGGGCATTGGGCTGACTTTTGGCCTCATCGCGCTTTTAAGTCTGTCGGCCAATATTTCGGCGACCTTAATCGGCGACTTTATCTTTTCGACCTATCAAGTTCACCGCTTTACCCTCGATATATTAGCGGGTCAGGTCAACCCTTTTCGATACCGGCGACCT
The DNA here is from genome assembly GCA_038245615.1 of Chloroflexia bacterium. Classification (GTDB taxonomy): domain Bacteria; phylum Chloroflexota; class Chloroflexia; order Chloroheliales; family Chloroheliaceae; genus 54-19. The sequence goes on along the minus strand of JBBRSG010000118.1, from coordinate 16,886 downwards.
CTGGTTGATTATTAAATCAGGCTTTGACTTTAGGTAACTGGCAAGTCCGGGCTTTAAGCGAAAATCTTCATTGTGATTTCTGAATATATCTGGCCCAAAATAAAGCGGTTTGAAGCCTGAGTGGGCTTATGCTAAGATAGCCCCAGGTTTGAGCGTGATTACAATTTTTATAGTGAAGGCAAATTGAGAGTAAGAGAATTGTTTTCAGGGCGCAAAGGCGGACGCAAGCCAACCGCATGGCTGGGATATGGTTTGGTCGGGCTGGGTTCGATTGCCGTCCTGATTTTCGCCATGTACCAGTTCAAGCAAATCCGGCATGGAGTCGAGGAAATGGCCGAAATTCCCGGCTATTTCAGCTTCCACCGCTACGAGCAACTCAAATCTCCCGATAGCCAATCGTCCGCAATTAATTACGCCTGGACTCGCCCGGTTTCAACCAAAGCTGATGCTCCGCCAGTTTCGCAACTGCGTTTGTTCAAAGTTCCCCGCGAATTTCCCGAAATATTGATTATCGAAATGTCGCTGGCCCGCCCGTCCGGGGCTACTCCGGCGCGGGTCGAGCTAAATCTGCTGGACGACGAAAGCCGGTTTATTTCGACCCTGGCGGTCTATACCTTCGACCCCAATCAGCCCGGCTTTAACAGGTATAGCCTGACTTTACCGCCTACTTTCCAGGGCGATGAGGGCGCTAACCTTGAAATCAGGAGCAACAGCTTTACCGTGCCGGGCGACGGACGGGAACTGGGAGTACGGGTGCGGGGCTACGAATTGGAGATGCAGGCCGGGCGCTGGGGACGCTATATCTGGCCTCAGCCGTTTATCCTGGCCTGTCTCATCTTGTTTTTAAGCATCCTGATATGGGGTTGGCGGGTGCAGTTGAGCGGCTTCGAGTTGGGTTTCACCCTCTGGCCGTTGGCCTTTGTCGCCGGAACAATGAGTTATTTTTTGCGGCCTTATAGCTGGCTTTGTCTGGCTTGCGCGATAGTGGTTGGGGCAAGTTCCTGGCTCTGGCAACGCGATTACCTACCGATTATCGGGCAACTAAAGCGTCCTATCGAATTTATGGCGATTCTATTTGCGCTGTCGGCGACTATTCTTTTTTTCCTGTTCAGCCAATCTTATCCCGATGATGTGAACTATCATCATCTTTGGGCCAAAGAGGTGCATAGCAATGGCCCGTTTAATATCTACAACAACTCGCCTTCGCTGAATTATTTGCCGCTCGCACCTTATTTCTTCTGGCTGTATAGCTGGATTGCCTATCCCCTGGGGCTAGAAGGCAATACCCCTTTTCTCAAGGCGGTGGTTTCGCTGGCCCTAATCCTGATGGTCTATATTGTCTGGCGTTTCGCTCGGCGCAAGGGTCAGAATTTCGACCCCCAAAAGCGGGGGGCAGTATTGGTAATGTTTAGCTTTAATATCGCCTTGCTCTATAACCCGGTTATCTGGGGGCAGGTGGATGTCGGCCCAACCGTCTTGCTGGTTCTGGCGTTCTGTCTGCTCTATGCTGGATATTTATTTCCGGGAGTGCTGGCGGGCTGTGCCGCCCTCATCTTCAAGCCTCAAGCTCTTTTCGCCTTGCCACTTATCGGGCTGATAATCCTCAAGCTGGAAGGGTTTCGGCGTACCTTTCTATTTGGAATAGCGGGATTAGGGCTGGCGTTTGGGGCGGCGGCGGCGGCGTTTGGCTTTGACTGGAACAGCTTTGTCAACCAGTTTTGGCTGCAAGGTCAGTTAGCCGGACAGAACCTCGACTTTTCAGGAGTACGGGCCTACAATTTCCCTTTTATTCTAAACTATACCGTCAACCAGCAACCTGAAGTGGTCTGGGTCGGGTTGGGTATTATCGCGGCGGTTTATCTACTATTGGCCGGCCTGACCTGGTTCAAAGCCGCCCACGAGCGCGATACCAGTTTGGCTATTGCCATTGCTATTATGGTCTGCTTTATCTTTGCAATTAAAATGCACGAGCGTTACCCATTTTATGCGCTGCCTTTTTTGGGGATAGCGACCCTCTATGACCGACGAGCCAGCAAGCCCTGGTTGCTTTTGAGCCTTATCTCAGTAATCCAGCTAATTATTTCGCGGATACCGACCCGCCGATTTTTGCAAGTCCCGGATACTTTCTATCTGTGGAACGAATTGGTACAGGCTAACTGGAGTTGGCTGACCTACGCTCTTTCCTGGGCCACGATTGGGGTCTTTAGTTATATGCTGGGGTTCTACCTATGGCGCTTCTTTATACCCTCTAAAGCATTACCCAAGACGGAAGACCGCCCGGCAGAACTGGTCGAGGCCAATTAGCAACACATTTATCCCAATAAACTATAGAAATCAGATCAATACTATACCGAAATTACTGGCTTTTGGGTAGGCTATTATTGGGTTTGAAGTATTATTCCAGCGAAAAAGCGATTTGTTGCACTTGAAGCGAAGGTTCTTTGGGCAGGTCTTTGGGAGTTCTTTGAGTTCGGGGATCAATTGAGTCAAAACCCTCGAAAGCTGCAGCCAAACGCTTTTGACTCATTTCGATAAAATCAGGATTAATGTCTATGCCTAACCAGTTTCGGTTTAAAGTTTGGGCCACTCTACATGTAGTTCCACTACCTACAAAGGGATCAAGGATTATATCCCCGCTATTAGAGCTGGCTTTTACAATCCTTTCTAACAATGCTTCTGGCTTTTGGGTAGGGTGATTTTCTCTTTCGGCACTACAATAATGGACATGCGAAAATTCCCAAACATCCCCAGGATTAGACCCTGCCATATTGTTTCGCTCACGATAATATTTTTGAGGAATTCTAACCGCATCTAAATTGAAGGTGAAATTTTGAGTTTTTGTAAAATAGAGAATATCTTCATGTCGGGGTGAAAAACCTTGTTTACGCCCCATTCCTTGCGTATAATGCCATGTAATCCAACCATTAAATGATAACTTAAAATCCTGTTCCAGAATTAAGAATAAGCGTGAAATAAATCGCACACCCATAAAAATATAAATCGATCCACTAGGTTTCAATAATCTTACGGCTTGTTCAATCCAGGCTTTGGTAAATAGCTCATATTCATCCCAGGCTTTTAAATCTTGATTGTTGCCATAATCCTTACCCAAATTGTAAGGTGGGTCGGCTACAATAAGGTCAATTGAATTATCGGCTAAAGTTGACATCGTTTCAATAGCATCATTACATATAAAACGGTTATACTCCATCTTCTTCCTCTTTAATCCATTGATGTTTTCGGGCTAATTTAAGCCATTCTGTTTCGCCTTTTGACCGAATAAACTTCCTATCAAGTAGTTGAAGAAAGTCCCAGGTTGTTCTTTGTACAAGAGTTACATAAGTTATATCTTTTACCTGAAGTTGTCCTGTACCCAGAGCCGGATTATAACTTATATCTGCCTCCGAAAGATATTTCAGATCGTAAACTGAAAAAGATACTACCTCCATAACCCCTTTAGTTATCCCAGTAGTAAGCTCACGCTCGCCGTAAACTTTATGTTTTAACGAAAGTATAATAAAGATAAAATCAGGGTCTTTTATATATTCAGAGCGAATTACAGCAAATGAGGTTATGTTGGGGCTTTTACCTGAGTTTTGAATATCTTCAGAAGTTGCTTTAACGTCCACATTTGCCGAAATATAAGATGAAGTAAGGCTAGGGCGCTTAAATTGAAGTATGATATCGAAAGGCTCAAGCCGTTTACCCGCTTGTACATTTATTAGCTGGTACTCATTACCTAAATCAGCGGCAACGTCTTCAAATTGCTCTAATGCCCAGGCTTCAATAAAAGGGCCAGCTACTTTATTAATATTTTCCAGAGGTAGTCCCCGCTTTAGATTCGTATGAATGAAGATAAAGTTTTCCCCACTTTGGATAGAGTTTTGGATTATTGTTGAGATTTTTTCAACTATATAAAGTGAGGCTTCGGGATAGCTTGAACTCTCTTGAGGAATTTTGTAGATGATCGCCATGCTAATATAAAATTACAGGGTTTTCAGCCGCAACAGCAGTTCGCGGGAGCGTTCCAGGGTTTCGGGCTTTTTGCAGAAGCAGAAGCGAATTTTGGTGCGGCCCAAATCGCGGTCACGGTAGAAAGAACTACCGGGGACGGTGGCGACCCCGATTTTTTCAATCATCCAGCGGGCAAAGCTTATATCGTCCGCCAGCCCAAAACGGCTAATCAAGTCGCTGGCATCGGTCATAATATAGTAAGCCCCTTGCGGGACATAGGGATAAAACCCGGCCTCGGAGAGGAATTCGAGCATATAATCGCGCTTGACCTTATAGGTCTCGCCCAATTTCTGATAATATTCATCGGGAAAGGTCAGGGCGTGGGCCGCCCCTTCCTGGAGAGGGGCAGCCGCCCCAACCGTCAGAAAGTCGTGAACTTTGCGAATAGCATTGGTAATGTCGGGGGGCGCAATCAGCCAGCCAATCCGCCAGCCCGTGGCACTATAGGTCTTGGAGAGACCGCTAATCGTGATAGTGCGGTCATACATTCCCGGCAAAGTCGCCAAATTTACGTGTTCGCCGCTATAAACCATGTGTTCGTAAATCTCATCGGTAATAGCGATGACATCCCATTTCTGGCACAGCCCGGCAATGAACCCTAGTTCCTCGCGGCTGAAAACTTTGCCAGTCGGGTTATTGGGAGTATTGATAATGATGACCCGCGTTTTTTCGTTGAAAGCCGCCGTCAATTCCTCTGGTTTGAAATGCCAATCCGGTTCGTAGAGGGTAACATGATGGGGAATTGCCCCGCTCAAAATCGCATCGGGGGCATAGTTTTCATAATATGGCTCGAAGACAATTACTTCGTCGCCGGGGTCTACGACTGCCAGCATCGCCGACATCATCGCTTCGGTTGCACCACAGGCCACGGTCAACTCGCGCTCCGGGTCGGGCCGATAGCCCTGGAAATGCTCAGTCTTGCGCGAAATGGCATCCCGCAGCGATTTAGCACCCCAGGTAATCGCATACTGGTTAATATCGGCCTCGATAGCGCGGCAGGCGGCAGCTTTCATTTCGGCGGGCGCAGCAAAATCGGGAAAGCCCTGCGCTAAGTTTACCCCCGGCTCGACTCCCGGTTGGCTGGCGTGGGCCAGAAACAAACGGGTCATCTCACGGATGACCGACTCGCTAAATAGCTGAGCTTTTTGACTGGTTCGTGCCGCCAAAGTTCACCTCCGACCTACTTTACTCCCACCAAAGCCTTGACTTTAGCCGCCAGTTCGCGGGGAATAAAAGGTTTAATGACATAATCGGTGCCACCGGCTTCCATGCCTTCGCCGATTTCATAGTTCTGGGCTTTTGCCGAAAGGAAAAGTACCGGGGTATCCTTCATTTCTGGTATCAGCCGCAATTTTTTGCAAACCTCATAGCCATCCATGTAGGGCATCATCACATCTAGCAAAATCAAATCGGGCAGCAAATCCGTCGCCATCTGCAAAGCCTCTTGTCCATCTACGGCCTCATAAATCTCGAACCCGGCTCGTTCCAGGGTAAAAACTACCAATCGGCGAATATCTTTTTCGTCGTCAGCTACTAATACTTTCATGAAAATCTCCTCGCCTGGTTCGGATGATACCTGCTTTTCATCCTCCCCAAAAATCGTACCTTCAGAATTGTTATGTTATCTGACGCTTAAAACCGTACTTAATCTCAAAGACCTAACGTAAGGCCACTAACCGCCGGGCGACATTAATCAAGCGCCGTTGCAAAAAAGGTTTGGGGACAATATTATAATATAAACCCTTCAAATCGTCAGCTCCGCTCGGATGAAGGGCAAGTTCGCCAGTCCCGGCCCGACCTCCTCGTAGCTCACCGGTATTACCTTTCTTGTTGCGTAATTCGGATGTGCTACCGCGTCGGGTGCGGTATTCATCGGTATTGAGGCGCGGAAGATTGTTTTCCGGCCCTGGCACAAAATTAGGCCGATAGTTCGGGGAAGGGTCTGCCGCAATTTGTTCGATGCGTAAGAAAGCAATCGAAGGGGTTTTTCGCAAATAGGCATCTTCGCGCAGAATTTCAAACAGCCCCGGCCCGTTTTCGGCATCGTCCTCGCCGCCCGGAATATCCACTAACAACCAGTTTGGGCGGAAACGCCGGGCCAAAGTCAGAGCATCGGCCTCGCGGGTAGCTTTGTAGACATTCAAATAACCGGCCTCCCGCAAGAGCCGGTCTAAGCCGCGCAGAGCCTCGGTCGAAGGGCTGACCAATAAAAGGCTACGCAACTGTTTGAACTCATTCACACTGGCTTCGTTGCGCTCTTTATCATCCAGCATAGCTTGTTCCAGATTATCCAGAATCAAGGCATCCGGGGCGGGCCAGGGCAGTACCGCCTGCGCTCCGGCGGCAATCACTCGCTGCTCTACCGGTGACAAGTTCAAGGTCAGGATAGCCGCACCGCGCAGGGCCGGGGCTAATTTTCGGCGGTCTTCCTCGTTTAGTAAATCGGGTTCTGCGCCATTATTTACAATCAGGTCAGGCTGCCATGCCGGGGTTTCGGAAACCAGTTCGGCCCGGTCATGGGCGACAATTACCTGAAAGCCACCCTGACCGAGGCTCTGCTGCATCACTTTGCCGAATTCCAGATTCTGGCTAATCACCAGGGCCGCATAATGGGGGGCAGAATTCAGGTCATCGTCATCCTGAAACGACATTAATTCGGTGATAGGCCGGCTAATCATCGGCAGGGTAATAATCATCGAGCTGCCGCCTTTTTCAGGTGGACGATTGGCAGCTTGCACCTTGCCTTCATGAATATCAATCAGAGTCTTGGCAATTGCCAGCCCCAACCCCGGCCCGATACTCTCACGTAAAATCGGATTATCGGGGCGATAGAACTTGGTAAAGACTTTTTCAATATCGCCCGGTGGAATACCTGGCCCCTCGTCCTCTATCTTTATAATAGCGTCCGAAACATTGGGGTCAGCCTGCAAATTCAGGTAGACCGTTTTGCCGGGCGGGGTAATTTGTCCGGCGTGGGCGATAATTGCTCGTAGAGCCTGTCCCAGCCGCTCTCGGTCTACGCTGGCAATCATTTGTTGGGAAGTATTAGCGGTAACTTCAAATTTCACGCCTTTGGCTTCCAGTTGCGGGCGCACTTCGGCAGCGGTTTCCAGCACCAGGCTTTGCAAGTCGGTCAGCACCGGCTTGAAGTCCAGTTGCCCGGCTTCTAACCGCGACACATCCAGCAAATCGCCGATAATCCGCGCGAGTTTTTCGGCGTTGAGACCAACTACACTCAGGAACTCGCGTTGTAAATCGTTGATTGGGCCGGTTTCCCCTTCCAACACCAAATCCACATACCCTTTAATTGAGGTCAAAGGAGTACGCAACTCGTGGGCAACATGCGACACGAATTCAGCCCGTTCTTTTTCATTGAGGCTACTGGCGGAAAGGCGCTGCTGCAACAAAAAAGCTTGCTGATACAATTTCTGGGTTTGTTCTTCTAATTCCGCCACTCGCTGGCGTAAAAAGTTTAATTCCTCTAGCATAATTGGTGTTTTGGTCTCATTCATTTACAGAACCCATTTGATTGTTATTAAATAATTGCCTCTTTAGGAACTACTATCGCTTAATTATCCGCAAGTTATAGACTACTTAACCATCATTTATCCTACCCGCTTGCTACTGAATAGCCGGGGTCGTATCGTTGGTTAAGATGTTCTCCCCCTCGCTGGATAGTCCCTGGGTAAAACCCTTAAAGCGGTAGCCTACTCCCCGCTCGGTGAGAATATAGGTCGGGTGGGAGGCATCCGGCTCAATCTTTTCGCGCAACCGGCGAATATGTACCCGCAACCCCTCGACATAGACTTCTTCTTCAGGACTCCAGACCCGCGCCAAAAGTGAGTCGGTAGTCAAAACTTGCCCGGCATGGCGCACCAGCATATGCAACAATTTGGACTCAGTGGGGGTTAGCTCCTGACGGTGGTTGCGGACATCGGCCCAATGTTGCCCGAAATTAATCTTCAGTAGCTCGTCTACCACGATTTCCGCCGAAGAAGAGGTGGTCTGGACATCGCCAAAGCGCCGCAATACTCGCCGGACGCGGGCCGCCAGTTCGCGGTTATTAAAGGGCTTGACGATATAATCTTCGGCGTAGCGGTCAAGGCCACTGACAATTGTATCGGTGTTATCTACTCCGGTTAGCATAATTACCGGCACAATCGCGTATTGCTGAATTCGGCGGCAAACCTCGAAGCCGTCTATATCAGGCAGTTTCAAATCTACGATTGCCAGACTGGGCAATTCACGGGTAATTTTGTTGAGGGCTTGCTGCCCCGTTACCGCCGTACTGATTTGAAAGCCTTCCGCTTCGAGTGCCTGACGAACCAACCGCAGGATGTGCGGGTCATCGTCTACCACCAGGATTGTTGGTAAATTCATGCTAACGTTCCCCATTTCTTGTTCAGGTGCCGTTTCCACCTGAATAACTTAACTAAACCTGCTACAGGTTGAAAATTTAACCTGTTTATCCAAATCTGAATTAATCGGAAAATGATTGGATGTATTACCTAATAGATTACAATAATGTAAGAACTCTGTAAAGGCTGAATGATTACGAAATTTATAATTCCCCTTCCAAAAATGTCTGTAAAGTCTATTCCCACTCGATTGTAGCGGGCGGCTTGCTGGTAATATCGTAGACTACCCGGTTGACCCCGGCGACTTCGTTTACTATCCGACTGCTGATGCGGGCCAGTAGTTCATGCGGCAACCGCGCCCAATCTGCCGTCATACCATCTTTGCTGCTGACGGCCCGAACCGCCACCAGATTACTGTACGTCCGCCCGTCGCCCATCACCCCAACGCTCTGTAGCGGGGTCAAAACCGCGAAATATTGCCAGACTGCGCCTTCCCCTTCGCCATCCAGTTGGGCGGCCCTTATTTCCTCGCGGACAATCGCATCCGCCGTTCTTAGCACCGCCAGTCGCTCCTCGCTGACGGCCCCCAGCACTCGTACCGCTAACCCAGGGCCGGGGAAAGGCTGTCGCCAGACGACATCGGGCGGTAGACCTAGTTCCAGGCCGACCTGACGCACTTCATCCTTAAACAAATAGCGCAAAGGTTCAATCAGCTTTAATTCCATGTCGAGTGGCAAGCCCCCGACGTTATGATGGGTTTTAATTCGGCTGGCGGATTTGCTCTCCGAGGTCGCGCTTTCGATTACATCGGGATAGAGCGTTCCCTGCACCAACCACTTGATGTCGCCCAGCTTGCGGGCTTCGGCCTCAAAGATGCGGATAAATTCGGTGCCGATGATTTTGCGTTTCTGTTCCGGGTCTTCGACCCCTGCCAGTTTGTCCAAAAAGCGTCCGGCGGCATCCACATAAATCAGTTTTAGCCCCAATTGGTCGCGGAAGATTTTGACCACGCTTTCGGCTTCACCCTGGCGCAAGAGGCCATTATTCACAAAAACGCATGTCAGCCGCTCGCCCAAAGCTCTGGCTACCAATGTCGCCGCCACCGCCGAGTCTACCCCCCCACTCAAAGCGCAAATCGCCTGTTCCGTCGGCCCAACTCGTTGTCCAATCGCCTCAATCGTGCTGTGAATAAACGAGTCAGCCGTCCAATCCCCTTTGCATTGACAGGTGTCGTACAAAAAATGGCGTAAAATATCACCGCCGTGACTGGTATGCTGGACTTCGGGATGAAATTGCAAACCGAGGACTGGGGCGTTTTTGGGACTGAAACCCTCCATCGCGGCAATCGGGGTGTTGCGAGTGTGAGCGGTAACGACAAAGTTGGGGGGCGGGGCCGCAATATTATCGCCGTGACTCATCCAGACGCTCAAGGGGTTGGGTAGGGCAGCGAACAAAGCGGTCTGGGTGTCCAGTTCTACCTCGGTCTGTCCATATTCGCGGGCGCTGGCAGCTTCGACCAGGCCACCCAACTCGCGGGCCAAAAGCCCCATTCCATAGCAAATCCCCAGCACCGGCAGCCCGCTTTCCAGGACATACTTTGGCAGTTGCGGCGCACCTGGTTCATAGACGCTGGCGGGCCCGCCCGAAAGAATGAACCCACGCGGATTTAGGGCGGCAACCTTTTGCCAGTCGGCCTCGTACGACAAAATCTCACAATAAACCTGGGCTTCCCGCACGCGCCGAGCAATTAGCCGGGTGAACTGGGAGCCAAAATCTAAAATAACAATGGCTTCGCTGCTACCAGCCGGGCCACTTGCAGACATGGTTTATTGTGCCTTTCTAATTGCCGCCGGGCTAACCTTAGCCTTAATAGAATTTAATATATAAAGGATATTATACACCATTTTATATAGTTTTGGCTACCCTTTGATTACACAATTATAAAGTTATATGAAGTTTGGCATATGCCTTAATTATTATTAAGCTTGTCCAGCCCAGTATCCGATTTATCTTCCGGCGCTATATAGTTATATTCCAGGTCAAAATGCCAGTCCGAAACAGCTTCCAGCGTAATGTCTAGGCGAGGATGCAGTGGGTCAATCTTTTTTATCAAATGAATATCCACTACCCGATTGTCGTTCAACCCTAGTGCTTGACATAGAGCATCCAAAGTTATCTTCAAGCCGCCATCCAGGTCGCGCTTATGGGGAGTAGTAAAATAAAAATCCAGAAAGACCGCCAGATACGACCTGGCGAACCCCGCCTTTAACTGGTCACTTAGAACCCCTTGAATTTCCAGCCCATCGAGCTTGCGCTCTACCTCACTTTTCCAACGGCGGGCCTCGGCGCTCAAAACCCTACGCCCATTGACAGTAGCATATTGGGAATTAATGCCGGGTGGCAGGGAAACTGTGAAGTTCAGGCTGGGAGCAGTGTGCCTGTTTGCCATGCAGATATTATATTACAGGTGTATACTTTTTGTCACTAGACAAAGCACCTTATTTAAGAAATATTTAAGGAAATTTAAGGTCATTCCAAAAATCAGGAGCGGGTTATGCCAGCCAGTATCGAAAATGTGGATAACACTTTAACCGCCCGCGAGTTGGGCTATTTGCGCTATTTACGAGGCATGGCTTTGCAACCGCCCGATAGCTGGGCCGGTTTTTATCGCACTCCCAGCGAGGGGATGAACTTTGGTTTGCGCTTCCAGATTGCCTTTATGGGCTATGCCCTGTACGCTCTGGCTCGTCGGACTCCGGCCTATCGCGCTCCTTATGCTGCCGCTCTCCGGGATCTAATCGAGCGGATGGCTCAGGCCGAAACGTGGGCCTACTGGCTGAATGGCGCACGCAGCTTGCAGGCGCGGGCTAATCTACCCAAAAGCCGGATGCAAAACGCGGTGGAGTTTGTCCATACCAAAATGGGTACGCCCGGCTTTATTCCGCCCGACCCCTGCCAACAGGGGAATATCCAGTACAGCGCCCATCTAGCTTCACTGTTGGGGTTTTATCAGATGCTGACCGACGATGCCCGCTATGACCGCGAAGGTCTATATCTGCGGGCCGAAGCCGACGGCGAACAGTTCGAGTTCCACTATACTCATAGTTCGCTCTCCCGCCATCTCGCGGCCCAGATGCAGGAAAGTCATTTCGGGGGGGTCTGCTGCGAACCGGGCCGGGCTTACGTGGCCTGCAATAATCATGTCTGCATCAGCAACTTGCTCTATGATCGCTTGCACGGCACCGATTTGGCCCAGGCTAATGGGCGGTGGGCCGAGTGGGTTGAGAAAAAAATGCTGACCGGGGGGCTGAATAACGGCCTGCCTTTGCCCGCCCCGAACGGTCTTTTGAGTGTAGCCTATATGTCCGAACTGCATCTACCCTTGCCGGTCAGCTTTAATCTGACCGATGCCTGGGGGTTGGCTTTTATGGCGGCGTGGCAACCGGGAATGGTTGGGCAGATTTACCCGCGCTTGCGCCGTCGCCTGAAAGCCGACAAACAAGGTCAACTCCATCTGGGGTCGCTCGGCCCAACCGAAAGCCTGGAAATCAGCACTAGCGCCCTGAATACCGCGTTTGCGGCAGTTTTGGCCCGCGAAATGGGCGATACGGCGACCCAGGCTGGTCTGTTGGCCTGGGCCGAGAGCCAACTTGAGCCGGTTTCCGACCCGGTGGGCGGTTATTATTATCAGGCCAAACCTGCGCCCTACGTCACGGCGTTGCTGGCGATAGCCGAGGCTCTCCCTGCCGAGGGCGGCGGGCTTTATTCGCTCATGAGTTGGCGACCTGATTTTGCCGCACCCTATCTAGCCGAGGTCTCGCCCGAAGTCGAGGTGTCGGCGGCAAGCTATGAGGCCGGGGTTTTGGAGATAGAATTAAGGGGACAACCGGGAACGGCTTTTCGGCTGCGGATTGAAAACTGTGCCAATCCTGAAATTATCCGCTTTGACCAAAGCGAAATCCGCCCCGGCAGTCCGGCGGCAGATTATGACCCCGCCGAGCAAACCTTATCGCTGAATTTGAGGCTGGCAACTGGCGAAAGCCGTTTGTTTTGCAATTGGAAATAAACCAACAAAGCAATAGGTTTGGCTCTAAAAATAGCCGAGAATATATTAAAATAATTATACAACATTTGTTCTAATGTATCAACAAGTTTTGGAAAGTAGAAAGAACCCTGGCCCTGTTCGGGGAGAAAGCAGGCCGAGCCAACGGCCCGCTTTCTCAGCATCAGCCGTCGGTTTGCCATTTTTCGGGGGAGCGCAAATCAAAGGTGGTTTGGTAATGTCCGATGACCAGGCCGCGCACATTCCGCAAAGGTTTGACGTGTTTAGCCTCGAAGGGCGCAATTTCGGCCTCGGTCAAAAGATTGGTCTGCCGCAGTACCTCGGTGATAAGGACTGGTTCGGCTCGTGTTGCGCCGTCCTCGATTTTCATCGCCAGCCCCAGACCCGGTTCGGGGAAACCGGCGCACCACACCGCTTCGGCCCCGCCTTTGCAGAAAATCCGTCCACCTGGGGCAGCTTCCATCAAATCGGTATCGGTGCGGTCAGTCCCCCCGACGTTAAAGGGATATGTCCGCATGGCAGTGGTCAACCGCTCGACCGCTTCGGCTCGTTCCGGGCGACCCACTTCCCGCCAGTAAGCAGGCCGGGCCAGTCGCGCAAAGGCCGTCGCCATCTGGACGGTCGTCATGCCAAAGCAAACCACCGAACAGCCATCGCGCCCGGTTGCTATTTCGGAAGGCCGCAACCCGGCGAATTCAGCTACCGTCTGCAAAAGCAATTGCTGAAGGGGATGCTCCGGCTCGGTGTAGTTCTCGGTAGGCCAACCCATGTGTTTGCAAGTCAGAAGCATTCCGGTATGCTTACCGGAGCAATTGCTGTGCAAATTATTCGGGACTTGCCCGGCGACCTTCATGCGGTCAGTGGTCGCCGCATGGAGCGGCCAGTGCCAGCCGCACAATAGCTGGTCGGGCGAAAGGCCGCCCTTTTCCAGCATTCCAGCGACCAGGCGGGTATGCTCTTCCTCGCCGTTGTGGGAGGCACAGGCTATTGCCAGTTCCGCCGGGGTCAGGCCAAAGCGGTCTGCCGCCCCTGACTCCACCAGGGCGGTAGCTTGCATGGGCTTGGCGGACGAGCGCAAAAAAGATACCTGGTCTTCTTCGAGTGGGCCAGAAGTATACAGGGCTTGCCCCTGCGAATTGGCGATAGCGATAAAACCGGCATGGCGGCTCTCGCTAATCTCGCCGCGTGTCAAATGGGCTAAAGTATTCATGTGAGAATAATATCACAAATGTCAATTGTATAGAAATACACCGCGTGTTATAATTAGGCAGTCGTAATCTGACAGGACTCCACCGGCCACAAGTTCGCAGGCCAGAGCTTTTTAGAACCACACGGCGCTCTCTGAACACGGAGCATCAGCACGCAAGAAGGAGATTGAGTAATGGCAATACGAGTCGGTATCAACGGTTTTGGCCGGATTGGTCGCCAAACTTACCGGGCGCTCATGGATGAGTATTCCGATGACATCGAAGTTGTGTCGGTCAACGATATTACCGATACCCAAACCCTGGGCTACTTGCTCAAATATGATAGCAACTACGGCTTTTTTGACGGCGAGGTCGAAATCGAAGAAAATGCCCTCAAAATCAATGGGCAGACTTTGCAGATTACCGCCGAGCGCGACCCGGCTAACTTGCCCTGGGGTAAACTGGGAGTGGAGATTGTAATCGAATCCACCGGGCGGTTTACCGATGCCGAGGCTGCCAAAGGCCATATCAAGGCCGGGGCTAAAAAAGTCATTATTAGCGCCCCGGCTAAAGGCGAAGATATTACGATTGTGATGGGGGTCAACCACGAGCAGTATGACCCGGAAAAGCACAACATTATCTCCAACGCCAGTTGCACCACCAACTGCCTGGCTCCGGTTGCCAAAGTTATCCTGGAAAAGTTCGGCATCGTCAAGGGCATGGTGACAACCGTCCATAGCTACACCAACGACCAGGTGATTCTCGACCAGCCCCACAAAGACTTGCGCCGCGCACGTGCCGCCGCCCTCAGCATCATCCCGACCACTACCGGGGCGGCCAAAGCCCTGGCCCTGGTTATTCCTGAACTCAAAGGCAAGTTTGATGGCTTCTCCATGCGCGTGCCGACCAGCACGGTTTCGGTGATTGATTTCAAAGCGGTAGTCGGGCGCAATACGACGGTCGAGGAAGTCAACGCCGCCCTTCTGGAAGCCAGCCAGGGCGACCTGGAAGATATTTTGGGCTATTCCGATGAGCCGTTGGTCTCGGTAGACTATCGGGGCGACCCGCGCAGCAGCATCATAGACGCGCTCAGTACGATGGTAGTCGGTGGCGACCTGATTCAGGTCGTCAGTTGGTACGACAACGAATGGGGCTATAGCTGCCGGGTAGCCGACCTGACGGCCTACATCGGCGGGGCGCTCGAAGAGTAATTTTTAGCTAAAAAAGCGGCGGGATTTTGCCCAATCATGCAAAATCCCGCCGCTTTTTATGTACCCATTCACAATTCCCCTTTTAACATAGCAACCAACTCCTCAAAACCGGCTACTCGGTCACGGGCGCGGTCAGAAGTTCCGATAATTGCTAACAATGGCTTCCAGTTCTTGCCGCCCGGCCCTGGTCAGCCCCTCAACCCTTCCCCGTTCGGTCCAAAAGCCAACTCAGCCCCCAGCGCAATCCCCGTTGGGGATTAGCGGCCTCTTAAACTCGTTTTCTGCAATCAAAATGAAGCCGCAAGGTGGAAGTTTCAATCCCCGTTGGGGATTAGCGGCCTCTTAAACAGTACCCTCTATTTAGCCGATTGTCAAGCCCTGCGTTTTGCCACTTTTACCCCTTTATTTAAAATTAACTCAAAATTAACCCGAATTTAACTTTTCTAATCTGGGCCACCCCAAACCGGCGGGCCTTTACGACTCTCAGTCGTATTTTTCGCAGCATCTTTATTGAGGAAAAATTGAGAAAAGTTGAGGGAATTGCCGGGCATTGGCTCAACTTTGCATCTGGATTAACCGCAAGCGGTCAAGCCGAAATACCCGTTGAGCCTGCCGTAACTGGCAATAAGATGAGTTTAGTTAAACCTGAATATAAGTTAATATAAGTTCGAGTCAGATTAAATAGCAGGGCTATATTGCAAAATAGCCTTCTGATTACTGGCAGGCGCTTCCGTTGCTGCAAGGGGCATGCTGAGGAAAAAGGGGCGGCGGCTCAACAGGAAGGCCCGCCCGAACCCGACCTGCTCCCGTCGCCAATCCATGCGATGCCCGACTGTTGCCAAAACTTCCGGTCCGGCACAATAGCGGGCGAAATCGGGGGCATCCCAGCCGGTGACATCCGGGGCAGTTAGCCCGTGTCGCTGGCAATACTTCAAAAAGCGTTGGCGGAATTTAGCGGCAGAGGCTTCTTCTGGCAGATAATCGCCAAACCGAAAACCCAAAGCAGGCCACACAAACCGACCATCGTAAATAGCAATCGCGGTCAAGCCTTTGACCTGTAGCCCTCGCCCCAAATCCTTGACCAGTTCGACGATAATCCGACCAAGCCCCTGTCCCCGCATTTCAGGATACCAGAGCTGACATTGTTCCAGTTCAAGGAAAATATCGTCGGTCTGGCCGCCGGGTCGCCGATATAATGTCACCATTAGCTGTCCGACCGGCTCTTGCAGATTATCGGCCCGGAACAAGCGGCTATCGAACTCATAGCGCCGTCCGCCAAAAGCCCCAACCTCGGTCTCGACACGAGTGGTAATCCGGCCCAAACGGTAAGACCCCGGCAGGCGGTGGAGATATTGCCAGCAATATTCCTCAAATTCGCCCAGTCCGGCGACACTATTCAATAGGCTGGCTCCCAATGGTAGAGGCGTTAGGCTAGACGTAGGGACGAGTAGCGCCTCGGAGGTTGCAAACGGTAACACTTTACTCCTTAAAACTATATTATCACAGCATCTTTTGGTAGGGTCGCCCCTACGAGATGGGGGATTAAGGGGACGAAAGCTTGTAAAGCTGTACTCCATCCCGGTCATAGACTTTGGGCCAGCCGCCGGTTGCCGGGTCGAACCCGCCAAGCTTGGCCTCGCGCCAACCATAGACCAGATATTTCAAGCCCCAACTAGAAATTATACCATACCTGACCGCCATTGTCGTATTCACATCGAAAAACTGGTTCAGAATTCGGTATTTTTCATCCACATTCAGGGTTTCCATCAAATGTCCATAAAAAACCCGCACCGGAGCGCGACCCGGCAACTGGTTGCCCAACAGTGGCCCGCTCAAGACCACCTCGCCGAGAGTGGCATTCTGGCGCAGCCAATCGAACATGCCGACCTCGCCCGCCGTGAGATACGGAGCGCGAATCGGGTCGGATTGCTCATCCTTCGCCGAAAGCAAGCTGACCGAAACTATCACGCACAAAAGGCTTGAAAAAGCCAGCACCGTCGTCAGGATGCGCCGTAAGGCCACCTGAAAGCTTTTTGACAATTTGCGCCGCGTC
>JBBRSG010000117.1:0-19435 GCA_038245615.1 Chloroflexia bacterium | reverse complement strand
GTTTGATACTGGCGACCTCAATGGCGATACCAAACTTGACCTGGCAGTTACGAATAGCATCAACAATTCTATAACTCTGCTGGCGGGCAACGGCACAGGCGGCTTTAGCCCGGTCAGTGGCAGTCCGTTTAGCGCCAGTTATCCAAAGATAATCCAGGCCGGGGATTTTAACGGCGATGGCAAGCTGGATATAGTATTTACCAGTGGGACAAATAGCACCGGGGTGATGCTGGGTGACGGCGCGGGCAGGTTCGTAAGCCCGGCTTATTTTACGGTGGGGAATTATCCAATCGGGCTAACGGTAGCCGATTTTAACGGCGATAGTAAAGCCGATTTAGTGATTGCCAATTCAAATAGCAATAATCTAAGTTTTCTACTGGGCAACGGTGCGGGTAGCTTCACTTCAGCCAGTAATAGCCCCCTCCCCGGCGGAACTTTCCCCAATACGGTCGCAGCGGTAAACTTGAATGGCGACAGCCGCCCGGATTTAATATTCACTAATGCCCAAAGTAAAACTATCAGCGTTTTATTAAACCAACCTTTTCCCAGCAACCTGCAACTAACGGCGCTACCTCGACCAACGCCGGTAATCCGCTCTCGGTGACGGTACAGGCCTTGAATGGCTGTGGCACGGTGGATATGAGCTATACCAGCACGGTGGCCTTTAGCAGCAGCGACCCGGTAGCCGACTTACCGACAAATTATACCTTCACTGCCGCCGATAACGGGGTCAAGACTTTCACTAATGGAGTGCGGTTTAATACCGGGGGTTCGCGCACCCTGGCGGTGACGGATACCATAAACTCTGGATTGACCGATACCAAAACTGTCGCGGTAAGCGGCTTTGCGGTAATCAGTAGCAGCGACCCCGGCGATCACACCCCACCGCCCGGCACACTCTCTTATGCCCTCAAAAACGCCAGCCCTGCTAATGGGCAGCTTGTAACCTTCAAGGCGACGGTAACGACGGTGACAGTCGCCGACAAGCTGCCAGATGTTCCAAAAGGAGTGACGATTGACGGCGGCAATTGCAGTTCGCCGGTAACGATTCGCGGCGGGAATACTCTGCCCGCCTCCACCGACGGCCTGACCCTCAAAGGCGGCGTAACCTTACAAAATCTGCGAGTAGCGAACTTCACCGGGCGGCAGGTAGCCCTGACTACCACTCTCGGCAACCCGACCAATCGGCTGATTTGCACCAAAATTGTGAAAACTTTCCCCTGACCGCTTTAGCTGAGATTAAGTATTTCGAGTCAGTTTGGTCATCCACCTTTAATGATTGAAGAAACCGAATACGTTGGGTAGGCGTGATTTTTGAGAGAAAGTTATCAAATAACTCCAATAACTCGTCTGGCTCTTCATTCGCCATTTCGGGCAATTTCTCTTCCATCACCTCCGCCCAGTCTTTGTTCAAGCGTTTGCGCTCTTTCGGATCGAGCTGGCTCAAGATTTCATTTACATCTATTTGCATTTCGTTAAACTCCTTTGGTCTCAAGCTTCTAAGTGAAGCCACCAAGTCGCGTCGGCCCTCACGGAGGGCCGTTTTGACAAATTCGCGCCATTTTTGGGTGTCTGCCGGAGCAAAAAGCAGCCATTGGTAATAACGTGGTTCAAGCGGCAAATCCCGGCAGATTACAATCATTATCTCCTGAAAGAAAAAGCTGGCCCGCCACACCCAGGGTTCCTGGGCGGTATTTCTAAAGCTGGCCTGTTCGGGAGTAGGATTTGCCAGCCCCAAAATTTCTTGGGGATAGCGCGAACAGACAAACAGATTTAGGACTTTGCCGACTTCGACCTCCGGGCGTTTCAGACAGAATAGGGCAATCCGGGCCAGATTGGTCAAAAACTTAGGTAAGGTGAACCGGTCGTTTTGGCCCTTGAACTCAATTACCGCATATTCATAGCCGATTAGAAAGCTAAACAGGCTATCTTCCAGTTTCGGACTGATGTCAGACGGTATCTCAAGCACTAAATCGGCGGTCAGGGTTTGGGGTAATTCCGCCCCAATGACTTTCAAACTAAGCTCCTGGGCGATTTGGTTGGTAATCAACTTGAAAGCGGGGTCGGCCCGAACCTCAGTGTTTTGCTCTGACATATTGCCTGTAATCTGTTCACACCCCTATTCTTTAGCCGAAATACCCTGCTTATATTGTATTCGCTTATTAGCCAACGTCAAACCTTTTCGTAAATGCGGCGGGCCGAGATTAGACTTAACCCCCGGCATTTGGTAAAATAGCAGCAGCATAAAGTAAGCCAGACTTGAGCGGTTTTGTATTCCTTATACTACACCATTATTTATTCAAAGCGAAAAGCGAATTTGGAAGGGATAGCGAGGATTGGAGCAGAGCAAGAACGGACATGAGCCGGGCGGCGATTCTGCCGTACTGGAAGTACGCGGCATCACCAAAATCTTTCCAGGCGTAATAGCCAATGATAATATCAGCTTTGCCCTCAAGCGAGGCGAGGTGCTGGCCTTTTTGGGCGAAAACGGGGCGGGCAAATCCACCCTGATGAACATTTTGTATGGGCTGTACCGGGCCGACAAAGGCGAGTATTTGCTGAATGGTCAGCCAGTCCATTTTAGCGGCCCAAACGACGCGATTGGGGCTGGAATCGGAATGGTCCACCAACACTTTATGCTCGTGCCGACCCTGACCGTCGCTGAAAATATTGTGCTGGGTAACGAAGCGGTCAAGGGGCTGCGTAAGCTGAACATTCGGGCCGCCGGTGAGAGAATCCGGCAGCTTTCGGAACAGTACGGTTTGGCGCTCGACCCGGAGGCGATGGTCGGGGATTTAAGCGTCGGGCTGCAACAGCGGGTCGAAATCGTCAAGGCTTTTTATCGTAACGCCAATATTCTAATTCTGGATGAGCCAACCGCCGTCTTGACCCCTCAGGAGGCGGACGAACTGGTTACGATTATGCAAAATCTGACCGACGAGGGGAAATCCATTATCTTTATCAGCCACAAACTGCGTGAGGTGCTGGCGATTGCTGACCGGGTGCTAGTCTTGCGGTTGGGTAAGATGGTCGGCGGGGTGGACGACCTCAGTACCGCCACTGAGGAAAGTTTGGCGGCCCTGATGGTTGGTCGCTCGGTAGTCTTGCGGATTGAAAAAGGTCAATCTCATCCCGGTAAAGAGGTGCTAAAAATCGAAAACCTTCAGGCCCTGGATGACCGGGGGATTATGAGCCTGAACGGAACGAGCCTGAGCGTGCGGGCAGGCGAGGTGGTCGGGGTCGCCGGAGTAGAAGGCAACGGACAGACCGAATTGGTAGAAGTCTTGACCGGGTTGCGTCCGGCGACGGGGGGTCAGGCCTATTTGGAGGGGCAGACTTTAATCGGGCAAACCCCCCGTGAGTGTACCGAAGCCGGAGTGGGATATGTCCCACAAGACCGCCAACGCTTTGGCCTGGTGCTGCCCTACGGCGTGGACGATAATCTGGTGCTGTCCAGCTACTACCGTGCGCCTTTCGTCAAGGGGCTGGTGATTGACCATAAAGCGGTAGACCAATATGCCGAAAAGCTGGTCAAAAAGTTCGATATTCGCACCCCGAATGTCATCACCCAGGCTGGTAAGCTTTCGGGCGGCAATCAGCAAAAAGCGGTGGTGGCCCGCGAATTTACCCGCGAAAACAAGCTGCTGATTGCGGTTCAACCTACTCGCGGGCTGGATGTCGGCTCAATTGAGTTCATCCATCAAAATCTTATCAGCCAGCGCGATGCGGGAGTAGCGGTTATGCTGGTGTCCAGCGAACTAGATGAGATTTTATCTTTAAGTGACCGCATCGCGGTGATGTACAAGGGTCAGGTACTAGCCGTTGTCGAAAACAAAACCCATACCGACGAGGAGCGCGAAGAATTGCGCCAGGAGTTAGGGCTATTGATGGCCGGAGCGGTCAAACAAGAAGTGCAGATTTAAGCCCGATAGGGCTAAAAAGCGCAACAGGAACTATTTCAGCAAGCCGACATTCTCTTTATTAGCAGCTTATTTTAGCAATTTGAGGTATGAACGGATTTACGGAACACTCTTGAAACAGTATCCGATAACGCAAAGGAGTCGAAGCAGGTAATGAGCAAAATATTAGTGGTGGATGATGAACCCTTGATTGTCGAAATGGTCGAAGAAAGCCTGTCCGAAGAGGGTTATACCATTGTCAAGGCTTATAGCGGGGAGCAGGCCCTGGAAAAGCTCGAACATGAATTGCCCGACCTGGTTATTCTGGACTTGATGTTGCCGGGAATGGACGGCTACGAGGTCTGCCGCCAGATGCAGCGCGATGCTCGCTTTAATCATATTCCGGTGATTATGCTGACCGCCAAGACCGGGGTTGGTGACCGGGTGGCGGGTTACGACCAGGGGGCGGACGACTATATAACCAAGCCCTTTGAAACCGATGAATTGCTGCGGCGGGTTCGCGCCCAGTTGCAACACCTTCGCAAAGACGATTACTCCGAGCTGACCAGTTTGCCCGGCCCTAAGACCTCCCAGTACCAAATTGAGGAGCGCACCTCCGACCCGGACGAGTATTGGACAATTGTCTATGCCGATATTGAACACCTATCGGCTTATAATGAGGTCTACAGCTTTGCCGAAGGGGATGAGCTGATTCGGCAGGCGGCAACCTGTCTGCGACGGGCGACTCAGGAAAGAGGGAGTCAGAGCGATTTTGTAGGTCACATCGGGGGTGATGATTTTGTGATACTGACCACCCCCGACAAAAGCGCCGGGATTGCCGAGCGAGCGGCAGCCTTGTTCAACCAAATTGTGCCAGACCATTTTAATCCCAAAGACCGCGCCAATCACTACTTTACTTTCCTGAATCACGCGGGCGAATCAGTTCAAGTGCCTTTGGTATCGCTGGTCTTTGATATTGTGGATAACCAGCCACAATAGACCTAATCAGGCGGGCGGCAGGTAAATTTTTGAGTAAATCTTTCTGGAAAATGAGCTAAAACTCGTCCCAAAAGAGTGGCACTATTGCAAGAAAAGCACGATTAATAGCTTGACTTTGTTGTTGGATTGGGTTACAATTTAGAACAAATCTTCCGAAAATTAGCGAAAAGATAGTACCGCAAAGCAAGCACGGCAGAAAGAGAAGAAAGAAAAATGGCAAGAACCGCCAAAGGCTCCAGTGCGAATGGAGTGGAAAAAGAAGAAAAGCTGGTCGAATTTAACCGAGGAAATGCCAAAGAGGGCGAGCGTGACAAGGCCATCGAATCGGCGATGTCGCAAATCGAGCGCAACTTCGGCAAAGGCGCGATTATGCGGATGAACGATGTCGGGGCTAAAATGGCGGTGGATGCTATCCCCACCGGCGCAATTTCGCTTGACCTGGCGCTGGGAGTGGGCGGAGTACCTCGCGGACGGGTTATTGAAATCTACGGCCCAGAGTCTTCCGGTAAAACCACCCTGGCCCAGCATATTATTGCCGAGGCCCAGAAGTTAGGCGGGGTCGCGGCCTATATTGATGTTGAACACGCGATTGACCCGGCCTATGCCGCCAATTGTGGGGTTGACCTCGATAATCTGCTTATCTCACAGCCCGATACCGGGGAGCAAGCCCTTGAAATCGCCGAAACCCTGGTGCGGAGTGGCGCGATTGATGTCATTGTAATAGATAGCGTGGCTGCCCTCGTACCTCGCGCTGAAATTGAAGGCGATATGGGCGATGCCCACGTCGGTTTGCAGGCCCGCTTGATGAGCCAGGCCCTCCGCAAGCTGTCCGGCGCGGTCAGCAAGAGCAATACCTGTCTGATTTTCATCAACCAATTGCGGATGAAAATCGGAGTGATGTTCGGCAACCCTGAAACCACCACCGGCGGTAATGCCCTCAAATTTTATGCTTCGGTTCGGATGGACATTCGCAAGGTCGAGGCCATCAAAATCGGTCAAGATGAAGTCGGCAACCACGTCCGGGTGAAGGTTGTCAAGAACAAGGTTGCGCCGCCTTTCCGCAAAGCCGAATTTGATATAACCTTCGGGCAGGGCATCAGCAAAGAGGGCGACCTGATTGATGTTGGGGTGCAGATGAACCTCGTCCGCAAGAGTGGCGCATTCTTCTATCTGGGCGACCAGCGTTTGGGTCAGGGCCGTGAGAATGCCAAAGATTTCCTGCGGGCCAATCCAGATGTTGCTCAGGAAATCGAAGGGATGATTCGCCAGCAGAACAACGCCGATAAAGGGCTGTTGCCGATTGGGGCAGTTGGCCCGATTTCGCTAATCGAGCCTGAACCGGATGAGGACGATGGCGAGGATGGCGAGTTCTAAATAGCGGTCAGCTCATAGCTTTAGAAGCCGACCCTTTACCATTTCAAAAACTTGAGAGGCCGACCACTTGTGTCGGCCTTTTTTATGCACCACGATTGGGACTAAACAATGTCTTTTGGAAACAAATTTGGGAATAAAAGAAGCTCTTTCGGGCGGAATAAAAAGAGCGGGATTGAGGGCAAAAAGCCCCAGAAATTTATCGGCGGCGGCAAGATAAGCGCGGTAGAATTCCAGCAGAGCAACCCTGACCGGGTAAATATCTTTGTCGAGGACGAGTATGCTTTCAGTCTGGCGGCGGTGCTAGTCGCCGAGCGCCATCTCCGGGCCGGAGTAGTGCTTTCCGAGGAAGATAGCGCCGAATTGCAGTCGGCTGATTTGTATAACAAGGGGCTGGCGATGGCCTTGCAATTGCTGGCGATGCGTCCCCGTAGCCAGGCCGAAATCCAGACCCATTTCCGCAAACGCTATCCCGATGCCGACACCGATACCGTCAAGGCGGTGATTGAGCGGTTGCAAGATTTGAATTATCTGAACGATGCCAGCTTTGCCGCTTTCTGGGTGGAGAACCGCTCGGCTTTCGCGCCACGAGGCCGCAATTTGCTGCGTCAGGAATTGATGAAAAAAGGCGTACCCCGCGACATCATAGACGCAGCGATTACCACGACCCTGGATGCCGAAGCCGAAGAGGGCGACGATGAAGCCGAAGGCGGCCTCAAGTTGGAAGAAAGTCAGGCTCTCGATTTGGCCCGTAAGCAGGGCCGCCGCTATGCTGCGGAAAACTGGCAGGGCTTTTACCGCAAGCTAGGCGGCTTTTTGTTGCGGCGCGGCTATGCTCACGATATTACCAGCCGAGTTTCAAAACAGGTCTGGCAAGAGCTAAAAAATGAGGCCACTCCCGACGACGATTATTTGGAAGAGGAAGGAGATTAAAGATGGAGTTACAAAACGCTTATTCTGCCCAGGAAAACGAAATTCGGAATTTATACCGAAACCTTATAGATAGCTGGAATCAGCGCCACGCCCTAAATATGGCGGCCAGCTTTGCCGACCAAGCCCAAATGATTGGCTTCGATGGCAGTACGGTAGACGGACGAGCCGAAATCGAAGCCCACCTCAGTCAAATTTTTCGAGACCACCAAACCGCACCCTATGTCTCAAAAGTTCGCGGAGTGCGCTTTTTAACCCCGGAAGTCGCAGTTCTAAGCGCCATCGTTGGAATGATACCGCCTGGACAGACCGACCTCAATCCTGATGTCAACGCCCTTCAAACCATGGTTGCCACCGGGAAAGCGGGTCGCTGGAAGATTGAGGTTTTCCAGAATACCCCCGCCGCCTTTCACGGGCAACCAGAACTCAGTCAGGCTCTGACCGATGAGTTACGGCAGTTACTCTAGTAAATTACCTATCCAGATTATAGATAAAGCCTATTTGCTCTCAGCTTGATAAAGGGGGCGGGCTGGGTTAGAATACTTTTGGGATTGTGAACTTCTTGTCAATTATTGCTCCAAATTACTAGGACTTTCGCTGGCAAAGCGGGGTAAACTCGGAAAGTTATATTTAAAAAATTTACGCCGTAAAATTTTTAAATATAACCAAACTCAGTTTTGGGGTTTAGCACGATTTCCTCAACTCAGAAAATTATTCCAAGCTAAAGTCCTGATTAAATTATTTGGTTTAGTTTCAGCAGGCTTCAAAGAGGAAGGAAAAAGGAGAAAAACATGGGCGCACGGAAGAAAGTGACGGTCATCGGGGCGGGCAACGTCGGCGCGACCACTGCACAGCGGTTAGCAGAACGTAATTTTTATGATGTCGTGCTGCTGGATATTCCGCAAGTGGACGGAATGCCGCAGGGTAAAGCTCTGGATATTCTGGAAAGCGGCCCGGTCTACGGCTACGATAGTATGGTGACAGGCACAGTAGATTATGATGATACCGCCGATAGCGACGTGGTAATTATTACCAGTGGCTCTCCCCGCAAACCGGGCATGACCCGCGATGATTTGTTGATGATTAACGCTACCATCGTCAAGCAAGTCACCGAAAATATCGTCAGCCGCTCGCCCAATTCGATTATTATCGTCGTCACCAATCCGCTGGACGCAATGGTACAACTTTGCCACAAAGTCAGCGGCTTCCCCAAGAATCGGGTTATCGGCATGGCGGGGGTGCTGGACTCGGCCCGCTATCGAACCTTTATCGCCCAGGAACTAGATGTATCAGTTGAGGATGTATCGGCCTTCGTGCTGGGCGGACACGGCGATACGATGGTGCCATTGCCGCGCTATAGTACCGTTTCGGGCATCCCCATCACTGAATTGCTTTCGGCGGAGCGCATCGCTGAACTAAGCAAGAGGGCCGCCAATGGCGGAGCGGAAATTGTAGCTCTGCTCAAGACTGGTAGCGCCTTCTATGCTCCGTCCGCCTCGGTAGTAGCGATGGTGGATAGTATTTTGCTGGACAAAAAGCGGGTGTTGCCGTGTGCCGCGATGCTGGAAGGCGAATACGGGGTAAACGGCTTTTATGTCGGGGTGCCGGTCAAGCTGGGCGCGACGGGAATTGAGCAAATCCTGGAAATCAAGCTGGACGAGGCCGAAAACACCGCCTTCCAAAAGAGTGCCAGCGCCGTCGCCGAACTGGTCGCGGTCATGCGCGAAAAGCTGCCGGAAGTTGGCCTTTAATAAAGAATTTTACTTTGTTCAAGTCAACTTAATAAGTTGTTAAACAACCTATTGATTTTTCAGGCGGGCTTTGCTACTATAGTTTAGAGACTTTTTAGCAGTCGCTAGTTTAGTGTAGGCAAAATTGTCTGCATTTTTTGTGTACATCGCATTATTACAAGACGGACAACTGAATGTTTCTTTCCTAAGGAGGCCCCCAGGTGAGCTTTGAGGACAAAACTATGACGTGCCGCGATTGCGGCAACCAATTTACTTTTACGATGGGTGAGCAGGAGTTTTTCGCCGAAAAGGGTTTGATGAACCCGCCCAGTCGTTGCCCGGATTGCCGTCAGGCTCGCAAAGCCTCGCAATCGAGTGGCGGCTATGGCGGTGGTGGGGGCGGGCGCTACGGGCGAGACCGCGGCCCGCGCAGCGAGAACCGGATACAGCACCCGGTTCAGTGTGCCTCTTGCGGCAAGGAAACCACCGTGCCATTTATCCCGAAGCATGACCGCCCGGTCTATTGCAGCGATTGTTTCGAGGTGCAACGGGCCGCTACGGTCTAAAAAGTCGCTAACTTGAGTTTTAAAAAGCCCTCTCGTCACGGAGAGGGCTTTTTGGCTTGTTCGTTTTATCTCCCACCTTTCAATTAACCAGGGCTTTCGCTTGCAAATCGCCTTAACCCTGGAAAAGTATATTTGTAGGACTTTGGCTTGAAGTCGGGCGCACGCCCGGAATATTTATATCTTTGAAAAAATTTACGGCGTAAATTTTTTCAAAGATATAAAAAACATGTTTTTTGTGGTAACCCAAACAAGTCTTCGGCGGTTAGCAGGGGGTGGCCCGCCAGGATATATTCGGCGCGGGCGGTAAATAGGCTTCGAGCTAATGGCGAAATATCATCGCGGGCGAGCATGGCGCTGGCCTCAGCTAAAGCTAATTCAGCTTCGGGCGACAACTTTGGCTTACTCGATTTTCGGCTTTCGGGCGAAGGTTTCGGCCCTTTGCGTTTTTTGTTGATATTACTGGTGACCATAATAACACTCGGCTACTTCTTTGTTTTGACACCGCTATACCTCAAATTATAATCCATCAGCAAAATCAGGGCTGAATTGAGGTTAGCTTGAGGCCCATAACCCGGAATAGGGGTTTGGTAACTTTTTCGCTGGTCACAAATTCATCCGCATTAAGCCAAAGTGCCGCCGCAACGTGTAATGCATCAACCGTTGCTAACCCATAAGTAGAAGCCAGGGACAGGGCCTCTTCCGTAATTTTCGTCAGGTCAGTAGCCCAAAATTGCACCGATTGGAAAAAGCTGTTGTAGAAAATTACTTCACTTGTGTTTTTGAAATAGATTGGTTTGGGCAAAACTTCCAATCTGACGAAAATACTTGAGCAAAATTCACGGCTGGGGTCGGAAAGCATAGCTTGAGCATTGCCAGAAGCGGGGTTGCCCATATTTAGGGCAGCGATTAAAACACCTGCATCAATAAATGTCCGTGTCATAATTATTCAGAATACCCGCCTCGGCGCTCTAAAATTTCCTGTTCTAATTCCTCCGCCGTTAGCAAGGGTGCGCCTGAAAGGATATATTCGGCGCGGGCGGTAAATAGGCTTCGAGCTAATGGCGAAATATCATCGCGGGCGAGCATGGCGCTGGCCTCAGCTAAAGCTAATTCGGCTTCGGGCGACAACTTTGGCGGAGCAGGCTTTTTACTCGATTTGCGGCTTTCGGGCGAGGATTTCGGCTCTTTGCGTTTTTTGTTGAGATTGCTCGTGACCATAATTATTCCTTGTTGAGCTTTGTTTGCACCCCGCTATACCCTCAAATTATAGCACAAATATAAACCCGGTCTGTCGAATATAAAGGAGCAACTACAAAGAGCAACAAAAAGGCCAGGACTTGGGTTAGTCCCGGCCTTTCTTTATCGTTCGCGAAATCGGCTTAGGCTAGGGCCGCCTTGAGGGCCCGTTTCGCAAATACCTCTGCCATTGCCCGGCGATAGTCCTGCGAGCCGTGCAAGTCTTCCAGCGCGTCTACTCCGGCGGTAAAGCCTTTGCAGGCACTCTCGATGGTCGCATCGTCGGCGGACTGCCCGACCAATGCCTTTTCGAGGGCATCAAAGCGCATCGGCACTTCGGCGAGACCGCTAAAGGCTACCGCCACATCGCTAAACTTGCCACCGTCGGTTGCCACGACTGCCGCCGCCCCGACCACCGAATAATGGGAAGCCTTGTTCGACAGCTTCTGATAGCTGGCTTTTTTGCCAGTTGGGGTCTTGAAGCGGATTTCGAGCAACAACTCGTCCGGCTCAATCGAAGTTTGCAAAATCCCGGTGAAAAAGCCGTTCAGCGGCACAGTTCGCTCGGTTTTGGCGCTTTTCAGCACCGCCTCCGCGCCCAGCGCCATCACCACCGCCGGTAAATCGCTGGAAGGGTCGGCGTGAACCAAACTGCCGCCAACCGTTCCCCAGTTCCGCACTTGCCCATCCCCAATCATGGAAGCCGCTTGCGGCAAAATCGGGGCTTTCTCCTTCAACAGGTCGCTCGACTCGATTTGGTAATAGGTGGTCATTGCGCCAATCTTGAGCCAACCGTCCTCTTCCTTGATATAAGAAAGGCTGTTACGCAAGGCCGCAATATCAATAATCTTTTCGGGTTGGGCCAATCGCAGCCGCATGGCTGGAATCAGGCTATGCCCGCCCGCTAACACTTTGGCATCTTCGCCATGCTCGGCCAGCAAGTTGAGCGCCTCGTCCAGGCTGGTCGGGCTAAAATAATCAAATGCGCTCGGAATCATTTCGATTTTCTCCTCTGAAAAGTGGTCAGTGGTCAGTGGTCAGTGGTCAGTAAATCCCCTGAACATTCTGAGCATCCTGTCCGACCCGGTTAATTTCCATTTGGCGCTGCTGCGCCTGTCGCGCACACATTCTGCTCTCTTAAAGGACTAAGAACTGAGTTGATTTTCGATTTTCGATTTTGCAACTCAGCCCTCCGCACTTGACTAATGCCCGTTCTTGCTCTGCATGGCCTTCCAGATTTTCTCAGAGCGCAGCGGCATGTTAATCTCACCCACCCCAAAAGTCTTGAGTGCATCCTGCACCGCATTGACCACGCAAGGCGTACTGGCAATCGTTCCGGCTTCACCGATACCTTTGACCCCCAACGGGTTCACCGGACTCGGGGTAGTCGTGTGGTCGAGGGTATAGAACGGCAATTCGCTGGCAGTTGGGACGGTATAATCCATCAAGCTGCCACTGATAAGCTGTCCATTCTCATCGTAGA
Source organism: Chloroflexia bacterium (assembly GCA_038245615.1). Lineage (GTDB taxonomy): Bacteria > Chloroflexota > Chloroflexia > Chloroheliales > Chloroheliaceae > 54-19. Next base: position 7,221 of record JBBRSG010000117.1, on the reverse strand, counting down.
CTACCTCTTCGTAGAGTGCCTGCGAAATACCCTGGGCCAAACCACCGTGTACCTGTCCCTCAACCAGCAGCGGGTTAATCTGGTTGCCGCAATCGTCCACCGCGATATACTTGAGGATTGTGATGTCCCCGCTCTCGGCATCTATTTCGACGGCACAGAGATGAGTGCCGAAAGGATAGACGAAGTTGCCCGGCTCAAAATAGCGAGTGGCTTCCAGACCTGGCTCAATGACCGGAGCCATCTTGGGGTCTACATAGGCCACATAGCACATCTGCTGCCATGTCAGGGTTTTACCGCCGCCCGCGCCTTTGACGCTGAACACGCCATCCTCAAAGACTATATCGTCTTCGCTGGCTTCTAGTTGGAAAGCCGCAATCTTTTTGGCTTTCTCCTTGATGGAGTCAACCGCCAGCATCAGAGCGCCACTGCCGACTGCCGTACCACGACTGCCGTAAGTTCCCATCCCGTAAGGAGTGTTGTTAGTATCGCCATGCTTGACAATCACATCCTCAATCGGGATACCGAAATTGGCGGCGACGACCTGGGCAAAGGAGGTTTCCTGACCCTGACCGTGCGGACTGACCCCGGTAAAGACCGTCACTTTGCCGGTCACTTCCGTCCGAATCACCGCGCAGTCATAACCGCGTCCGGTGGGCATCCCCGAACCTGGGCCGAGGCCGCAAACTTCGACGTAAGTACTCTGCCCAATCCCGATGTAGCGACCCTGCGCGAGAGCTTCGGCCTGGGTCTTACGCATCTCATCGTAGCCAAACAACTCCATCGCCTTATTCATGGTCACTTCGTAATCGCCACTATCGTAGGCCAGGCCCAGATTGTTGGCATACGGGAAAGCGTCCGGCTGGACAAAGTTCTTACGGCGGATTTCCATTGGGTCTACCCCCAGCTTTTCAGCCAGCATAGTGACAATCCGCTCAATCATGTAGGTCGCTTCGGGGCGGCCTGCGCCGCGATAGGCATCGGTTGGGGTAGTATTAGTGTAGATACAAAGGCCCTTGAAATGCACCAATGGGATGGCATAAGCCCCACTGACAATCAGGCCCGCCAGCACCGGAATAGCGGTTGAAAGCAATTGCAGGTAAGCCCCCATGTTGCAATAACCCACAATATCCAGCCCGGTAATAACTCCGTCTTTGGTGGCAGCCAGGCGGGCATCAAAAATCATATCGCGTCCGTGAATCGTGGAGCGCAAGCTTTCGCTGCGGGTTTCGACCCAATTGACCGGACGACCCAGTTTCTTGCTGGCATAAACCGCGATGACTTCCTCAGCGTAAATGTTCAGCTTGCAGCCAAAGCCGCCGCCGACTTCCGGGGCGATTACCCGGATTTTGTGTTCCGGGATACTCATCACCAGGCACAACAGGGTACGGAGGATGTGGGGAATCTGGGTACTGGTAGTCAGGGTTAGGGCATCCTCACCGATCTGCCATTCCGCGATAAGACTTCGGGTTTCCATCGGGTTAGGGGCTAGGCGCTGATTGACGAACCGCTGCTCGACCAGCACTTCCGGGTTCTGGAAAGCGGCGGCATTATCGTTGCCGAAATGCAGTTCCGCCGCTAGATTGTTCTTGAAACCCTCGTGAAGCTGTACCGCCCCGTCCTTGTAGGCTTGGATGGCTTCGGTGATAACCGGCAACACTTCGTAGTCAACTTCAATCGCTTCGGCGGCATCGCGGGCGGTATAACGGCTGTCGGCGATGACGGCGGCTACCGCTTCTCCTACGTGGCGCACCCGATCTACTGCCAACGAGTAGTGGGCCGGAATCTCGTGGCCGACAGCTACATTGACCAAGGGGGCAGCGTGAGCCTTGAGTTCTTCGCCCGTAATAATCGCCAGCACGCCCGGCATTTTGGCGGCGGCCTCGGAATTAATGCTTTTGATGTTAGCGTGAGCATAGGGACTGCGTACCAAATGGAGATAAGTCATCCCGGTAGGCTGCATATCGTCGGTATAGGTGGCGTGACCGGTAATCAAACGAGGGTCTTCCCGGCGTTTAATGCGCTCTCCAATCGCGGACATAGTTGCCATAAAATCGGTCTCCTCATCGAGTTCTAGCCGCCCTTATCAGGGACGGGTATTACAAGTATAGTCAGTCAATGGTAGTCAATATTAGGTAAAGCTGGGCTAAGCCAAACTAAAAAGCAATTCTTAGACGGGCTGTTTGGGGTGGGCCGCCGCGTGCTGAATTGCCTTGACGATATTCTGATAGCCGGTGCAGCGACACAGGTTGCCTTCGATGCCCTTGCGAATTTCGGCCTCGCTCGGATTGGGATTACGCTCAAGCAACTGGGCGGCTTGCATAATCATGCCGGGAGTGCAATAGCCGCATTGCAGGCCGTGTTCTTCCCAGAAGCCTTCCTGAATTGGGTGCAATTCGCCGGGCTTTGCCATTCCTTCAATCGTTTTTACTTCTGCTCCGTTCATCTGGATCGCAAAAGCAGTGCAGCTCTTGAGGCTCTGCCCATTGACTATAATCGTGCAAGCCCCACATTGGCTGGTATCACAACCGATGTGAGTACCAGTCAGACCCAAGTCATCCCGCAAAAAGTGGACAAACAGGGTGCGTGGCTCTACATCACGCTCATAAGTTGTGCCATTTACGGTAAGTTTTACAGTTCGTTTCACTGGATTACTCCCTCTCTTTATCTAGTAGCTATTGCGCCACCGCAGCATTGCGATGACCCTTCGTTAAGCAGCATACCCATTATTACTAAGCAAGGGTTTTAGATTTGATACAACTTGCTCCCTAATTTTCAGGAAGCACAATAAGTCTTCGGACTTAGGCGTTAGCCTCAACCGCTTCACTGTCCTTGAGTTGTTGTTCCATTTTCTTGAAGAAATCACCCGCCAGTTTCTTGGCGACGGGCGAGAGCATTCGTGCGCCAATCCCTGCCAGGGTTCCACCAACGGTAGCAGTTCCTTTATAGGTCACTAAGGTTTGAATCTCAGCCCCCTCAAGTTGCTCGCTGAGGTCAAAAATACCTTCGCCATTCAAAAAGCCCGACCCGCCCTGACCGCCGACGACTAGCTTATAATGTTTGGGTTCTTCCTGGTCGGCAATCGCAATCCGACCATTGTAAGTGCCTTTTATCGCGGCGACCCCGACTTTCATCGTTATGTCGTAGGTGTTGGATTCGACTTCCTCGAATTTCTCGCAACCCGGCAAAGCCCCTTTTAGGGCATCCTGGCTCATCAAAATACCCCAAACTTTGGCGATTGGGGCTTTAAACTTGTAATCACCATTGAGTTCCATGTTTGTTCGCGCCTCTGCAAATTGATAATTAAATTATAAATCAGTTTGGGCCTTAGCCACGATGTGACCGAGCAATTCCTCGAAACCCTCTTTAATTTTGCCCTTGAAACCTTCCAGCATCGCATTAAAAAACGGGTTGCCCGCATCCAAATCAATCATGTATTGCAGGACTGTAACCGTCGTTTCGGTGGGCGGAGTAGCGCCTTCTTCTGGCACAAACCCGGTAGGACTCTTTAATTCAACCGAGCCTTTGGCGCTTTTGACCAGCGAATTTATTAGCTCGAAATTGCACTTATCGGGCGGTTGCAACTCGCTAAACTGAATTTGAACAGTCTGATTACCTTTAATTGGGCCAATATCCACCTTAACTTCGGTTTCGTACAGATTTTCGCCGACCAGTTCATATTTTTCGGCTTCGGGGATGGCCTCTTTCCAGATTTGAGGACTCATCAGAGCATCCCAGATGGCCTGACGGCTGGCCTGTGAATAAACGCTGCCGGTAACTTCCATTTGTAGCTAACCCTTCGCTTTCTATTTTGTTTGCCGATACCAGCTCTATTACTTTTCTTCAGTATTTTTCAGATTATAGGGCGGGAAGCGAAAAGCCATTTCACGAGTGAATAGCCCGCCGTGTCCAACTTTGGCAACTGCCTGAGCCGTCAACCGTTCTCCCGCCATAAGCTGAGTTAGAAAGAGGTCACCCAGGGTAGTTTTGGAAAACATCCCACACGAGGCCAGACCAAACAGGGTCGTGGCTTCCCACTCGGCTACCCAAAAAAGCGTGCCGGGATGGGCCGGTGCGCCGTGCCGCACCATCTCAATATCCAGTTGGGCCAGTACCTCAAAAATCGGGTCGAGCGGGTCATTAGAATGACCACCGACGTGTAAAATCAGGTCAGCCCCCGCCGCCTTAAAAGCTACCAACTCGCGGGAAATAGCTGCCGGGATGCTTTCTACCACTGTGATACCGAGGGCCGATGCACCAAACCAGGCCAGCTTTTGTTCGACTGAAGTCGTAAACCGTTTAAAAGCGGCGGGCTTGAGTTGTTGGCGCACCAGCACTCCGACCTTGAGGGGCTGAAACGGCAAAACGTCTATAACCGGCGGGCCTGCCGCAAGTTGGCTTACCTGCCCCAAGAGTTCCAGCGGATAGACCAGCGGAATGACCTTTGCCCCGGCGACTTCGGTTCCGGCCTCAACCGCCATGCCATCATAAAGGGTAAAGACGGCGATGCCCGATACCTGGTTGAGTTGCTCCAGGCGGGCCACATCTATTTTCAAGAGGCCGCGCTGTCGGGCGACCAGATTGACCCGACTTTCTACCGGGCCACTCAATTCCAGTCCTGGCCCTTTGACCAACCCCGCCAGTCGCAATCCGGCCTCGTCTTCGCTGACCTCGCCTTCGCCCATTTCCAGCAAATGCAAAGCATAAGCGGGCGGGGCGAACCGGGTCAGGGACTCCAGTTTTTGGGCGATTTCGGCACGGGCCGCCGGGCGCAAAATATCGCCTTTGCGAAACAGGTAGCCCGTACCACTCTCGAAATCTGGGACACTGGCGGCTACTACCCGCCCCAGGAGGGCTGGCAAATTCCCCTGGTATTCTTTAACTGGCACAGCAACAGCTTTCAAGGCGCTACACCGCGTACCTCGTCATCAAAACCCGGCATAAATTTTTAAATGACCTGATGCTAATCGGCGATTTACCCAAGCAGCGGGTAAGGAAACATTTGGTATTAAACAATGGCCCTTTCAGTAACCTGAAACCGGGCTGCCAAAGCAGTATTGTGATTTTAACAGCAAGTTGCAGGTTTGTAAATAGACCATCGCCCTACAACGGATTGGCTTCTACCTCAAGGTAGATAGATTTATTTTATCTTAACAGGGACTTTTTGAAAAGGGGTAATTTGGGGGTCAGGGGTCGGGGAAAATGCAGGGTTGCGGGCGGAAGACGACGGAAATTTACGATTTATCCTTAAGGAGGGGTGAAGTCGAGACTTACAATTATGGAAAATCAGCCCTATCCCTGACCCCCGACCCCCATTTTAGTCCTCATCTTCCTCGCCGGTTTCGACTGGTAAGGGCAGTTCGTCGCCGGTCAGCACAAATTTTAGAAATTCGCGGACTAATAAAGAGCCAGACTCCTGGCGGGCCTGGTCGTAAATCATATAGAGCGACCGCTTGAGCGGCAATCCCGCCAAGCGCAGGGCTGTGACCCTTTTGCCAGCCTCTTCGGTTGCCAGACTGGAAACAAAACCGCTGCCCAGCCCTGCCGCGACTGAGGAAATAATCGCCTGGGTACTGCCCAGGGTCATCATCACTTTGTGCGGGGGTAACTCTTTGCCACTCTCACTCAATATTCGGCGGACGCTTTGCATCGTACCGCTACCCTGTTCTCGGTCCAGGAGTATTTCTCCATCCAATTCCGATAGTTCGATTTCGCGCTTTCCATTTGCCAGGCGGTGGCCCGGAGGGACTGCCAGCACAATTTCGTCCAACCAAATTTGGTGGGCGTTAAGCTGGGCTGCATCGGGGAGCTTTCCGGTAAAACCGGCATCGTATTCCCCGGTCAACAGGCGGGCCTCCACCTCATCGCTATCCAGAATATTGAGATTTGGCTTAACATTGGGATAGCGGTTGGCAAAAGTCGCCAACAGGCGGGGAACCACAAATTCGCCGGGGGTGGTGCTGGCGGCTAATCGTAGCAGTCCCTGAACATCGTGGCGCTGCGCCCGCCAGCTTTCCTGCAAAGTGCCAAAATCCTGAATGACCTTTTCGGCAAAAGCCAGAAAATCGCGGCCCATGCTGGTTAGGGCAACTTGATGACCTTCACCCCGCTCGAACAGGGCAATCCCTAACTCTTTTTCGAGGCGCTGCATTTTGCGCGTGACCGCCGGTTGGGTCAAGTTATGCCGTCGGGCCGCTTCACTCAGACTGCCGCGCCGAACTACCTCCAAAAACATGCTTAACTGACCCAGATTCATTTTTCTTCGCTCCTCTCCTGACAAATTTCCGCATCCAAGTATCTCAATTCTCCAAAATTGAGATTGGGCATTAGAATATATTGATTATAGCACAGTAAATATTTGCAATAAGCTATTATTTAAATCTTTGGGATTAGTTCTGAGCAGGATAATGATTCGAAGTCAATCATTTCATTCTCTATAATCAATAAACGAAGTTTTTGGCGGTTTTAGCCAGTTTTTTGGGCCTCTTTAAGGGCAATAAAATAGAAAGTTGAGAAGTTCGTTGATAGCTGGATTTTGAATAAACTTGTGGGATTATTAGCTCTTGGAGGTGGAAGTTTTGTGCATCTGTGCAATTCGGCGGCGAGTAATAAAGAAAGGGGGTTGAGGCACCGTTGTCTCAAGCTTGATAGGATTAATCGTCGAGTTCCTTACGCGACCATCATCCGATAGACATCGGTTATGCGAGCGACTTCGCCCCAATTTTGGGCCTGGGTTGCCGCCTTCAGTTGTTCGACCAAAACCCGGCGCACTTCTTCCGCCAATCGGGTCGGATAGCTTTGGGTTACTACGATACTGCTTGTCATAATTATTTCACCTCCTTTCTCTAATTTCAGCTTACTCATAAACCCATAATTACTACTTGGTAATTGTGATAATTATAACAATGTTTAGGTGATTTGTCAAGAGGAGAAGGGGCAAGGATGAGGGATGAAGGGTGAAGGATGAAGGGTGAAAAGAGGTCGGGGGTCGGGGGTCAGGGAAATTAGGACTGAGGACTGAGGGAATTTCTGTGGGACATTGCTCTGTCAATGGATTGTACCTTGAGCCAGATTTACAAGGGTTACAGGGCTACTTCGGTGGGAAGCCGCGTCAATTGGTTCCCGTCGGCTGACTGTTTCCATAGCTTTATCTTTCAGGACGGAGGTAATGTTCAATCTATTGACAGAGCAATATCCTACAAAATGCCCCACTCTTGTAAATTG
>JBBRSG010000116.1:0-19607 GCA_038245615.1 Chloroflexia bacterium | reverse complement strand
TAGAAGCCAACATTTTCGATGAGGAAGGCCCGTCGCAACTTTTGGCAGAAAACGGCCTGGCCTATGCCCGCGCCCTGAGCCATGCCGGGCAACCACAGACCGCCCTGGGCGAACTGGATGAGGCTATCCGGCTCAGACCGCAATATCCTGCCGCCCATCTGTTGCGGGGCAAATTGCTCAAGCGGGAAGGAGCGTTAGCCGCCGCCCTGGAGTCGTTTCAGCAGGCCGCCCGCCTTGAATCCACTCCGGCTTTGCAATATGAGCTGGGCTTGCTCTATCTCAAGCTCAAAGAGGTCGAACCGGCGATTGCGGCCTTTAAACAGGCCGCCGTCAGCCGCGAAATTGCCAATCATAGCGAATATTACGCCAATCTGGGGTTGGCCTATCAGTTGGCTGGTAAGAATGGACTGGCACGGGCCGCTTTCGCCCGCGCCTTGCAGCTCGACCCTCACAATCCCCAATTGCATCAGGCCGTCGCCCGGTGCTATCTGGAAGAGGGCGAACCGATGTCGGCAGTTCAGCCGTTGCAGGAAGCCGTCGTCTGCGAACCGGCGAACCCGCTCTATCGGCTGGAATTGGCCCAGTTATATGAAGAATTAGGCTGGTTGCAGGATGCCGCCCAGGAGTACGAACAGCTTACCCGGTTGGCGGAACACGACCCGCTAACCTGGTTGCGGAGTGGTCAACTGCTGGCGAAAATCGGCAAGACCGGGCAAGCCCTGGGTGCATTGCAGCATGCTCTGGCGCTAGAGCCAGATTTAGCCGAGGCCCATTACGAAATCGGGCGGCTCTATTTAACGGCGCATCAGACCAAACTTAGCGCCCAGGAAAAACTACCGCCCGACATGCAGGGAATGTTTGTCGAAATGAAAGGCGAAGCTGCGTCCAGGGCAATGGGTTGAGAATAGGTCAAATTTTGGGAAGCCCTTGAACGCTGAGTATTCGCTAAGGGTCTGAATAATTACGATAATTAATTGACTGGGAAATACCGCTATGCGCGACAATTCATCTTCAACATCCGAATCGGCTCGACCTGACCCGACCACCGCCCGTCCGCCCGGTTCATCGCTCGAATTGAGCCGCCAGCATTTGCAGGCTGCCGTTAAAATCGCGCCAACTGCCGCCAATCTATTTTTGCTGGCGCGGGCCGAATTTATGGGCGGCAATTGGCAGGCGGCACAGGCGGCATGTCGGCAGAGTATCGAGGCCGCAACCCCTGACTTGGAGCTTTTGCTGCTTTTGGCGGAAACCCAGTTGCGCCTCAAAGAACCAGTCGAGGCCCTAAAAACCGCGATTCAGGCCGTTAAGCTGGATAAAATGAGCGAGGACGGCTGGGTACTATTGGCCCGCGCCTCCGCCGCCCTCGGCGATACCCAACGAGCCATGCATTCGCTCGAATTTTATCTCAAGCTGGCCCGTAAACAGCTAATCGGCCCGCAGGTTTATTTACTGCTGGCAGGCTTCTATCTGGAAAACGGGCAGCCTCGGCTGGCCCTCGACCAGTTGGAACAGGCTCAGGCTCGGTTGCGGGCGCACTTTATCATGCCCGGCCCGGCTTTTCTGACCTTGCGGGCGCGGATTTTATTGGGTCTCGACCAGTATCCGGCGGCGCTCGACTCGTATCGGCAGGCGATTCAGCTTGAACCGCAGAATGCAACTTTACATAATGAAATGGGTAAAGTGGTGCTGGAACGCGGCTCGGTGGAGGAAGCCCTGACCGCTTTCCGGCAGGCGCTCCATTTGCAGGAGGACAACGCCGAATATCACTATAATGCCGGACGCGCTGCCTTGCAAAGTGCTACCCAGCCGGGCCAACTGCAAAGACGCAAAGAGGGTTTACAACAACAGGCGATTCAAGCCCTGACCAAAGCCACCCAGCTTAACCCGGCGATTGCGGTCTACTGGTACGAACTGGCCCTGGCGTTTGGGGCGCTGCCCGATTATAAGCAGATGAAGCAGGTTTTGGTGCAGGCGTTGGCCCAATCCGCCGCCTTTGAGGAGGACGAGGTTTCGCAGGTACGCTATTTGCGGCTGTACGCCAAAGCCTGTGAAAAGCTGGGTGATTTCAAGACCGCCGTTCAGACTCTCAACCAGATTTTGAATATCGCGCCAGACGACCACGCGGCCCATAACGAACAGGGCGAACTGGCCTATCGCCTCCAGAATTACCCCGAAGCTTATAACTATTTTCGGCGGGCCGAAACGCTCGCCCCCGACCAACCCCGCTATATGGCGAATATGTCGCGAGTGCTGCTCAAGCTGGAACGGGCCGAAGAAGCCTACGAGTTAATTGAGGAAGCCGCCCGGCGCGACCCGAATGATTGCTTTGTGCGGTTTCAGTTGGGGGCGGTGCTATTGGCTCAGGGTCAGGCTGCCGCCGCCCTCGACCATTTGCGCGATGCCGCCAGCCACGAGCCGGACAATGCCGAGTTTCGCTATCAATTGGGGCGGGCCTATCTGCAACTCAATCGGCTGCCGGATGCCCTGGCGGAATATCAGGAAGCGTTGGCGAATGCGCCGTTGCAGGCCCAATGGCATTCCGAGTTGGGCGAAATCTACTTGCGCGAGCGTTCTTATTTGCCCGCTTTAGAAAGCCTGCGTCTGGCGACCCAGCTAGAGCCAACCGACCCCGATAACCATTATAACCTGGCAATTGCCCTGGCCTCGAATGGCGATATTCTGGGGGCGATTCGCGGACTGCGAGAAGCCCAGACTGCTAATAAACTTGACCTGCGAGCCGAATGGCACTACCTCCTGGGCCGTTTGTTGCTCGAATTGGGCCGGGCCGGGGAAGCTCTCGACAGCTTCGCCCTGGCCTATCGGCTCGAACCCGGAAACCCGGACTACAAGGTGGACTACGCGAGGTGCTTGCGCCTCAAAGGTGAGCCACTGGATCGGATCAAACCTCTGCTCGAATCGGCCATTAAAGTTGACCCGGACAACTGGTTCTCTTTTGAGGAGCTGGCTTATCTATATGAAGCCAGCAATCAGCCCGAAGCGGCGATCCAGGCGCTCGAAACGCGCCTGACTACTGTGCTAGAAGCGGTTCGCGCCCTGTGAAATCTAAAATCAAAAATCTAAGATCAAAACTCAAAACTCTCGACTTTAGACCTTAGACCTTAGACCTTAGACCTTAGATTTTTGATCTTAGATTTCAGATTTCAAATCCAAGCGAACCGTCCACCTTTGGAGTTTTTAGAGGAGTTCTACTATGCAAGACATCTACTCACTAGCTAAATTTTATCGTACCGGCCCGGTTGCCGAAACAAATGCTCACTCTTACGGTTGGCAGGCCAACGACAAACCCCTGCCCAAAACTGCCGACCTTGCGGGGGGTGGCAAAGCCTATCTGCTGGGCTACCTGATGCATTATTGTCGTCTATCCGAAAAACTTGACCGCACCGGGACAAAAGCGGTGCTACAAGCTCTGTTGGAAGCCGAGCCGGACAACGGCGAAACCCATTATTTGCTGGCCCGTCAGTTCGAGCGGGAAGGCGCATTGTCCGCCGCCCTGGAAAGCTTTGAGCGGGCCGCCAGTCTGTGCCTGGATAAGCCAACTTATATGCTGGCGGCGACGCGGGTGGCCTGCCTGTTGGGAGACCGAAACAAGGGACTGGCTCTGGTTTGCAGCGTGATTTCGGCTTACCCTAATCTGGCGGAAGCTTACCACGAGCGCGGCCTGATTCACGAGGCCGACGAGAATTGGCGGCGGGCCTTGCGCGACTATGAGATGTGCAATCGGTTAGAGCCGCAAGCCCCGGCTTATCTCTGCTCGATTGCCAGCATGTACCGCCATCTCAAGCTTTATAAGGTGGCTCGGCGTTGTGCCGTCAAAGCCTTGAAACTTGACCCGAACTATGGCCCGGCCCACGAGGAATTGCGCCAGATTCCATTTTTTGAGCAACTGCTCGATTTTGGCAATCACCAGAGCGAAGAGTCCGAGGCAAGCCTGGCCCGACAATCGAACCTTTTATATCGGTAGCCAATAATCATGGCCTTTGCTTGCAAACGAGTTACAACCCGGAAATTTATATATGTGAAAAATTTACGCAGTAAATTTTTCACATATATAAACAATACGTTTTGGGGGTTGGCAAAGATTTCGCCATACCCCGAAAGCCGAAATTTATTCCCAGGAAAACCAAAATGTTGAATGTCCAGACCCGAAAAAATACCCTGGAAACTACTCTTTACGAAGGCGTGACCCTGGTCAGTATGTTGTTGCGGCTGGGGCATAACTCCGAAGCGGCCAGCCTTGCCAGTCAGCTGCTGGTTCATTTCCCGCAAGCTCTCCCGCTCCATGTGGGGGTGGGGCGGGCTTTGCTGGCGCTGGGCGACCAGGGTGGCGACAAATTGCGGGCTATCCGTCACTTGCGGAGGGTGCTAGAGGCTGACCCGGAAAACTGGCGTATTCGGCTGGAAACCGTGTTGCTCTATCTCCGCAGCAATATGCACTCTCAGGCCGACCACGAGTTGTGGCTGACGGCCCAGCTAGTCCCCGAAAATCGCTGGTTAGGGGACTTGCTCCAATGTCTACCGGATGGCCCGGCCTTCCAGCGCACCCGCCATTGGAAAGAGACCTGGCTGCACCAGAACCGTCATAAACCGAATAAGCCCAGCACTGCCCATACCGGCGAGGATGAAGCGGGGTTGGCCCGACTGTATCTGCGTCGTCAGATGCCCTGGATGGCGGTGCAGTATTTCGATGCCGCGATAAAGCGGCTGAGTACTGAAAGTTACACTCCCCGGCTTGACCTCAAGACCGGGTTGCTCATGGCTTTGTGGCTGAATGGCGAGGTCAAGCGAGCCAGCGCCCTGGCAACCGATACCCTGCTCGACCAACCTCAGTTGATTCTGCCGCGTCTGCTCCTGACCAACCAGCTTGCCAAAGGCTCATTGTCGGAAGAGCCGCGCCGTCTGACCCAGCTAGTCAAGCCGGTCTGGACGCAAGACTCGTTTTTGGAACGCTCCACCGAATTGGTGCAAGAAGCCGGATTCGTGCTGCCACCGAGCCTGTGGCCTCAAGTGCATCCGACCCAGGTGCAGGGGGCGGGTTATCAGTTGCCCCAGCCCTGGCACAAGTATTTCCCGGAACGGGCGGTAAATTTGCAATTGGGCGGGCTAGACCGTCATTGGCTGCAAAGTCTGTTGCAAACTGGCTACATCCAGGCGAACCAGGCCCAGGCGCGGGGCGACCAAAGTCAGTTGTGGCATCCCCACCGCGAATTAAGTTATTGTCTGACCGAATTCGATGAAGTGATGTCGCCGAATGTTGCTGCGCCTGAACCGCAGTTGACTCCAGTCGCGCAAACTCCGGCCCACGCCCCCGGTATCCGTCCTAAAGGTGGGCCAGACCACGAGTTGGAGAAAATCGCCGAAAGCATCAGCCGGATTGAGGATTTGCTATATGGCACAGGCAAAGTCAGCCGTAATCGCCCTAAAAAACCGGCGGTGGTGGCCCCGAAAGTTACCAAATTGCCGCCGCGTGGGGATGGCCCGATGTCGCCCAAAGGGGTCGCCGTTACCGCCCCGGAGAGTCGCCCGACGACGATTTATACCGCCAATCTAGCCAACCTGAACCGCCCGCGCCGTCAGTTCGACGATTCGGGTAGCGATGGTCTGCCGCAACCTGCCGCCCTCATCGTGAGTAGTTCGCGGGCGTTGCGGGCTAAATATGGCCCGGATGGTTATCGGCGGATTGAAGCTTTGCTGGATGAATTGGTTGAGGTGCTACAGGCGCAAGGGGTAGACGGGCGACTTTTGTTGCTGGATAACGCCGAGGCCTTGCGAAAAAACGGTTTCCAGCGGCTCGACCCGGTGGAGGCCGCCCGGCCCGACCAGGTGCGCGAGATACTAAATGCGGCCCTGCCCACCCAGAACGCCAACGCGCCCTATCATCCCGATACGATATTTATTATCGGCGGGCCGGATATTATCCCGTTCTGGCGGCTGCCCAACCCGACCTTTGACTCTGATTTGGAAATTATGAGTGATAACCCCTACGGCGCACGCGATAATACCTATCTTTTGCCGGAGCGGATAGTCGGGCGCTTGCCCGATGACGGCGGGCCGGAAGGGGCGGGCAACCTGGAATTTCTCTTAGCAGGCCTGAGCCGGGTTATCAAGCGGCAGCGCGGCAACCTTATTCCACACTCGATTCAGCCGGGGCTACCCTTGCGGCTGTTGCAGGCGATGGTGCCGAGCAAGCTCAAATCCGAGGCGGAAGAGGCGCGAATTCAGCGTGAACTGAACGCCCTGCCCAATGTCCCCGCCGGAGGACAATTTCTGGACAAGGCCCGCGCCGGGCTACTTTCGCCTTTCTTCTATAGTGCTGAGGCCTGGAAGCCCAGCACCGAGCTTTTGCGCGACTGCATGAGCGAGGGTGCGCCGGTGGTCTTTTCGCCGCCCCTGCGCTCGGATAGTCTGGACGGCGGGATGTTCCGGCGCTCCCGGCTGCTCCATTTCAATTTGCATGGTTTCCGCGACAACCCCAATTGGTACGGACAGCGCCATGCCGGACGGATTATAGCCTCTCCTTCGCTCTCTTCGCTCCCGATTGCGTTTCAACCCCGGCAGGTGGCGCTGTTACAAGCGCCCTCGCCTGTCGTTTTTACCGAGGCCTGCTACGGCGGCTACCTGGCTGGCAAGGGCGTTGGGGATAACATCGTGCTTTCCTTGCTGGCCCAGGGGTCGGCTGCGGTAGTCGGGTCATCGGCGATTAGCTATGGGAGCGCCGGGCCGGAGCTTTCTTGCGCCGGGCGGCTGTCATTTTACTTCTGGCGCGAGGTGTTGCAGCGCGGTAGCTCTTACGGGCGGGCGCTGCAAGCCGCCAAAATCGAGTATGCCCGCGAGCGGTTGGCGGCGGGCCACAGCCTGACCGGAGACGATGCCAAGACTTTGCTGGAATTTTCGTTGTTGGGCGACCCGCTCGGTGGGCTGCGGGGGGCGAACCCGCTGCAATCGGCTTTTCCGGTTCAGACGATAGATAGTTACCCGACTTCCGGCCCATTTCTGTCGAATGAGACCCCACTCCCAAAGGGTGGCTTCACCGTACCGGGCTTTAATATCCGCCTCGAATGGAAGCCCGAAGACGAGGAAAAGCTACGCGGGATGGTGCGGCGGGTCTGGGACAAGCTAGGCCACAATAGCCAGTATCAGTCGGTGCAGTACGATAAGCTGCCGACTGACCTGCGGACAAAGGTGGATAAGGTCTTGGCCTGGTTGCTGCCCGACCCGATGCCCGGCAAAGACGCGGGTCTCAAGGCCATGATTGACCTCGATAGCGGCTATAACCCGTGGCAGGATGGCAGTAATCGGCCCTCGCCGCGCTATCCCAAAGGCGGTAATGGGCGGCTGTTTGAGGACTGGTTTAATGAAGATGCCGACCACTTTGCCGATTGGCAGGCCCAGACTTTTCGGCAAAGTGAAACATCTCATCCCGAAGCGTCGCTGCTACTTTCCGGGCAACGCCCAATCCAGACCGCCGACGGCTATCGCTACACCCAGACTTTTCATCTCAAAACTGACCTCGCCGGAAACAATATTGATGTAAATCTGACGCGGGGCAAAGGCTAAGGAGTTTCCGCCATGTGTTTGGCGTGCAAAGGGCCAGAGCCAATCCATAGCGAGTGGTGGCCTGCCATCAGTCAGGTGATGGGCTACATATCCCTATGGGCGGTGATATTGCGTCGCCGGTTGGCGGGTTTCGGGCGGGAACGGCCTAAAACTAGGGCGAAGAAGGTGCGGCCCTATCAGGTGCTGGGAGGGTGGGCCGTCTGCTGTCTGTTGCTGAACTTGCTAGGGGTCGCTTTAGTCGCACCGGGTACAGCCCAGGCCGGAAACGATTATTTGCCCCGCCTGGATGAGTTACTGCCCCAACCGGGCCGGGTGCAAATCGCCCGGTCAGTCGAGCCGTTTTTAATTCGCCCGTTCTACGAATGGGACTTGCAAGGGCCGGGCGAGGTCGCGGGGTGGGGCAAGCGCAAAAATTCGGGCGGTCTGTTGCCCGCCTCGGATAACCTGAACTACAACAGCGCCGCCGATTATGGGGTAAATACCTATTTCGACCATAAATACCCGTTCAGCTTCGATTATCCCGCCAGCAATGCCCCCGACAATGAAGCTCCCGATGTGTTTGTGACCTATCGGGGAACTCAGACTCCCGAAAGCTGGAGTGCCGAGCGGGGCTATAGCGGTCACAATGCGATAGATTTTAATCTGGCGGCGGGCCGGGCGGTGCTGGCGGCGGCGGGGGGCAAGGTCATAACCGCTGAATGGGGCAGTTGCGGCAAATCGCTGATGATTTCGCATTCTAATGGCTACAAAAGCTGGTATCTGCATCTGGACGAGGAAATATTCGTGAAAATCGGGGATGAAGTGCGGCAAGGCCAGCCGATTGCCAAAGTCGGCAACTTCCAATGTACCGGGCCGCATCTGCACTTCGGTCTGCAAAACGAGCAAAATCTGTATGTTGACCCCTACGGCTACTGCCCCGGTCAGCTTGCCAGCGACCCCTGGGAGCAGCGTTCCGGGGCGAGAAGTTACTGGCTTTGGAAGAATATTCCTAGCCCGTGCCGTCAGCAAAATAACGCGGTGAGCGGGCCGATTACCGGGACGAAGGCAGTTTATCCGCTCGCGGGCAGTAGTCTGCTGCCGCCGCCCGACCTCACGCCCCGCCCGACCGTCAAGCCGGTGGTCACGGTTGGGCCGGGGCTACCACGCCCGATGCTGGATGTCGCCCCTGCGCCAAGGTTGGCGAATAGCGGTCAGACCAGCCCCGAAGCCCGGCAACAGCTTATCAGCTTGAACCTGAATTTGCTAAATAACGAGGATGAGTTGCTGCGGCAGGGGGCGGTCAATCTGTTGGCAAAGTTGCAGGCAACCGAAGCAATCGGGCCACTATTGGACCGGTTGGCGGACAACGATGGGGCGGTGCGCGAAAGTGCCATTCGGGGGCTGATTACCCTGGGAGCGCAAACTCAGGCTATCGCTACCTATCAAAAGATGTTGCAAGATACGCCCGGCGAAAACCGCAGCCGGGCGGCTCAAGGTCTGGCTATTCTGGAAGCTCGCACCGCTATCCCCAACTTGATAGCCAAGCTTGCCGACAGTGATGCAGCGGTACGCTATTGGTCAATTGAGGCTTTGAATAAACTGAACGCGACTGAAGCTCGCCCGCGCCTCACCGAATTGCTAACCGACAACGACCCTTCAGTTCGCCAGAGTGCCGCCGATGTTTTGAAAAAGTGGTCAGTGGTCAGTGGTCAGTAGGCTAGTTTTGAGTTAAAAATGCCATGACCTAGTGCATCATTTCGCAAAAGTGGACGGAATTGGTTAAGTAGGGGCAATCTCTGGTGGTTGCCCTGCGGCCGGCGGGCCGCTAACATGAACGTTAAGCTATTGTTAGCTCTTTAGCGTATGGCAAGCGGATTAGTTAAAGAGCTAATGGATGGCTAGAGTTCGTTGGGTAGCCGTCTGACGACGGCAGGGCAACCACCAGGGATTGCCCCTACCAATCCGTACTGGTCTCTGAATTGCTGTACTTAGCCGTGTTTTTTCAGCACTCAGTACTCAGCACTGTATTGAACTGACCACTGACGACTAACCACTACCAATCGTAAATCGTAAATCGTAAATCGTAAATCGTAAATCGTAAATCGTAAATCGTAAATCGTAAATCGTAAATCGTAAATCGTAAATCGTAAATCGTAAATCGTAAATCGTAAATTCATCAGGTGGTTGCCAATGAGTAGTATCGAGCGCAATTATCCGGGCTGGTCGGAGCGATACCGCCAGAGCCGCCAGCGTAACGAAGCCGGGCTGGTGTGGCACAAGTCCGGGCCGGGAAAACTAAAGTCGGCTTCATTATTACTATCGGTATTATTGCTGATAACCTTGATTAGCTGGAATTTATTGCTACTGTTTTCGCCCACGCCTGAAACCGGGTCGCCCCAGGTCACTTTACCGGAGTTGCCGACTGCCTCAACTCTACCAAGTGGGGTACAGACTAACGGGCGACTAGACGGAGCGGCTACCACCTACGAGCTAGAAGTTGCCCCGGCCCTGACCGCGCTTGACCGCCCGGCCCCAGCCGAAGCGAAGCCGGGCAGTCTAGCGAAACCTACTCCGGCGGTAAGCTCGATAAATAATGAGAAAAACCGGCCTTTTCCGGGCTTGTCCGGCCCGCCGATAGGCCGAATTGGGGTCAAAGGGGCCGAGTTAGCCGATGCTACCGGGCGACGCTTCTTTGTCGCCGGAGTCAACTACGAAGGCCACACTGACCGAGCCTGGCTGATGTGGCAAAACGACAAGTTCGACCCGATGCTGATTGACCAGAATTTTGCTATCGCTGAGGCGGGTGGCTATAACAGCCTGCGGATTTTCGTCCAGACCCAGTTGCGCGATGACATTCTGGCGGGCAATTTCGAGAAGCTGGACAAAGTGGCGGCCCTGGCCCAAAAACACAATCTGCGGCTGCTTATCACCTTTGGCGATTATGCCGAGGTAGACCTCAATAAGCTAATCGCGGTGGATACGGCTGTCGCCCGTCATTTCGCTGACTCCAGCGTGGTGCTAGGCTACGATTTGCGGAACGAGCCGCAATTTGCCGATTTAATCTCGAATATCTATCCCCCCGGTCAGCAACCGCCACTCCAGACTGAGGCGCTTCTCAAGGTCTATGGCGAGCGGGTCGGGTTGGCCCAGGCCAAATGGGAAGATGTGCCGGGCCATTTGAACCCGCAACAGGCCTATATCTACGCCAATATGATGCGCTATTACTGGGAATTCGAGGCCGAAATGCGCCAGTGGCTTGAGGCCGGGGAGCGGAATACCCCCCTGGAATTCGTCGAAAGCCCGGCGGCGACCCGTTGGAAACCCTTTATCGAAGCCCTGAACGGCACGGTTCAAAAATATATCGAGGTGCGGCAGGCCGCGATTCAGACTGCCGACCCAGGCCGCCCGATTACGATTGGTTGGAATCGGCCCGAACTGGCGGGGCTTTCGGCTAACCGGGTGCTGGGCTTTATCTCGTTGCATCGTTTTCCTGGCTTTAGCATCAATGGTTTTGCCGCGACCCTGGCAGGCATGGATTATCTCAAAAAGTTCTTTCAGGGCCAGCCGGTGATTTTGGAGGAGTTCGGCTATAGTAATTCGGATGGGCGCAGTCGGGTGGCGCTTTTGCAAACGGCCTCGCTCGAAACCTCAATCTGGCTTTTTCTGTACGGGCGGGGTTTTGCGGGGGGCTTCAAGTGGATGCTGCACAATTTCAGCATCGGGGCGAACCCCTACGAAAACAATATGGGCCTGACCGACGACCAGACCCAACCAAAACCGGCCTACTATGCCGCCCGCGCCGTGTTGCGGCTCGCCGACCTGAACCCCGGCCCGGCGGGAGATTTCAGCCGACTGGAAAGCTTTGACGGCCTGACCACCAGCTATGTATGGGGTTCGAGCCGGGCGCTCTTTGGTAATCTACCTAATTTTACCAATCCGCGTTTGACCATCGCTCAGGCTGAGGCTGCGCCCTGGGCAGTCTGGTGGCCTGGCCCTGGACAGCTCTATCTGAGCGTCACTATCCCGGCCCAGGTCAGCCTAAATTTGCAGGCGATTGCTCCGGCCTGGCAGTCCGGTATGCCACTACAACTGGAAAGCGACAACGGCGGGCCAGCCCCGACCTTGAACCAGTCCAACCCGACGACGTTTGGCTTTCGGGCCGAACCGGGGCAACTCTATAGCTTCAAGTTTCCGGTTGGTCCTTCGGCTTTCCACCCGGCAGTGGCCCTGGGACTCGAACAGAATACCTTTTTCCCTGAAACCGGGCATAATCTGTCCAATTTCTTTAAGCGATTTTGGGATGCTAACGGTGGGCTGGCTCGCTTTGGCTATCCGATTTCGGAAGAATTTCAGGAAAACGGACATACCGTCCAGTATTTCGAGCGGGTGCGGTTCGAGCATCATCCCGAAAACGGAGCTACTTCCAGCGAGGTGGAATTAGGTTTGCTTGGTCGGTTGTTGACTGCCGTCCGTCAGGAGGGGGGCGAATCGGCCTTTATTCCTAAAGCCCGGTTTGGGATTAGCTCCGGGTTGGCCTACTTTACCGAAACTGGACACGCGGTGCAAGGACGCTTCAAGCTTTATTGGGAAGATGGTGGCGGCCTCTCGCAATTCGGCTATCCTCTCAGCGAGGAATTTGCCGAACTCAATCCCCAGGATGGCAAAATCTACATCGTGCAGTACTTCGAGCGGGCGCGACTTCAACGCTTGCAAACTGCCTCCCCGGAAAACGCCGAAATCCAATTGGGCCTACTAGGGGCAGAGTTAGCCCAATTGCGCGGCTGGATTTAGCAGTGGTCAGTGAAATACAGGACTGAGTGCTGAGAATTATCGCAAGCAGTTAGCATTTCAACTTAAAACTCAAAACTCAAAACATTCTTACTGACCACTGACCACTGACCACTACCAAAGGAGGAAACCGTGACGATGCCAGTATCATCTGACGATGCCGATATTATAGAGGAGATTACCGCGCCTGGTGCTACGCCGCTTGAATTGGGGTTTATTTTCGAGCAGACCCTGGATTTTCATATCGAGTGGAAGGGCAGTCCAAATTTTTGGAGTGGACGCAACGGGCAACAGGCGATTGCCATTTGCGATCATATTATGGAAGGGAGCATGGCGGCCAGCAACGACTGGTTCAAGAATCGGCGGGCCGATGCCAGCAGTCATTTTGGGGTGGCACGGGATGGGCGCATCTGGCAATGGGTCAAAGTCGAGGATACCGCCTGGGCTAACGGCCCGATGCAGCAGCCCGACCTTTCGATTGGCTGGTTGGCAGATTGCTTCAAGAATGAGATTAACCCCAATCATCGCACCATTTCAATCGAACACGAGGGCCACAGCGGAGAGGCTTTTACCGAAAAGCAATATCAAGCGACTTTATGGCTGCATCGCTACCTCTGCGGTCTCTATAATATTCAGGCCGAGCGCCAATTTATCATCGGGCATTATCAGATAATGGCCCATGACCGGGCGCATTGTCCCGGCCCAGCTTTTCCCTGGGCGCGATTGATGAGCGACTTATCCCATACGACCAACCCTTTTACTCCCCCGGTAGCTTCGACTGATATTCCGACCTCAAAATGGGCGCAAGGAGTGACAGGAGTAATAATGGTGGAATTTGGCCCGGCGATAGTTCTGAGCAATAACACTTATGTCCGCAAACGGCCTTCGCTGTTGAACCAGAACGGTTCGCTCTTGCGAACCTTGTCTCGCGGTAAAATTTTGCGGTTTAGCGGCTACACCGATGCCGGGCCAGCTTTTCAAAGCAAATTGCGCTGGTATCTGATTGTGGAAACCGATGGCGGCGGCTGGGTTCATTCCAGCATGGTGGCGCTACAATAGCCCTAGTCAATCGCTTGCATCTTCCGGTAGCAATGCTGGCAAAATCCCTGCGCCAGAAAATGACCCGGCGCGATTTCAAAACCGTAGCGTTGCCGGGCTTCAGCTCGAAAACGCTCGATTACATCATCTTCTACCTCGATGGTGCTTTCGCACTTTTTGCAGACCAGATGATAATGTGGATGTTCTCCCAATAATTCAAAGCGATGTTGCGCGTCGCCTGGATTTATTCCTTTAGCAACAATCCCTTTTTCACAGAGCAATTCCAAAGTGCGGTAAACCGTCGCCAGGTCTACTTTGGGATGAAAGCGGCTGATTTCGTGGTAAATTTCTTCAGCAGAAACATGCCCGTGCCGGCGTTGGAGGGCTTGCATTACCAGTTGGCGCTGCGAGGTAGCCCGCAAACCCCTGGATTTCAGAAAAGTGGCGATGTCGTGCCATTTTTGAGCTTCAAGTGAATTAGAATTAATTGCATCAATCGCTCGTTCCATGGTGTTACCCTTTGTTGCGATACCTAGTTGCTAACCCGGAATTTTGCCCGGTAAAAGTCCTTACTTTATCGGTTGATAATAGCGGTTTCTGCCATTACTGGCAAGTAGGCTAAATAGCCCGCTTTTTATCCTCTGCCAAAGATTTGCCGAATATTTGCTTAATTATACCCCTTTCTAGCCCTATTTGTAACTGGTAAAGTTTAGCCCTATCTGTTAAAATATATGCAAACTTACAAATTTCGCTTACGCGCTTTATGGAGATGCCGGCAGGTTGAGACTTAGAAGTTGTTGAGCGAAATCTGCTGAATCTAGAAGTACCCAAAAAAGAAGTGGTTTAATTTCAGAAGTAACCAGGGCTATGATGGTGGTAGACTGTGGTAAATGAGCGGGTAGCATCTATCCGTAGCATTTTAGCAAAAAAATTGAGGAGTGAGGGTTCACTATGGAACGGAACAACAACAATTTTCGAGCAAGCCAGTTTCGGGTGAAATATAAGGAAACGGCATTGCACGGCGGGCCAAGTGGAATTTCAGCTTATGTTGGTACTTTGCGAAAAGGTGCAGTCGTTGAGTTGGTCGCTGACGATCACCCCTATTATTACCGAGTACGGTTGGATAATGGTCTGGAAGGTTATGTCTACAAAGATGCCGGGGAGCTAACCAGCGGGATTGTCGGGCCGCGCCTGACTACCGTAGTCGAAGATGCGGTTCAAAAAGATATAGCTCAAAAAGATGCGGTTCAAAAGGCGATGCCGGATGTTACCGAGCCAGCCAAACCTAGCCGCCTCACCCGCATCCGCCCAGGGTCTTCCGCCAATAGCCGTCCGGCTACCCCGCTACCGCCTCGCCCCGCCGCCAACAGTAATGGCTATAGCGCCAGTAGCAATGGTACTCGTCCGGCGGGGCGGGCCAGTCATTCGGTGGTCGTGACCAGTGGTGAAATTGCCATTTTCAGTAAACCGGGCATCGTCGGACAACAGGTCGGCAAACTAAAACGCGGTGAGCGGGCTACTCTGATAGGTCAGGATAGTTTTTTCTTTCAGGTAGCTCTCAGTGATGGACAGACCGGTTATCTACCCCGTTACGCCGCCGAACTGGTATAATGTTTCAGGTATTGTCTGAGATGATAATATTGATTTGGTCGAACTTGGCTTAAATGGGGTCATTTAGTTGGTAAAAAATTAAAGGGGAAAGAGATGTGGGATAGCGCCGAAATCGCAAGGCAAGCCGAGGCCCGCCAATCTGAATTGGTCAAATTGCGCCGCGACTTTCATCGTCACCCGGAATTGGCCTTTGAGGAAAACCGCACGGCTGGAATAATTGCCGAGAGACTGACCGGGCTGGGGCTGGAAGTTCAAAGCGGTATCGCTCAAACCGGGGTAGTCGCCATGTTGCGGGGTGGACAGCCCGGCAAGACGGTGCTGGTGCGGGCCGACATTGATGCTCTGCCGATTGTCGAGGATGCCAGTTACGAATATGTCAGCCGCAATCGCGGGGCGATGCACGCCTGTGGTCACGATGGGCATATTGCGATTGGCCTGACCGTCGCCGAACTTCTGACCTCACAGCGCGACCAAATCAAGGGTAATGTGAAGTTTTTATTCCAGCCTGCCGAAGAAATTGTCGGTGGAGCCAAACCGATGATTGACGCAGGGGTAATGCAGGGGGTGGATGCGGCTCTCGGTTTGCATCTGGGCAATGATAGTCCGGTGGGGACTGCCGGAATGCGGGTTGGCCCTTCGATGGCGAATGTGGATAGCATCCAAATCACGGTACGAGGTCGCGGCGGACACGGCAGCCAGCCCGAAAAAGCGATAGATGCGGTGATGGCCGCCTGTCAAGTGGTCACTACCTTACAAACCCTGGTCAGCCGCGAAATTTCGCCCAACCAGGCCGCTGTCCTCAGCTTTGGCACGATTAATGGCGGTTTCGCTTCCAATATTATTGCCCCGGAAGTCATTCTAACTGGTACAGTGCGCTCGTTTTTGCCGGAAGTCCGCGAAACTATGATTCGACGGATTGAGGAATTGGCGGTGGGGCTGGGTAAAGCCTTGCGTTGTGAAATTATTTTCGAGGTGGTATATAGCTGCCCGGCGGTGGTCAATGACCCGGATATGACCGAGCTGGTTCGTACTAGCGCCATTTCTAGTCTGGGCGAAAAAGATGTGTTGAATATCCCGCAGATTATGGGCAGCGACGATATGGCGCTTTTCCTGAAAGAAGTGCCGGGTTGCTATTTTGTGGTAGGTTCGGGCCGCCACGATGGGCAGAGTTTCCCGCACCACCATCCCGGCTTCGACATCGAAGAAGATTCGTTGGTGATTGGCACTCGCGTAATGACCAAAGCCGTGCTGGACTATCTGGCCCGCGCTTGACCTCCCGATAGAGCGGACTAGATAGATAGGACTTTCACTTGGGACGATTTTCTGATTTGATAATAACGTGGCTAAACCCCAAAACTGAATTTGGTTATCTTTGAGAAATTTACTGCATAAATTTCTCAAAGATAACTTTTCCGGGGTTAAGGTGATTTGCAAGCGAAATTCTATTAAATTAGAAGTTTAGATTAAGAAGTGAGCTATGTGGCGCAAGCATCCGATAGCCAGGTTAATCATCGGGCTGGCGGTAGTGCTGGCTGTACTTGGGACGCTGGGAGCGGCCTTTATTCTGGGTGCAGATTATTGGCAGGATGGTCAGCAAGCTCCCCAACGGCTGGAAGGCACCGTTATTTCCATCACCCGCCAGCCACCCAGCACCTTGCCGGGGCGCTTCAAGCTATCCGTTGGCAGTGAAATCTATGATTTCGAGCTGAAAAACGGTTTGCTCCGGCGGTTGGATTATCAGTTGCAATCTAGTGGGCCGACCCGTCCGGTCACGGTTACTTTTTCCCCGCGAGTGCGAAATATCTATAGTATTCAGGTGTCCGGCGGCGACCCGCTAATACAAGATATTTACGACCCAACCCAATCCATTCAAAGCTGGCAACGCCTTCCCTTTTACGCCCTGATAATAATTGCGATATTTGGCCTCGCCGCTTTGGGCTATGCTATTTTGGCCTTGCTGGATTGGCTTTTGCCGCTTCAGCGAATGCAAGGCGCATTGGTCGCCCGAATCGAGCGGGCCGAGGTTCGCAACGATGGGTTTAGCATCATTGTCCGCCCCTGGAATAGCTCTCGTCCCGGCAAACAGCTTCAGTTTGAATTGCGTCAGACTGCTTTCCTGGCGACTGACAGTGTGGATTTTGTCGAAGTCGCCTATACCCGCCTCTTTCGCTTTGTGCGAAATATAAAGGCTATCCCTCTGACCGATTTGCCTTCGCAAGGCCGCGAAACTTTGTTAGGGCTTTCCGCCGAAGGCTTGCGCTTTAGCTATTCTCCTGGCTGGCGGTTGCGAGTTTTTCTTTATGCCGATGGTTTGCTGGCGCTGGGATTATTCGCGGTTTCAATCCTCATCCTGCTCAATTATGTCCCGGAATGGACTAACCCCCAACGCATCGAGCCGCCTCAATGGTTGCTACTGCCGCTAATCTCAATCCTGTCGGCGGTGGTCGGGGTCTATCTTTTGCTGCGCTTTTTCCGCAAAGTACAGGATGTCAATGCCCCCAAACGAGTGGCGGTTGGCCCGGTTCTCAGCAAATGGCGCGTAACCGGCACCAGCAACGACAATCGCCGCCTGATTGTGGTTGCGGATGGCGGCTTGGCGGCGGGCGAGCAGGGTATCCGCAAATTCGACCTCAGCCCGGCTCTTTTCGACCAATTGCGGGTCGGGGACATCGTAGAAATCGAGCATACACCCCGGTTGCGCTATATCTGTCGCCTCGAAGTCAAAGGGCATCAAGAGCTTACCCCTAGCTATCAAATTTAGTTTTCCCAAATAAGCTCTGTACAAACCCCCACTTTGGATTATAATTCTTTTGTAAGATCGAAAATCTGAAATCTAAAATCGAAGATCTAAGCTCGAAGGTTAAAAATGTATTGTCCCCGGACTTTGAATTTCAGATTTTCGACCTTAGATTTTCGATTTTAGACCCTATTTACAAATAAAAGGAGGCTAAACTTATGCTTACCTATGATGAACTGGTCAAAGAAATCAAGCGGCGCACTTTGCCCGAAAAGCTTTCGCTCATGGAAGTATTGGCCCACGTGGTAAAAGAAGAAGTTGCAGTGCCACGCGGGCGAGTAGCCAAGTCCAAATCAACCGCCCCACAAGCGGTAAAAGAAGAAGTCCCGATACCGTCCTTAGATTTTGACCCCACAACCTTACGGGGTTTTGGTTTGCTAAGAACCGACCAACCCGCCTCGACTGATGAAACTGCTAACCCTGGTTCAGTGAAACCACGTATTCCGGTGGAAGAATTACGAGGTTTGCTTAAATTTGATGGGCCAGCCCCGTCGGACGAAGAATTAGACGAGATACGATACAACTATTTGGCTGAGAAATACGGTTTATGAAAGTTCTGCTTGATACTGATGTGGTGATTGATTTTTATCTGAATCGGCAACCATTTTCAAATGAGGCTACTACTATTTGGGAAGCTTGCCGAAACGGGGTAATTGAGGGCTATGTTTCCGCCATTACCCCGGTGAACCTGTTTTATTTTGGACGTAAAGCATTGGGACTAGCAAAAATTCAGTTAGCAATTCAAGAACTGCTGACCGATTTTAAGGTCTGTCCGGTTGATTATGCGGTTTTGGAAGCGGCCCGCTTGTCGGTAATCACTGACTACGAAGACGCAGTGCAGCACGCCAGCGCCCAGGCCAGCCAGCTAGATTTTATCGTCACTCGCAACCTGAAAGATTATACTAATGCCAGCTTGCCGGTGCTTTCGCCGGGCGATTTTTTGCAGCAAATAAGCGCGGGCGGGTCAACCCCCTAATTTAGTCGAAATTCCCTATTGCCAACCTCTTTATAGTTATGTTAAACTGAATTAGAAATTTCAAAAAGGTTTCGGACGGACTCGCTCACGCGGAAGCGGGTCCGCGAACTTATCAGGCTATCAAATATCTATCGCGTAAAGCCTATGATACTAATCTATTTAATCGTCATATTAAACTCACTATCTCGCCTAAACCCAACTGAGGATATTTCCCCATGCTAATAGAACGTCGTGGCCCGGCTATCTCGAAACGCACCGCCCTGATGTGCCTCCTACTTTGTTCGCTACTTATCGCCGGTTTGATAGGCTGGAATCTGGCTTCGACCCCGACTTTGAAAGCCCCTGATAAGGCGGCCCAGGTTCAGATGCAGGATTACAATGCTGTTTTTGATTATAATCCCAGTACCAGCGGCGGCAGCCCGACTAAACCTGCCAGCCCCGGCCCTGGCCCGGCCCAAAGCCTGTTGCCCAATTCGGCGGCCTCGCGCCCTAACTCGGCGGTTGGGCCTACTCCGACTCCGATTCAGGTCGAGCGCACCAGCAAGCCAATACCCTCGGTCACACCCGAAGTCTTGAGTTATCCGGCGAATCTGTTGGGCGGAGTGCAGCCTACTCCCACCGCCGCCAGAAGCCAACCAAACCTGACGGCCCAGCAACTCGACCCCAACACCACCTATAATCAGAGCCTTTCCAACCTCGATTTGAGTGGCCCATCCGCCGGGCGGATTACGGCGCGAGGGGCGGAATTGGTGGATGCCAATGGCGCACGCTATTTCGTGGCCGGGGTCAACTACGAAGGTCATACTGACCGGGCCTGGCTCATGTGGCAAAATGACCGCTTTG
>JBBRSG010000115.1:0-19659 GCA_038245615.1 Chloroflexia bacterium | reverse complement strand
ATATTTGCCCCGACTACATTGTTGATTACTAATGAAACGGTGGCTTGCGAAACCCCCGCCAGTTTTGCTACATCGGTCATGGTCGGGGCTTGTCGCCCATTGCTCTGGGTCATATCGGCTTCCTCGTCAAGAATTTGTCTATGATAAAAGAGTGAAAAACCAAGCCAGGATATATTATAATTAAGCTTAACTTACTTACAACTTTTATCGCGGCAGGAATAGCACTCCGGTTGGCTATATTTATTTCTTGGGAGAAGACAAAGATTTGACCAAGCAAGTAATAGCTATTACTAAAAAGGAGCGTTTAAGCTGAAATTCATTTAGTAATACGTATTAGTAATTATAGTAGCACGCTCTTTAAAGCTTGTCAAGACCCTTGACCCGCTTTATTTAAAAGATTTAGCAGGGTTGCCCGGCGCAGGTATTTTCTTGCACCAATCTCGCAAAAGTGATAACATCACCCAATCGAAACCTATCAAAAATCGTCAATTGAGTATCCGAGCAGAGTTCTAAACATAATCAGGAAAAAATTGAAGACCAAAAAAATTGTTGTCGGACTTTGGTGGCTGTCCATCTTTTTGACCGCGTGTGGCGAGCCAACCGCAATCCCTTTACCAATCGCGCCGCCGGTAGCCACTGCCGCGCCCGCCGCCAAAACGACTGCTGCGCCAACGTTAGCCGCGACGATTGCCCCTAAAGCCACCGCTGCTGCAATCCTGGATGAACCGGCTCTGACCGAAAAACTTTCGGAAAGAACGGTAGTTCGCAGCTTTACTGATGCTCAGGGCCGGAGTGTGAAGCTATTGTATGGGCGGGGGAACGGGCGCGGCGGCGATTATGGCTGGGCGCATATTTATGGCAAGCACGTCCAGGGTATCTGGTACGATGGCGGGACTATCACCACTTTTCCAAAGGCGCTTGGCACTAAAACCCCGGATGATGTCGTCGGGCTGCTTGGCAAGAGCTTGCAAGATAAAAAGCCGGATGATGCCGGGAACGGACGGCGCTCGTATGTCTATTTTGTTCCTAATACCAATCGGGATGTTTTCACGGTGGTCGGGAACGATGGTACGATTATTACCTCTTATCCGGTAGCGCACGGCAGCAAAGACGAAGATTCATAATCAGAGCATTCGCTTGAGATGATTTAGTGGCTTGAGGAGAATAAGGCTCAACCGCAAAACCGGGGTTGGTTATATTTGAAAAATTTACTCAGTAAATTTTTCAAATATAACTTTTCCAGGGTGCGCGGCGATTTGCAAGCGAAATTCCAATAAGTAATTCAGAGCATGACCAAAGCAATAGGGAGAGACGAGGATGTCACAGACTGAAATTATAGGTATTGCGCCGGTAGATGTACCGGCTATATTTAATGCCGCGACTTATTTTGTAGACCGTAATCTGGCTGAGGGGCGGGGCGCTAAGACCGCGATTTATTGCGAAGACCAGGAAATCAGCTATGCTCAGGTAGCCGAGCAAGTCAACCGAGCCGGGAATGCCCTCAAAGAGTTGGGTCTGCAAATGGAGCAACGGGTTTTGCTGCTACTTCTGGATACTCCCGAATTTCCGGCGGCCTTTTTTGGGGCAATGAAAATCGGGGCAGTGCCGATTCCGACTAACACCCTCATGAAGCCCGCCGATTATCGCTACTTCCTGAACGACAGCCGAGCCGCGATTGCGATTGTGTCGGAAGCTCTTTTGCCCACTATCGAAGCGATTCAGACCGAATGTCCCTATTTGCGAGAAGTGGTGGTGGTCAGCCAGGACGAAACCCACAAATCCAAAGGTCATAAGCTTTTTCATGAACTGACCTCCCAGGCTTCCCCTGACCTGGAGGCGGTGGCCACCAGTCGAGACGATGCGGCCTTTTGGCTCTATTCCAGTGGCACAACCGGCTTTCCCAAAGGGGCGGTTCACTTGCACCGCGATATGGTCTATTGCACCGAGTATTACGCCAAAGGTATCTTGAAAATGACCGAGGCTGACCGCTGCTTTAGTGTCGCCAAGTTGTTTTTCGCCTATGGGTTGGGCAATGGGCTGTATTTTCCGTTTGGAGTAGGAGGAGCGACGGTGCTTTTGCCGGGCCGTCCCGAACCGCGCAAAATCTTCGAGCTGATTGCCGCTCGCCAACCGACCCTGCTCTTTGGCGTACCAACCGCCTATGCCGCCATGCTGACCTTGCCGGGCGAGTTTGATACGAGTAGCCTGCGGGCCGGGGTGTCGGCGGGCGAGGCCTTGCCGAAAGCGGTCTGGGAAACCTTCAAAAATCGCTTTGGGGTCGAAATTCTGGATGGTATCGGCTCGACTGAGGTTCTGCACATTTTTATCTCGAACCGGACCGGGAAAGTCAAACCGGGCAGTACTGGGCAGCTTGTTCCGGGCTATGAGGCTAAAATCGTGGACGAGGCCGGGCAGGAAGTCGGCCCAAACGAGGAAGGCCATCTTTTGATTAAGGGCGAAAGCACCTGCGCCTTTTACTGGAATAAACGCGACAAGACCCGCGAAACCCTCTTGGGCGAGTGGATACGCACCGGCGATAAATACCATCAGGATGAGGATGGTTATTACTGGTATCACGGGCGGGCCGACGATATGATTAAAGCCGGAGGTATCTGGGTTTCGCCGGTCGAGGTGGAAGGCGCTCTGACCGACCATCCCGCCATTCTGGAATGCGGAGTAGTAGGCCGGATGGATGCCGATGAGTTGGTCAAGCCCTGTGCCTTTATCGTCCTGAAAGAAGGCTATGTCGCTGGCCCGGAACTGGAAGCCGAGCTAAAGCAGTTCGTCAAGGACAAAATCGCGGTCTACAAATACCCGCGCTGGATTGAATTTGTCGAAACCCTGCCTCGTACCGCCACCGGCAAACTGCAACGGTTTAAGCTGCGGCAATTTTAATGGCTAATACACGATGTTTTTAGCGGTGATAATCGTCACGCCGCCGATGTCATCGAGCGACTTGACCATCGGGTTAGGGGCTTCGACGTTAATTACTGAAACCGAGGTGTTGCCGGGGCTGGTAGCTTTGCTCCCGGTGAGGGCTACTACCTGGTCATTGAGCCAATCCAGTTGATAAATATTACTGTCGAGGGCTGCTCCGCCCATTAACACGCTCAAACCGTCGGCCCGAAACAGGCTGGCGTTCCGCAGATTTTTGGCCGGATCCTCGGTCACGATTACGATAGATTTGCCGTTGGGCGAAAGGCTGGCCTTAACCCGGCTATTGGCGGCAGCCGCAAAGCCGATTTTGACCTTCGGCCCATCCAGTTTTTGCAAATAAACCTGGCGGGTGTTATCAGCATAAAGAACGGTATCGCCGCGACAGCCAAATACCACCTCCGCTTTTTCGTCCAACGTAGTCGGGGCATTGCCGGGTTTGTCCACCTCGACTGAGAACAGGCCGAGGGTCGGGCCTTGCAGATTTATCCGGGTATACACAAATCGCCGAGCCGAGGAGCAAAAAGCGGCACTGATGTCGGCATCCGGGTCAAGCACCTGGGAAGTATCTTTGCTTTGTCCCAAATCGTGCAGCATTAAAGAGGCACTAATCTGGTTAAACGCCTGATAGGTCAAGACTTGCGGCCCGACCCACAGTAAATTGGTAGCCGGGGATGCCCGTAGCGTCCGGTCGCCGATTTTGGCGAGTTCTGGCCCGGTCAGGTAGGCCAACCGAGTGCCGTCTTTGTAGACCGACCATAACGCCGTCGGGAAGCCCGCCCCGGTTCCAAAGCCGTTAGTCCGCATAAAGGCGATGCGGTTGCCGTCGGTACTCCAGGCCGGAGCATAGACGAAATCTTTGTCATTGGGGACTAACCTCTTAGGAGCGGGGTTTTGGGGGTCGAGGTTGGCGACCCAAATTTCGGTTGGCCTTTGCTTGCTACCGGCGAGGTTGGTTTCGATGCCCGGCCCGGCCGGATTGGTCTTGATATAGGCTATCTGGCTGTTATCCGGCGAAAGCGCCAACCCAACCCGACCGCTATAAATCGCATTCGCGCCAGGGTCGGTGCTGTTTTGCTGATTTATTTGGCTGTCCAAAACGGCCTCGGACTTCGCCCCGTTAGCAAAGCGCACCCATTTTAGCTGCAAAGTCGCGGCGGCCCCGCTCCCCGATTCCTGCAAATAGACCGCCTGATTATCCCCGGCCTGGACTGCCCGATAGACATTTTCAGCTAAGGCTTGTCGCTCGCTACCATCGGGCTTGGTAATCGCCAGCGTCCGACCCCTGAGATAGAACACCCAGAATGAATTGCCGCCCGCGCTGGTCGTCGCTGGGGCGGAAGTCGCGGCGGCAGTCGTCGGGGCGGCGGTAGGTACTGCCGTCGAGGTGCTGCCCGGAACAAGGTCTGGCAATCCCGCCACTGCCCGCGTTGGGGTGGAAATCAGGGTAGTAGCCGGGATAGGGGTAGCGGTAGGGAGAGCGGCAACCGTCGTGACCGCCGCCGAAGTAGCGGCAGCACTGGTCGTGGCGGCAGTAGTGACCGCCGTGGTAGAAGCCGCCGTCGTCGCTGCCGGAGCGGGGGGATTGGTGGCGGCACTATCGCCGCAAGCACTCAACATCAGCCCGCTAACCAGCATAAGTCCCGCCAGAAAACTTACCCGTTTAACCTTTTTCCGCTCCATCTTCCACGCTTCCTTTGCTTTTCGCTGATTTAGCTATATCAGGGATTTTATTCACTCTAACTTTTCTGGTTTGAATAAACTTTGGTTGGGTCAAAAACAGAGGTTTTAAATCATTGGAAATTGTCTGGGAATTCTCTTGTCAAATCAATACTAGACGGTCATTTCCAAAATGCTTGCCGATTCAAGCTATTCTTTTCGATAGGGCTGGTTGCTACTAAAGTATAAGACCCTCGACGGATTTTGGCAAATATTTAGCAACCCTTAAAGTCGGCCCGCGCTTTTGGGACATAGATATAGGCAATGTCGCGGCAGGCCAGCCGATAATTTTGGGCGATAAGCCGGGCCAATTCGGGTGATACATATATGTCGCTGCCAGTTTCGCCTGCTTCAGCCTGGCTTCCCGGCTCAATCGGACGGCGCAATACTATCAAGCTAAATTGCTGGTTGGCAGTCATTTCGAGTAACTTACCCTGATTCCAGCGTCCATAGCGGGTGGCATGGGTCTGGGTAAACGGGTCGGTGGTAAAAAGCGGTTTTCCGCTCGCCAGCATCAACGAAATATTATCGCTGTAGATAAATGGCCCGACCTCGTTGGTCATAAAGGCCGCGACCTCGCCCAAGCGTTTTTTCTGACTTTCGAGCGGAGCGCGGTATTCCAGCCCTAGCCAATCCTCGTTAAAAAACTGCCCGCGCAAGCCATCTAGTCCCGCTCTGGTTGGCCCAAAGCTGCCCAATACCGGGAAATTCTCCGGCTTTATCCGGGCCTCCCCCACAAATAATCCTAACCCCTGCCATATAATCAGTATCAAGGCCAGTCCCAGCCCGACCCGTTGCCCCAATCTTCGAGCATTGGTCTGCCACAATTCGCCTACTCGCACTAAGGTCGCGCCCAGTGCAACGCACCCGGCGGCGCATAATTCCAGCAGGTGATTGTGATTGCCGCCAAAAGTGCCAGTAGACAGCCCCGCACCCCAGGCCGTCCCACAATACAATAAAATCAGCGTTCCAGGGTTACGCCGGAACTCGTGCCAGCTATTTTTTAGCGCAAAAGGCCGCAATCCCAGTACGTCCCAGAGCCAGAAGCCAACAAGGACCAGCGCCAGCACCCCGAAAAGTTGATAGCTTTGGACCAATCCCCAAAAGAATTTGGTGTAATTCTGAGAACTCCAGGGCAGTTCGTGGACAGTCACAATGTGATACCAGAACCCGCCCTGACTGAGCCAGTTCAAGATTAGCATCGGCCCAAAAGCCAGCAGACCATAGACTATCCCCAATCGTAAAGCCAGTTTTGGGCCATTGCCGGGCTGCATGAGCAGCCACACCAGAGCCGCCAATATCCCGGCGAAAGCGGTTTGCTTGGTCAGGGCCGCCAACGCGAATAGGCCAGCGGCGGCGTAAAGGTAATAGTTTTGAGTTTTGAGTGAAAGGACTGAGGACTGAGGACTGAGGACTGAGGATTGGGAACTCCTGGAAGTGTAGTCCATTAGTGGCAGGACTGAGGACTGAGTTTTTGACTTTCGATTTTCGATTTTCGATTTTCGATTTTCGATTAAAATGAGGTATAGCCCGGCGAGGCTTAGGGCCAGGGCCAGCATGTCGGGCTTGACCGTTATGCCCCAGAAGGCGGGGAGGCCCAATGAAGCCCAGGCCAAAGTTGCTACAATGGCGGCTTTGGGGTCGGGTCGTCCGGCGGGTCGGGCGGTGGAATAATCGTGGACGAAACGATAGACCAGCCAGCCAATCGCGCAGGCCGCTCCAAATGAGATAAGACGACCAGGTTTGAAGCTTGCCCCGAAAAGCTGGATAAAAGGCCAGTTTAAGAGATAATAGAGCGGGGTATAGGGCGCGGATACAAACAAATCAGGGCCGGGGGTGGCGTAAATATTTGTACCGCGACTCATCAGAACTGTTTCGGCGACAATCATGCTTTCCGATTCGTCTACCTGGAAAGCAAAATTGAAGATTTGCCAGCTAATGTTAAGCGAGAAAACCAGCTTGGCAAGTAGTAACCCGCCCGCGAGTAGCCACAAAAAATTAATCCGCGACCAAATGCGCCCTTTAGTACCTATCGGGAGCGCCGGGCGGCTTGCGGCTTGGGGGGTTATTGCCGGATTTTCCACGTTAAGCTGAGGTTTTGGTCATCTACGGCAATTCCCGCTCCGGGTCCCAAGGATAGACAATCCAGGCATCGGTTTCCTCGGCATAGAAATCGGGCTGCTGGTCGGGAAAGCGGCTATTGCGCGGCTTGTAATTCAGGACACAGGTATCTACCTTGCCGCCCGCCCGTAGCAAACGGTTACGTACCGCCATAATCGTAGTGCCGGTATCCCATACATCGTCCACCAGTAGAATAGTCCGTCCGTAAATCTGGCTATCTTCGGGGAATTGTAAAAATAGCGGCTCTGGCAAGGCTCGCTCTTCGCCGTCATAGAACATCACCGACGCGCACAGAATATTACGGATGCCGGTTTTTTCACTGATAAGACAGGCCGGAACCATCCCCCCGCGAGTGATGACCATAATATTGTCGTAATTCTGCGGGAGTTCGCGCAACAGTTTGCCCACCATGCGCTCAATATCGCCCCAGTTTATATATCGTTTGCTCAATGCTCTACTCCCGGATAATAGTAGTCAGTGGTCAGTGGTCAGTGGTCAGTGGTCAGTGGTCAGAAATTTACGATTTATGATTGCGGACTCAATCCTCCGTTCTGAATTTCCCCAGACCCCCGACCCCTGGCCTCCGTCCCCTATCCTCTGCTCCTCGATACGCTGCGGCCCAGGCCGGTCAGCGATAGAAATTCGTCGTGAATCGTCAGGACGGCCTCTTTTTCGTCCTGAGCGGCGACAATCAGGCTGATATTTAGCTCACTCGAACCCTGCGCGATAGCTACCACATTAATTGCTTTTTGACCCAGGGCGCTAAAGAGCCGCCCCGCAACCCCAGGCGCACCGCGCATCCCCGCCCCGACCACCGCAATAGTTACAATCTCCGGGTCGCAGTCCACCGCCTCGATTTCCTGCAACTCCAACTCGCGCCGGAATTCGTCCCGCAAAGCCTGTACCAGTTCTTCCACCGCCTTCTTTTCGACCACAAAGCACAAATCGTGACCGCTGCTGGCGTGGCTTATCATATAGACATTCTGGTTATAGCGGGTTACACAGGCAAAGGTGCGGGCCGCGATACCCGGCAAACTCAACACTCCGCCGCCCGAAACCACTACCAGAGCCAGATTACGGGCGCTGGTCACGGCTTTGACCACCCCATCGGTTTCCTCCTGGGATTGGTCAATCCGAGTGCCGGGAAATTGGGGATTAAAAGTATTCTTGATATAAATCGGAATACCTTTTTCAACCGCCGGGCGCACCGTCAGGGGGTGGATGACCTTAGCCCCAAAGTGGGTTAGTTCTCCGGCCTCGGCATAGCTAATCCGGCGCAACGAGCGGGCATTTGGCACCAGGCGGGGGTCAGCCGTCATCACCCCATCTACTTCTTTCCAAATCCAGATTTCATCGGCATCCAGGCTTGCCCCAATGATGCTGGCGCTAAAATCAGTCCCATCCCGGCCCAACGTAGTGGTGATGCCGTCTTCGGTTGCACCGATAAAGCCAGTAACGACCGGGATAATTCCGGTGGCAATCATTGGCAGGAGTTTGGCCCGACAGCGCCCGGTGGTGACATCCATTATCGGGCGGGCCGCCTGAAAATTGCGGTCAGTCAAGACCAGTTGTTCGGCGGAAACCGCTTCGGCCCGGATACCCATATCTTGCAGCGTTCCCGCCAGGAGCGGAGCGGAAATCTTTTCGCCATACGAAGCCACCGCATCCAGTGAGCGCAGACTGAGTTCACCCAGCAATTCGATGCCGGTCAATAGCCGCGAAAGCTGGCTGGTAAGCCCGTTTACCGTCGCCAGCACTTCAGCCCGAATTTCAGGGTTTTGAATCGCGGCCTCAATTACGGCCTGATTCCGCACCTGGAATTCGGCAATCAGGGTTTCGGCGGTGGGGGCGGCGGCATGGGTACAACTGCCATTTTCCGCCAACGAGCGAGCGGTATTGAGCAACCAATCAGTAGTTCCACTCATGGCGCTGACTACTGCTACTGGCTGGCTTGGCAGATAACTCCCGATAAGCCGGGCGACTTCCCGATACCGCTCCGCGTTCCCAACCGACGTTCCCCCAAATTTCATTACAATCATTAATGTTTGTCTCAGTCTTGACGGTTGCTAGTCCTTGAATCGGTAGCGAAACAGGGCGAAAAGGGCTTCAAAAGCATCCTTGAGGCCGATTTTCTTGCCCTCGCTATAATCACGCCCGCTATAATGAATCGGCACTTCATAGACCTTGAGCCGCTTCTTGAGGATTTTGGCGGTGATTTCCGGCTCAAAATCGAAGCGATTGGCCCGTAATTGCAGACCGCGAATAATCTCCGAGCGGATAGCCTTATAGCATGTTTCCATATCCGATAACATGGTATCGTACAAAATGTTAGTTATCAAGGTCAGGATTTTGTTGGCGAGATAGTGCCAGAACAGAAAAACCCGATGTTCGCCCAGAAAGCGCGAACCATACACTACATCGGCTCGACCCTCAATAATCGGCTTTATCAGCACCGGATAATCGGTGGGGTCATATTCCAGGTCGGCATCCTGCACAATCACGATATGTGAGTCGGGCGAAATGTGGTCGAAGCCGGTCTTGAGGGCCGCACCTTTACCTTTGTTGACCGAGTGATAAAAAAAGCGCAGAGTATTGCACTGGTCGGCGGGTGCTTCGGCGGCTTCGCGCTCCATTTCTTTGATAATGTCACGAGTGCCATCGGTGGAGCAATCGTCGGTAATCAGAATCTCTTTCCGTAAAGGGATGGCGCGTACCTGGCGCACTATTTCACGAATAGTACCTTTTTCGTTAAAAACCGGAATGACAATCGAAAGCAGCAAATCGTCATTGGCAATCGGGCTGGCGATAATAAGTTCCTCCTGTTTCCTTGTATTGGGCTAACCGCCTGAAAACTGGTCTTTATTTTGCCATTGCGCTTACGCATTGTCAAATGAGCCTAAAGCATATTTACAATTTCGGCGGCCCGTTGTAAAATCAGATTATCCAGCTTGTTTAGATTACTCACAAAAGTGAAGCAATAAAACCCTTCAAGAAATATCAGGGAGGTCGGCTATGATTCAGTCGCCTAAAAAATCTCCTCGCACACCGAGCCTGTTAAAGGCTTTTTTGGCGGCCTGGGGTCGTTATCTGACCGTTAATGGCTTGATTATGCCAGAACAATTGGCGATGACCATTTGGGAACGGCTAGAGCTTTCGATTCAGGCCGAGGAAGCGGCGCAACCGACCCGCCAGCACCGGGTTAATTCTGGCGGTGATAGCTCGAATAATTCGTCGGAAGGCTGGCAGGTAAAACGCCTTGCCCCCACCGAACCGATTGATTTTACGGCCCGGCATCACCTTCGACCTCCTAAAAAGTGAACGTTTTGTAACCTTAACGCCTATCCTCACGTACTTATTACGGATATTTGATTTACTACAGAGTTATGTCGCTGGATTGCAGGATGTTGATTGCAGGATTGCATCTCAAAAACGTGGTAGCTTTAAGGAGGTTTTAGATGGGCATTTTTGAACTAGTGGGCTTTCTTATAATTGGGTTTTTAGCTGGATTGATTGCCAATGCCTTGATGGGGCGTAAGAGCAATTCGGTTTTTGTAAACCTGGCGTTGGGGGTAGCAGGCGCGTTTGTAGGTGGCTGGCTCTTCCAGGTTTTTGGACTTTTTCCTTTCAGTTTTCCCGGCACTTTGATTGCCGCCACGGTTGGAGCAATGCTGGTTATCTTTTTGGTCGGCTTGCTGACCGGCAGAAACGGACGAGTCCGGTTCTGATTTACGAGTTCGGATTTTCATTTAGATAGGTGCGGTTGGGGTAAGCGATAGGTTTACCCCAATTTTATTTCAAGGCCAATTGGCAAGTGATAATTAGGCTGGGAGATACTCGAAATGTTAATTTTACCCGCGATTGACCTCAAAGATGGCAAGTGTGTGCGGTTGTACCAGGGTGATTATGCCCAGGTTACGATATTTAGTGATGACCCGGCGGAAGTAGGGCGGCGCTGGCGCGACGAAGGGGCGCAGTATCTTCATCTGGTAGACCTCGACGGCGCAAAGGCGGGCTACCCGGTCAACCTGGCGGTCATCGAGAGTATCAAAAAGGCCAGTGGCTTGCCGATTCAGGTTGGTGGTGGGATACGGGACGAAGCTACGGTGGCGGAACTATTGGAACGGGGAGTAGACCGGGTCATTTTAGGGACGGCGGCTTTGCGTGACCGAGCCTTAACCGGGCAGCTTTGCCAGAAATATGGCGAACAGATTGTTATCGGGATAGATGCCCGTGATGGGCTGGTAGCGGTGGAGGGCTGGACTGAAGTTTCGGCGGTCAAAGCCACCGAGTTGGCCCAGGATTTGACCCAACGCGGCGCGACCCGCTTTATTTATACCGACATCAGCCGGGATGGTACGTTGACCGAACCCAATTACAGTGCTTTTGCCGAATTTGCGGCGGCAGCCCATCGGCCCGTAATTGCCAGTGGCGGGGTCGCCCGCGCCGAGCAAATCCACCGCCTGGCCCAGCTAGGAGCAGAAGGAGTTATCATCGGGCGGGCGCTCTATACCGGCGACGTGAAGCTTTCTGAGCTGTTCAAAATCTAAAATCTAAAATCTGAAATCTGAAATCGGCGATGTGAAGCTTTCTGAGCTACTCTAATTGATGAGGGTTGGGCATAAAGGCAAAAATGCGGTGGTAGGGGCGCTGCTTGCCGCGCCCGGAGCGCCCCGATTTGGTAGGCGCGGCAAGCACCGCCCCTTCGATTTATGACAAGGTTTCAGTTAGATTGGTCTAGCCCAGGTCGGCGGGTTTGAAGGGTAAGGCGGGCCGGGCTTTAGGGTCAACCACCACCAATTTTGTCCCCAAGAGCTTTGCGCCGCGAGTAGTGCCATCATTCAACACAATCCAGCCTTCTATTGTCTTCTCGCTGTTCTCAGTGCCTTCCGCCCGGAATACTCCGGCCTCGCCGGTAGCGGCGGGCGCACTGAAATTTAGTTCACGTCCATTGTCCAGCTTGAGAACTCCTGCCGCGCTTTCGCTGGAAAGCTTGCCTTCCAGTACCGAGCCACTGGCTGATTTCAGGCTAAAGCTCTGGGTGTCGGCGTTCAAATCCCCTCTGAACCACTGGGCTATCTGAACTTTATCGGTTGTGCCGTCACAGACATAAAAAAGCAGCTTCTTGCCATTTGTCACCAACCCCACAAAACCATTGGTATCTTCTTTGGTGCGGCCCACAAAGCTCCCGCTAACTAGAGTTTTTGCTCCAACCGGGCTAAGGCCGCCAGTCGGCGCGGGTGCAGTGGTGGGGGCGAGGGCTACCGTCGTGGTTGGCACAGCAGTGACGGCTGGAATCACTGTCGCGCTATCACCACAGGCTGTCAGAATTAACACACCGCCCAGCACCACGAGTAACAGCAACCCTAATGACCTATAACCTGCACCCCTAATTTGCATAATCTTGCATCCTTTTTGAGCTTACCGCCGATCAAAACCAGTGTAATAGTTTTAGTATAAGCGAAAATCTATATTTAGCAAGATATAAACTAAACCAAAAACGGCTACCGAGTAGCTGCCCGATAGCCGCCGGAAAGCGTCTAAAATTAGCCGTGTCTTGCGCCTTTGCCGCGATTACAATTTCGGCAGAGAGTTTGCAAATTGGACGGGTGATTTGTGCCGCCTAACGATACCGGGGTTTTGTGATCCACCTCAAGTTGGGCCTCATCCCCTTTTGCGCCACACTTTACACATCGAAAGTTATCGCGGTTAAGAATATCCCAACGCAGCGTTTTACTAATTGCCTCCCGCTTATAGCCGCCACTCGTCCGGCTTCGGGATTGGGTTGCCAAAGAACTTGATTTGGCAATCGGGCGACGACGGATCGGGTGTAGCTCACTGGCTATCGGTAGGCGGGTCTGGGTGTAAAGTGTCTCCCAGCGCGGGTTTTGGCTAGTGGGCAAGTCGCTCTTACAGGACGGGCAGGTATAGATGTAACCGCCCGGTTGAGGGCCGTTGACCGAAAGCACCGTGCCAACTCCCGGCATTTCCAGCTTAAATTCCCTTTTCGGGGCAGGGCGGCGCTGGAGGGGAATCTGGGTGTGTTCACAACCCTGAAGCAATTTCCATAAATTCACGTTGAGCCTTCCTTATATCTTTGAAGTATTTTTGACTATTTGGCTGGCATGCAAGTAAAATAAAGGCTACAGGCGACCACCCATTTTGCGGTTAATGGTACTACCCACAATCGAAATGATGGTCGCTCCTACAACCGCAGTTAGAATGTTGCCCACAATTCCCCAGGGGTGCATCCCAACTAGCGGCAAAAGCACCCCGCCTACAAATGCTCCCGCGACCCCCAAACCCATATTACCCATCAAAGATGAGGTGCGCCGCCCGGCAAAGAAATTGACCACAAATCCGGCAAGAATACCTATGACCAGAAAGACAATAAGATTGTCGAGGCTAAAATGATAGTACATTTCTTTTCTCCTGAAACTTAACTTGTTCTGCCGGGAAATAATACTCCCGACCAAGAAAACTTAATTACGACGTAATGAGATACCGGCTTGATTAAAACATAAGGACTATAAAATAATATTCAGATAAGATAGCTATCCAAATCTATTATAACTAGCGTTGTTTCTAATCATCGGTTAATATACGGAGTAGTTTTTGGAAAGTTGCGAGGAATTTAGCAAAAATTACACTTTTTAAATTCTGTAATATTCCTGTAATATTGGTGGCGGTTAGCGACGGTGGGTTTATATTAAAGCTTCTTTTAACCTCAACGTGATAGTGCGCTTGGCTGGATTGGTTCGATTTCAATTATTTTATTGTCAATTATTTTGTGGGGTAGTTTGCTGGCAACCGGTTTTTCCTGAGACTGCGGCTTGAGGCCTAGCGCCAGCCCGACTAAGGCTAGAGCCACAAAGCTGACCAGCAAGAAGGCCAGAGAGTAACCTTTCACCCCGCCGCCCTGACTTTCCGAGACCGTCCCGACTAGCGCCCCGCTAAACATTTGTCCGATACCCATCGAAATGGTGAGGATACTTTGGGCGGCGGCCCGGTCACGAGGAGCGGCTTCTGCCAGCATAATATAGCGCAAGGGCGCACCCAAAAGACTACCTAACCCCGCCCCGACAATCACTCCGGCTACAATGAATAACCAGAAGACGCTACCGAAGAAACTCAAGATAAACATACCAACGGTCAAAACACTCGTGCCGAGCAGAATAACTTTCCGCGACCCCCATTTGTCGAGCAATCGGCCCGCCAAGGGCGACCCAACAGCCATTGCCAGTACTGGAGCAAGCGTCAGGAAGCTGGCGTTACTTTCGCTGACGGCAAAGGCCGCGACTGCCAGGGCCGGTAAGAAGACTAGTGCCGCTTCTCCTAGTCCGGCCCCCATCGCCAGCAAGCTACCCAATCGAAGCTGACGAGTTTCCAAAAGTCCGGGCGTAATAATTGGGTCGGCGGCCTGCTGTTCCAGCCGAATAAATAGGGGTAGTAATAAAGCTGCGATTAGCAGAGCGGGCCAAACCTGCCACGAGAAAAAGCTTTTTAGTAAATCGTTGGTATCAAGCTGGCTGACCCCAAAAGTAAGCCCGGTCAGCATCGCGCTCAAAATAAGCATTCCGGCCCAATCGAAAGGTTGGCTTTTGGGGGCGCGGGTTGCCGGGAGCGTCCGCGAGCTTAACCACAAAAGCAGCCCTGCCAGGGGCAAATTGACATAAAAGAGCCAATGCCAGCCAAATAATAGCAAAATCCCGCCGACGATTGGCCCGACCACAAAGGCGACGCCAAAGACTGCGCCAATCAGCCCCAGGGCGCTGCCGCGTTTTTCCGCCGGGAAAACATCGCCAATTACAGCGCTAGCAACCGGGAAAATCCCGCCCGCCCCCAGGCCTTGCGCGGCCCGGCCTATTAACAATACCGCAAAATTAGGGGAAAGGGCGACTATTAGCGAACCCAGTGCAAACAGGGCGATGTCCAGCATATAGACTGGTCGTCGTCCGTAACGGTCACTAAGTTTCGCCATCAAAGGACTGCCGATAAGATTAAAGAGAACGTAGATTGTAAAAACCCAGGCCACCGCACGGTCATCTATTCTGAAAGCGGTGCGAATTGCTGGAAGGGCCGGGCCGACAATCGCTATGTCCAGGGCGGCCATCAGAACCCCCAGAAATAGAACCGTCAGGATTTGTTTGTTAGATTTATCCATAAAACGACAACTCGCTCCTTTAGTCAAGATTGATTATTCCAATCAGACTATACACCGTGGGAGCGAGTTTGTCTAGTTTCTAAGTAAAAATAGCTAGGGCTACCAGGGCCACATTCCGGCGGCTTTAATATTGGCAACGGCTTGTTCTAGGCGGTTGGGCGCGTCCGAATTGGGGGCGGTATGCATGGGTTGAACCTTGATTAGATGTTTGCGGGTACAGAGCCATTCGTATTCCGACATACCGGTGGCGCGGTAACGGGCGGCGGTCATTGCCAGGGCTTCCTCGAATAACGGTAGTTTAGAGGTATCAGCGCGATTGTAAATCATTGTGTGTCCCCACCCGTATCTAACCCGACGGGCCTGGGCGTACTCGGTTTAAGCTGAAAATAAGCTGGATTGTAGTGTAAATCTGCAAATAGGTACTGGGTATCTGCTACCTGCTGTAATGGTAAATCATAGAGGTGAAAATCGGATGAATCTTTTAATATGGGGAAATGACAATATCCTAAAAGTACCAGTACTATTGTCTAGTAAAGCGTTTTACAAAATGTCAATATAGTTATATCTTTTAATTACCACTAAATACAGAGTTGCCCAGACCCAAAGAGCGTGCTATATTGTGGATAAATTATTTGGCAGCAATCGTAGGGCGTGGTCATAAAACTATGCTACCGGTACTTTATCAGAATGGGCCGTTTGTACTCTATACCCACGATTTCTTTACCAGCATGGGCCTCCTGGTAGGGCTGCTTTTGTATTACCACGAACTGCGTCGCCGAGGAATGTTGGGTTACAAAATCTTCTGGATTTCGCTGGCGGCGATTTTTGGGGGTGGGCTGGGTTGTCGTCTGATTACAGCCTGGGAGCATCTGCCCTACTATACCAGCCAGGGCGATGTCCCTTTTTCTTATCTGGTGGCCCATAGTGGCAAGAGTATTATCGGCGGGATTGCGGGCGGTTATCTGGCTATCAAGCTCAGTAAAAAGCTGCTGAATTATAATATTTCGACGGGCGATTGTTATGCCGCCGCCATTCCCCTGGCAATGGCAATCGGGCGGGTCGGTTGCTTTCTTTCGGAATTGCCGTTGGGGAAGCCCACCAACTTGCCTTGGGGCATCGCCGCCAGCGAAGAGGCGGCCCAGCACTTCACTACCTGCCCCTATTGCCAACAGAAGATGCACCCCAGCATGATATATGAAATAATCTTTCATCTGGCGGCGTTTGTTTTAATTCTGCGCTATCGCCATCTAGTGATTGTACAGGGCGACACCCTCAAGCTTTATTTACTGGTTGCAGCAATTTTTCGCTTTTTCATCGAATTTGTCCGCGCCAACCCGGAACAAATCTTGGGTCTAACCGGCCCGCAAATAGTATTAATCCCGTTGACCAGCTTGTTAGCCTACCACTTCGTAAAGCAGTGGCGGCGCGGGGTTTACCACATGCCGCCGATTATGAGTGCTGAGTGCTGAGTTTTGGAAGACGGAAGACGGAAAAAATACGAGGAGTGGTTAGCATTTTAACTCAGTCCTCAGTCCTGCATTTTTCTGACCCCCTAAAGGAGATTTTGTGGACGAGCGCCTGTTGCAATACATCCAGCAATATCGGGGAGTATATACCCGCGAGGCCATTAGCCGGCAACTAGGCGAGGCAGGTTTTTCGGGCGAGCAAATCGAGACGGCCTGGCAGGTAGTCGAGGGGGCTGCCCACCCGCCGATACCGGGCAATCCGGCGGCCTCCTATCCTGCCGGGCCAGCGCCTGCCAGTTACTATGGTGCAGGTGGGTATCAGCCGGGCTACGACTTGTATGGTCGTCCCTTGCCGCTGCCTCGCCCTCGGTTGCGGACTAGCCGAGCCTTTTGGATTACCTTTCTGGGCCTGGTAATTGGGTATCCCATATTATTGGGGCTGTTTTATTGGCTGGAATCTAGCCTTATTAAAGGCTCTATTATTCTAAGCAATTTGCTGATTTGGGGTGGGGCTATTGGAATGGTGATTGGGGCGATAACCTTGAAAAATAGAAATTACCCGGTAGCGATGGGTCTATTATATGCTTTGGTGGTTCTAGTAGTCATCCCCATAACCCTCGCCTTTATCGCGCTAGTAGTAATTTTCGGTATCTGTCTCTTTGGTGGGTTCAAGTATTAGGCATTGGCCCTATAAATCAAATATTTTTAGGTTCTTTTTAGGCTCTATTTTTAGAAAGCAGGTTGGGTAGAATGTTAGCATTGCGGCCTTATACTCCTTTGCGAATGGTGTTATGCGTCTGTGGTCACTGCTTTAGCGAAAACCCGGACCGCTCGATAGATTATGCCACCGATATTTTGCAGGGCAATCTTATTTTAATGGATGGTAAGGTCTATTTGCGTCGTCATTGCCGCCGGGGTCACGGTGAGGTTATCAGCCTTTACGAAGAAGATTACGACCTTTGGAACTATTTGCAGCAGTGGCGGGTTCCTACCAAAGAGATTATCCCCGACACGCCCAACAATATTCGACCTATCCCAATAGGCTATGCCGACGGGTTGGGCGATTTGCAAACCCAGCATAGCTGCGTCCTTTTGCTTGACATAACCGAGAATTGTAATCTGAATTGTCCGACCTGCTTTGCTGGAAGTGGGCCGGGGGTGAGCCGCTTTGTGCGAATAGCCCATATTATGCGGGCGTTGGACACCGCGATTGAGCGCGAAGGTGGGCGGATAGATTTGCTGATGTTGAGCGGCGGCGAACCAACCGTTCACCCCGAAATCGTCGAGATTATTCAGGAGGCCATCAGCCGTCAGGTGACGCGGGTGGTGCTGAACACCAACGGGGTGCGCCTCGCCAAAGACGACAAGCTGTTATCGGCCCTGGCGAAGATGCGTGACCGGGTGGAAATCTATTTGCAGTTCGACGGCTTTTCGCGGGAAA
The DNA here is from genome assembly GCA_038245615.1 of Chloroflexia bacterium. Taxonomy (GTDB): domain Bacteria; phylum Chloroflexota; class Chloroflexia; order Chloroheliales; family Chloroheliaceae; genus 54-19. The sequence goes on along the minus strand of JBBRSG010000115.1, from coordinate 1,817 downwards.
GCCAGCTTTATCATCGAGGCGAGGATTTGCGGGAGCTAAAGGCCGAGGTCTTCAGGCGGCTGGCTGCCGCCCGGATTTTCACCACTTTGGTAATGGCGGTAGCCGAGGGGGTCAATGATGGCGAAATCGGCAAAGTAGTCGAGTACGCCTTTGACACCGATTATATCGGCGGAGTGGCCTTCCAACCAGTTTTCGGGTCGGGCCGGGCCAATCCAATAGACCCAATGAAGCGGGTCACGACCACCGGGGTTTTGCAACGGTTGGGCGCACAGACCGGCGGGCTGGTCACGCCGGAGGATTTTATCGCGCTGCCGTGCAGCCATCCCGATTGCTGCTCGATTACCTATTATGTGCGGGGCGACGAAGGCCAGATGAACTCTATCCCTAAATTATTGGGCATCGAGCGGCTCAAGGCTAATTTGGGGCTGGTATCCAACCGGATTGCTTTCCCCGATGCTAACCCGGCGATTCAGGCCGCCCTGATTGGGATGATGAGCGAGACGACCACTATCAGCCGCCCGGAACTGGTGGACTATGTGCTAAATCTGTGCGAAAGCTGCGATTTGGGTTTATCCGAGTTCGTCAAGAGTGTCGGGCGCATGGTTGTACGCCGCGAAACCCCGATTGAGACCGTGACCAAACGCATGAAGCGGCTGACGATTAAATCTTTCATGGATGCCTGGACTTTGAATCTGGAACGGCTGCAACAATGTTGCGTCCATGTTGGCTCGACTGATGGCGATAGCAACCCGGTGCGCGTGCCGTTTTGCGCCCGCCAGCTTTTTGGGGAACTGCGCCAGAAAACTAGCGCCGGACAGGTCACGGCGGGCGAACTTATCCAGCTCAGCCCCCGAAAGGCGGTTAAAAGATGAGCCAGACCGAGCAGACCAAACCAACCGAACCCAAATTGAAAACGGGGGCGGCTGCCAACGCTAAGTTTTTGCCAGTCGGTAACTTTCCGTCCGCGTCAGGCCCGAATTCCGAATTGAGCCGCGCCGAAAAGTATGAGAAACTGGCCTTTACTTTCTGCAAATTGGGGACGGCGGGTTTGATTTGCTGGGCGCTCACCCCGCCGATTTTCGTGCTGCTGGTAGCTATCAGCGCCGTTGCGCTTTATGCCCGCGCTGTGACGTTGGGCCTGACCCGCAGCCGGTGCTTTCTACGCAAACCGATGCTGATTATGGGTTTTTGGGCAGTGGTGATAATCGCGGACATCGCCTATTTATTCTTGCGGTGATAATCTGATTTGCCATCGCGGAGAACATCCCGTATTGGATTGAGAAATTCTTCAGTATGAATGGGAATCTTTTCCATTTAATATACCCAAGATGAAAACTCATTTTTGGATGTCAGAAAGAGTTCGATTAAGAAACCTTAGAAATTCAAAACTGTCCCTAAATTTACCCTGCTCACCTAGAATAGTAAGATTTATTCTTTTATTTGAGGTTAAGTGTAAAGTGAGACCATCCGCCTTCTCTTTATCTTCTGCGATGCTATTCTTGACGAATTGCTCATACTTTACATGTTTCCAATCTTCTTGTTCAAAAAAATGCAATCCAAAATTGGTTACTACAATACAATAATCTTTTTTACTTGGCTGGTTCTCATATATGCCAATCAGCTGTTCACTTTCTTCAAGATGTAAATCCTCTAAGTACGTAGGAAGGTCTATAATATGTTCATAAAATTCTTGATAGTTCATTAACGGTCTTAAAATACGTCTTGAACGGGAAACAATCAGATTTCTCATCCTGACTCCAATTATTTCGGGGTCGCGGGTGGGGGCTTAATCGCCCGGATATAGCCGATAATTTTGT
>JBBRSG010000114.1:0-19737 GCA_038245615.1 Chloroflexia bacterium | reverse complement strand
TTTTGAACCCCCGGTATCGTCCCAGCAAACAAATCAACATAATAAATCCCGCCGCTCATGGTTTCGCGCTGAAACCAGTCGGGGGTAATCTCACGCTCCAAATCGAGCTTTTTGAGCGACTCGCTGCGGGTAGCATATTGCTCGATTAAAAGGCTTCCCAGCCTCTCAAGCTGGCTCTCAAAAGCGGGATGGGTGGCATAAAGCCGAGCGAATGGTTCATAAAAATCGGCAAAATAGCGTTCCAGCCGGATTAAAAACAAGTCGCGGTCACGCTCGTGCCAGCTTGCGGCATAAGTCTGCAAGCTGGATTCCAGTTTATCGCGGAAACGGCAAAAAGCAGTTTGGGTAGCCGGGGGCATATACGCCAGATTTTGCATAAAGTTGAACTCAACCTCCTCATTGAGTCAATGGTTAGTGGGTAGTAATTGGGAGAATTTACGATTTACCCCCAAAGGGGGCGAGGCCGCGATTTACGATTTAGGGACGCGGTCTTGCATTTCCTCCGTCTTCCACCTTCCGCCTTTTTCTCCCCAAATTTCCCCCGACCTCTGACCCCTGTCCTCCGTCCCCAACTCAGTCCTCAGTCCTCAGTCCTTTTGACCCTCAGCGGGGCGGTGGTGCGGCGTTCCACCAGCCAAGTATCTAGCCGAATGAGTTCGGGCGCTTTAATTTGGCTCGGACTCATCTGTTCGCTTTCGATTTGTTCCAGCAGTTTGGCAATTCCTAGTTCGCCCATTTTATGCATCGGCTGTTGGACGGTACTAAGTTCCATTATTTCGGATAACTCGACCCCATCGAAGCCCATGACCGAAAGGTCATTAGGGACCTCCAGTTTAAGACTGCGGGCGGCTTCCAAAACTCCGATGGCCTGCACATCGGAGGCTGCAAAAATTGCGGTTGGCGGTTCGGGCAGATTCAAAAATTGTAGAGCGGCAGCCCGACCTCCAGCCCGGTCCCATTCGGTTGCCATCATAAGCTGGGGGTCGAACATAATCCCGGCCTCGCCAAAGGCCCGATGTAGCCCAATCAGGCGGTCATTGGCCTGGTTGAACTTAAAATTCCCCTCGACAATGCCATTAATAAACCCAATGCGGCGATGGCCTTTTTGAATCAGGCTATTGACTGCCATATAAGCACCTTCCATGTTATTGACCACCAACGAAGTAAAAAAAGGGCTATAGGCATCTATTAAAACTATTGGGAGGCCGGATTTTACAAAAAGAGGGGTGGCTTCTTCATCCGGGGGTAACGAAAACAGAATCAGTCCATCCACCCGTCGTCGCTTGAGCAACAAGTTAAAATATTTGGTGCGTTGTTCATTATCCTCGACATTATAGATAACCAACTCGTAATCGGAGTTGGTCGCCGAATTGACCAATCCTCGTAACACTTCCACCGAAAAGGCCCGCGTCACAAAAGGAATAAGCACGCCCAGCACCCCGGTTCGGCGGGTTATCATAGTTCGGGCAATCGGGTCGGGGGCATAATTCAACCGGTCTATCGCGCTCAAGACTTTCTCGCGGGTGGTATCTTTGACCGCCTCACTTTTATTCAGCACCCGCGAAACCGTGCCAACGCCTACTCCGGCGGCACGAGCTACATCATAGATGGTGACGGCCATAATAGTATTCCAACCTATCTTATCTTAAAGCTCAACCGACTATTACAAGATTAAGAGATAATGGAAGCGTTTCCATAAACCGAATGGTTTAATAGCTCGATTTTAGCATATTGGCTGCTTTCTGTAAAGCTATCCGGTTGAAATATAAAACTCATAGGCGAGTTTTTATATTTTATATTTGCTATTGCAATGGGCTAAAATTATTTCCAAAACGTTTCGGAAAGTTGTTGCTATGGGCGAATAGCCTATTTACAAATTCGTCAGGTTATGATATTTTAGAATCATTCTATGGAAGCGTTTCCAGTAAATGTTCGAGCTTCGTCTGTTTTGCAAGTTAATATTGGATTATCGAGAATCAAGGAGGATTAAGATGAAAGCTGTGACCAGCTTTTCTCACAACCGCACTCGCGTCGGGGCAGGCCTGACTCTGCTGATGCTTTTGGCATTGGTCATGACCGCCTGCGGCGACCCGACTGCTACCCCCGTACCGGCTGCAACGACGGCTGCCGCAACTACCGCCGCTGCAACGACGGCTGCTGCGACTACCGCTGCCGCCACCACCGCTGCCGCCACCACCGCTGCGGCTGCAACTACCGCCGCCGCGACTACCGCTGCCGCCACGACTGCCGCCGCCACGACTGCCGCCGCCACGACCACGGCTGCTGCAACGACGGCTGCCGCAACTACCGCCGCTGCGACGACGGCCGCTGCCACCGCCGCTACTGGTCCAACCGACTATAGCAAAGTTGGTCAGGAATTGGTGGATGCGTTTGCCGGTAAGTACAAGGGTACTAAAGTGACCATGTTCGGCCCATTCGAGAGTGAGGACGCTACCAAGTTCAACAACTCGATGAAGTCGTTCAAGGATGCCACCGGGATTGACATTCAGTACACTGGCTCGAAGGAATTCGAGACCACGATTAACGTCCGGGTCGAAGGCGGCAACCCGCCCGACATCGCCGACTTCCCGCAACCCGGCTTGATGGCGAGTATCGCCAAGAGCGGCAAGGTTCAGGATGTCAGCAAGTATATCAAGGCCGATTGGCTCAAGCAGAACTACAACCAGGGCTACATTGACACTGCGACGGTAGACGGCGCGAGTGGCAAGATTGTCGGTGGCGTGTTCCAACGGGTGAACGCCAAAGGTCTGGTTTGGTATCCCAAGAAGGCTTTTGATGCCGCCGGTTACAAAATTCCGCAGACCTGGGTCGAGCTAACGACCCTGATGGACCAGATTGTTAAAGACGGTGATACGCCGTGGTGCATCGGGATTGAGAGCGGCTCGGCGACAGGCTGGACGGCTACCGACTGGGTAGAAAACATCATGCTTCGCACCGCTTCGCCGGAGACCTATGACAAGTGGGTCAAGAACGAAATTCCGTTCACCGCCCCGGAAGTCAAGAACGCAGTCAAGATGATGTCAGACATCTGGTTCAATGACAAGTATGTCTATGGTGGTCGCAAGCAGATTGTCAGCACCAACTTTGGGGATGCGCCCGGCCCGATGTTCCAGCCGCAACCCAAGTGCTGGATGCACAACCAGGGTAACTTTATTACCAGCTTCTTTGAGAAGATTAAGCCGGGCGTAAAGGCTGGGGTTGACTATGACTTCTTCTATCTGCCCCCGATTGATGCCAAGTTCGGCAAGCCCGTCGAGTTTGGTGGTGACTTGATGACCGCCTTCACTGACCGACCGGAAGTTCGGGCGGTGATGGAATACTTCAGCACCTTCGATGGGGTTAAAGGCTGGGTCAGCGTCGGTGGAGCGATTTCGCCGCACAAGGACTCGAATCTGGGAGCCTATTCCACCGACTTAGACCGCAAGGTAGCTCAGACCCTGCTTAACGCCAGTGTCGTCCGCTTCGATGCTTCCGACCTTATGCCGGGTGCGGTTGGCGCGGGTAGCTTCTGGAAGGGTATGACCGATTACGTCAGTGGTTCATCTAATATTGATCAGGCGCTGGACTCGATCCAGAAGGGCTGGTCAAACGTCAAGAAGTAAGAGCTAACCCTTTCTTAACTTGTACTAGAATCGGGGTTGGTGTTTCGCAAGAAATATCAACCCCGACCTGATTCTAACCTGCATGGCTACTTTACCTTAAACGCTCACCTTTAAAACCGCTTCACATAGTACAAGGACTTGACGCTTTTACACGCAAAAGCTTATATTACGCTTCTAATGTTTGGCTACGCACCTGCTAATCGTCTAGACCGTCCGAAAGTCTGAAAATAGGAGAGTTGAGATGCAACCAACGACCGAACTTGATCCCCGGTCAGCTTCACTTACCCCGACTGGGGGATGGGCACCGGGCCGCTTCTTTCTTTCGCTACTGGGCTTGATAGTTACCTTTGCGGTACTCTGGGCCGGGTTTGTCTTTTTACGCAGTACCAGTGGGGATAACAGCGTACCGCAATGGGCTACCGGCCTGTTTGCGATTGTATGGGGAGTCGGCGGGGTCGGCGCTCTGTTTACCACCGCCAATTTTTTAGTAGAGTCCCTATCTAACAAATGGACGCGACGGTTACAGCCCTATATATATGTTGGGCCAGCTATCGCTATTTTAGCCTGGTTTCTGGCAATTCCCACCGGACGAACCATTTACCAGAGCTTTTTTGATTCTAGCTCGACCAACTTTGTTGGTTTAGATAACTATATTGCTACTTTTACTGACCGCCAGATGCTGGAGTCATTTCGCAATAACTTGCTCTGGCTGTTTTTGGGAACTTTCCTCTGCGTTAGTCTAGGATTGCTGATTGCGGTACTGGCTGACCGCAGTAAATTCGAGACCGTCGCTAAAGCCCTGATTTTTATGCCGATGGCGATTTCATTCGTCGGAGCGGGCGTAATCTGGCGCTTTATGTATGCTTATGCCCCTGCCGACCAGGAGCAAATCGGGGTGCTAAACGCGATTCTGGTCGGGCTGGGCGGACAACCGCAAGCCTGGATTGCCACCGAACCCTGGAATACCCTCTTTTTAATTGTCGTGCTGGTCTGGATGCAGGCCGGATTTGCGATGGTGCTGTTTTCGGCGGCCCTCAAGGGCGTACCGAGCGATTTGCTGGAGGCGGCCCGAATTGATGGCGCATCCGAAATTCAAGCCTTCTTCCGCATCATCGTTCCATATATTCAGGGGACGATTATCACGGTCACAACCACCATTGCGATTTTCACCCTGAAAATTTTCGATGTGGTAATCGTTATGACTGGCGGGCAGTATGGGACAGAAGTAGTTGCCACCCAATTTTATCGGCAGTTCTTCAGTAATCGTAACTTTGGCTATGGCTCGGCAATCGCAATTGTCTTGTTTATCGCAGTTCTACCGGTAATGGTCTACAACTTGCGTCAGTTGCGGAAACAGGAGGGATTTTAATGGAAATCTCAAGAACAAGTGTTGTCACCAAACAACCGCGAGTCGCCAGTATCAGACGGAAGAGGCTGACCGGGGCGATTATCGTAAATGGGCTACTGGCTTTAATCTGTCTGCTGTGGACGATACCGACGCTCGGTTTGCTGGTTTCGTCGTTTCGCCCCCGCGAGGACATCGCTACGACTGGCTGGTGGTCGGTCTTACCGCATCAGGCTTACCAAAGTGTAAGCCAGGTTCAATTACAGGCGGGCCTACCACTTGACCAACCGATTGTAGTCAATGGGGCGACTTTTACCGATGACCAACTCCGGGAAGGGGTCAAGCTTTCCAATGGACAGCAACTCAAGTGGGCCAATCGTCGCGCCCGCTTAGTAGATGTCCGGGACCAACAGTGGACCAATAATGCCAATTTCACCTTGAGCAATTATAGCAATGTGCTAATCGGGCAGGAGTATACTTATACTACCCCCGATGGTGCAACCAAAACCGAACAGGGTCAGGACTTGAGTAGTGCTTTCATCAGTACGCTGGTGGTGGCAATCCCGGCGACAGTCATTCCGATTTTGATTGCGGCATTTGCGGCCTACGCTTTCGCCTGGATTAAGTTCCCCGGTCGTGGACTGATGTTTGCGATGGTGGTAGCCCTCTTGGTCGTGCCGCTGCAAGTGGCCTTGATTCCGATTTTGCGAGATTACACCGCCCTGGGCCTCAACGGGACTTATCTGGCCCTGTGGCTGGCCCATACCGGCTTTGGATTACCCCTGGCAACCTATTTGCTTTATAACTATATCAGTGGGTTGCCCCGCGAAATTCTGGAGTCGGCCTATATGGATGGCGCATCCCAATTTACTACTTTCACCCGCCTGATATTGCCGCTTTCGGTGCCAGCTTTGGCCTCGTTTGCCATCTTCCAGTTTATGTGGGTCTGGAACGATTATCTGGTAGCCCTCATTTTCCTGGGGTCGCAGCAAGGCACACAAGTTCTGACTATGCGGCTTGCCAGTATCGTCGGCTCACGCGGACAGGATTGGCATCTGCTAACTGCCGGAGCATTCGTTTCGATGTTGCTACCGCTGACGGTGTTCTTTGGGCTTCAACGCTTCTTTGTCCGAGGTCTGCTGGCCGGTTCGGTCAAAGGATAAGCCCTCAAAAATTTAGGACTTTCGCGGGCAAATCGGGGTAAACCCGAACGATTTATATCTTTGAAAAAATTTACGGCGTAAATTTTTTCAAAGATATAAAAAACAGGGTTTGGTGGTCTAGCAAAAGTTTCGCCATCCCAGAAAAAATTGACGGAGCGAAAGTCCCAAAGATTTAACTTGAACTTAGAAAAGATGGAGACCGCGCCGAATCAAGTCGAGGGCGGTGATAGTGAGGATGACCAGCACCAGCCGATTAAAAAAGACCTGGCTGACTTTCGAGCGAGCTTTCGCCCCGATATAAACCCCAATAAGAGAAATTGGCACCAGGCTCAACCCAAATAATATCCGCTCCCAGGTAAAAAACCCTAGTATCCCAAAGCTGATAAATTGATAAGTCCCCAGAAATAAAAACAGCAAGTTGATGTAATAGACAAATTCGTGTTTGTTGAGCCGCAGACTGTAAAGATAGGGCGCGAGGGTCGGGCCGCTTACCCCGACCAGGCCATTCAGGATGCCGGTGATGCTGCCGATGGCTACCGCCAACCGGGTAGCATAGCGGGGTTGAGGCTGCCAATTCTGGCGAGCTTTGGCGGTCAGCACAAAAATGAGCAGTAATATTCCCAGGCAAACCAGCACAATCGAGGGGTCTAATATCACCAAAAGCAACGCCCCGACTATCGTACCGAGGCCGCTGGTAATCAAAAGCGGGGCCACCCGCCGAAAGTCCAAAGTCACATGGCCTTCTCCCCGCGCCAACCGCGCTACAATGATAATGCAATTGATAAAGCTGGGGATACTGATGACCGTGACGGCATTGCGGGCGCTGTTGGTCAGCAAGGTTAAAGAGGGTACGCCTATTACGTTGTATCCAAAACCTACCACACTCTGTAGAAAACTGCCAAAAAAGAGAATTCCCGAAATTACAAGATAAGTCACCAAATCCGGCATAAAATATTTTGCCTATCTACCCCTTTACTCTTTCTATAAAAAAGAATCTATCTCTATAGAGAAAAGGTGCGTTTCGCCATTTCTTTTGCCAGCCAATCGCGGGCCTTAATGACGTTGGGATTAAGCGGGTCTATCGAGCTGGCAAGGGCGACTCGCTGGCGGGCTTCACTCAAATCCGGGGCGGTGTAGGCTAACCAAAGCAGCAAAGCCGTATCTTTAGGATAAGCCCTGATTAATTCGGTGAGCAGAGAATAAGCCTGCTCTTTCTGCCCGTCTTGAGCGAGTTCTACCGCTCGATTAAAAGCGGTCATATCAGTCATATCCATTTGGTTTACCACAATTCCAGCTATCTATAGTCTTTAATTCTGGTTTTAACCAGATATTTTTCCGAAAAGAGATAAACCCCAATAAAAAACAGCCAGACCCGACAAGCTTTTGCTAAAAGCGGCAAAAGTTGGTCGCGGCCCACCCTGGGAATAAATTAAGCAGGAACGGGGGTTCTAATAGAGGAATTTTACCAGTTTTTGGGCTATCCCGCAATTCGCTTCGCTACCAATCAGCCGGATATCGTCATCAGAGGGTCGGGTTGGCCTACCTGAGCGAAAGCCGCCAGGCGTTCCCGGCAGGCATCACATTCGCCGCAGGGAGGGCGCTGCCCTTTATAGCAGGTGTGGGTCAATTCGTAGGGAACGCCTAGCGCAAATCCACGCTCCAATACCTGAGCTTTATAGAGGTCTACAAACGGGGTGAAAATTCTTACGTCGCGCTCGTAGCTCGACCCCAAACTCAAGGTCAGTTCCAGGCTGTCATAAAAGGGGCGGCGGCAATCCCGGTAGGCCAGAAAATCCTCCTTGACCGGGCCATAAAATAAAGTGTCCACCCCAATAGTTTCGCCGTAGCTCGCCGCCAAAGTGCAAAACAAGGTGTTGCGTAAGGGAACGACGGTACTGGTCTGCTGATTTTCGGCCTGGGCCGGGACCTCGCGCCGCATATCGGTGAGGACGCTACCCCCAATCTGGGCCAGGTCAACTTTCAGAATTTTGTGGCTCAGGCCGAGCCGGGCGACAATTACGGCGGCACTTTCCAGTTCCACTCGATGCCGTTGGTTATAATCAAAGCTGACCGGATAGGCCTCATAGCCCTGAGCGATAACCTCATATAGCAAAGTGGTCGAATCCATCCCGCCCGACAGACACACGAGGGCCTTTTTGGAGGCTGATTTATTCAATTCAGGGTCGTGACTCATTGTTACCAATTCCTTTGAGCGTAGTAGTCAGTGGTCAGTGGTCAGTAAAATACCAGTCTAAATGCTAAGAGAATTGGGTTAGTGATTAGCATTTAATTCAAACCTCAAAACTCAAAACTCAAAACTTTCTAAATTCCGCGCTGATTGCCGTACATTAAGACGTGCAATCGGGGCAGGAGGCGATAACCCCGCCGCTTGACTTCCTCGACCACCAAGCGGGCGTGTTCCGCTAAAGTTGCGCTGTCCTGGCCTTCTGGCATGACAATGATGCGCTCGGCGGGCAAGCCGCACTGCTCGATAATTGCCACCATCGCCGCAAAGTCGGTTAAGTCGGCGACCACAAACTTGAACCAGGGGTCACGGCTGGAGAGCAGTTGGGCCATTACTGCCGGTTTAATTGTGCGGGCGCGATTGCGGGCCGAGGGCAACTTGGGCGAAATATTGAGCTGACACCGCCCCCGGATAGCCGGACTACCGGGCAATGTACCATTGGTTTCGATTTCGAGCGCCCACTCCGGGCCGAGCAATTCCAAAAGTTGCTCAATTGCGTCGGTATGTAATAGCGGTTCACCGCCGGTGATGACCAGACGGCGGCAGGGATATTGGCTCAGGCGCTGAAATAGGGCTTCGGGCGAAAGTACCTCATATTGGGCATAATCGGGGTGGGTGACATCCCAGGTATATTTAGTGTCGCACCAAACACAGGTCAGATTGCAAAGCTGCAACCGGACGAAGAGGGCCGGTTTCCCAATCGAAACCCCTTCGCCTTGCACCGAATAGAAAATTTCGTTTACCAGGAATTTGTCGGGGCTGACCATCGGGCGGGGAGCTTTCACCAAATCTTTAGACTTTTTTGGCTTTTTTGGCTCTAAAAGGTCAGTTGCAGGCTCATTTTGAGCCAGAGTTATCTCAAGCATATTCATCCAGATAATATAACAGGCATTATAAATTGTAACAAAACAAGGGCTGGACATGGGCCACTTTTATGATACTATAAGCTACAGAAGGCCGCTTGTAAAGCATTCTTGAGTAGTTCAAACCAGATTTTACCAGCTTATAATTGAGGTCATAGCCAGTGAAGCGATATTCAGCCGTAAGATGGTTGCAGAATAGCGGATGGAGCATCCGAGCCAAGCTAATGGGTGGCTTTGCGGTGATTGCCTTTTTTCTGCTGATTTTAACCGCTCTGAGCGCCCTGGTTATCAACGACCTGGGCCAAAAAATCAATGCGGTAGACGCTTCCCAAAAACGGCTGGAGAAAACTGTCCAGCTGACCGATGGCATGAACGAATTGCGAGTGGCTTTGGATAAAATAGATGTCAGCTTGAGCGCAATTATTGCCCGCCTTAGTGATGCCCAAACCGGCAAAAGTTCGGAAGACGCGGCCTTTAATGCTTCCCAACTTGACCTGGGCCTGTATCAACGGCAACGGGAAATTGTGCGTCAGGCTCGCAATCATATTCAGGATGCCAGTGCTGAGTTTTTAACTGGGACTGACCTTAATAATGGCTCGGTCAGATTATTGGATAATTTTAGCCGGGAGCTACAACCGCTCTTGAATGACCTGGATATTGTCCAGAATGCGGTTAAAGATAGACGGTTTGGGGTAGCAATTCCTAGATGGCAGGAAGTTCAACCCCGCCTGAAATCCACCAAAGAGCAGATTAACGAATTTCGAGCGACCGGGCTGATTCAGGACACCCTGAAAATCAGCAATCGGCAGGTCAACGAGGCCAACACCGCCAAAAACTTTTGGCTTTATTTTTTGCTGATAGTTGGGCTAGTAGCCTTACTACTGGCACTGGGTTTCGGTTTGGTGCTGACCTTAGCCTTTACTCGCCCGGTAGAATATTTTCGCCGCCGGTTGGTGCGGTTGGCAGATGGCGACCTGGCGACCAGCCTGGAAGTGAATAGCCGCGACCAGTTTGGGCAACTTGCCGGAACTTTCAACCAGAGTATACATCGGCTGGGGAGCGTAGTGGAGCAGGTTCAAAGCCAGTCTTTCCGGGTCAGCAGCGCCGCCGCCCAGATTGCCGCCGCCAGTGGGCATTCCGCTATGATTTCAGCCGAGCAAGCCGGAGCAGTAGCCGAGGCCACCGTCACTATTGAGGAGTTGAGCCAGACCGCCGTCCAGATTGCCGATGCCGCCTCGTTGGTCGCCGAAGCCGCCGAGCAAGCCCTAAATAGTGCCAGTGATGGGCAAGCCACCGTCCGGGACAGTATTGTCGGCATCAATAATCTCAAAAATCAGGTGAGCATTATCACCGAGCGGATTTTAGCCCTGACCGAGCGTTCCCAGCGGGTCGGGCATATCATCGAGCAAGTAGCTTCGATTGCCGACCAAACTCACTTGCTGGCTCTGAATGCTGCCATCGAAAGTGCCGCCGCCGGAGAGAATGGCAAGCGGTTTGGAGTCGTAGCTGCTAGCGTCAAGCAACTGGCGGAGCGCAGCCGTCAGGCCACCAAAGATGTCCAGGCAGTTTTGAGTGAAATTCAGTCGGCCACGATTGCCAGTGTCATGGCGACTGAACAAGGCTTGAAGCAGGCGGAACGAGGCGTAGTGCTGGCCCACAGCACCGGCGATGCCAACGAAAATATTATTCAGATGGTCGAGCGGACGGTTCAGCTTGCCAGCGCGATTTCTCTGGCGACCCAACAGCAACGCAGTGCCAGCGAACAGGTCGTTTCTTCGATGCGCCAACTGGCGATTATCATTCAGGATGGCGCATCTTCCGCCAAGCAGAGTAGTTCGCTGGCGGTTGCTCTCGATACCATCGCTAATGAATTGCTACGTCTGTCCAGCCAATTTAAGGTTCAACCGCCCCAAATTACTACCCCTGACGATGGCTTCAGTGCCGATGGTGGACAGCCCGACCACTCGGCCTTCCAACCTAAATTCCCCGACGAACCCCGTTTAGCTTCCCCCGGCTTGCGCCCCGAACCAGTTGCCTGAATAAAAGTTGCCTTCCAGGTCTAATTTACCACAAAATAATCCGCGCATCCCTGGAGCAGGGCAGGCTTTAGCCCCGGTGCGCTCGAACTATCGCCCCAATTTTATACCTTGCCAATGGAGAAGCAATTTCCTAGCGGGTCTTGACCGTCGGTAATTGGTCTGCCGGAGGGGGTGAGGCGACTGGGGTAGGTTCGGGAAGGGTAGTTTCCGGCTCGGCGGCCTGAGTCAGTTTGTCTACCGAAACCCCTTCTCGGAAGGTACAGTATGCTCCCATCAGAATCACCGGCAAAAAACCGCCGATATGGAGCAAAAAGCCCATACTTATGACCAAAGATTTCTGGTCAGGATAGAAGGGTGATAAGGCGGCGACCACCAGGGCTTCAAACACCCCGATATAGCCCGGTGCGGACGGCACTGCCATACCCAGATTGAGGGCAATCATCAAAACCATTGCTTGCTCGAAAGTGAGCGGCAGATTTAGCGCCCAAGCTATCATCATATAGTTGAGAACTACCAGCACCCACTCCAAAAACGATTGCGCCCATAGGTTCAGGCTCACTTTGAAATTGAGCAACAAAACCACTACGTCCAGCACTTCGTTGAGGAAGCTCATGAGCTTCGTCCGAAGATTTTCAGGCAATGGTCGGATAAACCAGCCTACCAGCTTTTCGGCTTGAGGACGATAGGCCGCCATTAGCATACAAACTATGAAGGCGCTGACAAACACCCCGCCCATAATAAATCCGGCTTTTTTAAGGCCATCATCCAGGTTCAGGAAGGGCAGCAAGGCGACCAAGAAAATGAACATGGTCATCACGTCCAAAATCTTTTCCAGCAAAATTGTGGAAAGCACCCGCACCGTGCCGATTTTTTCGCTGCGGCTCAGGGCGTAACCGCGCACTACTTCGCCCAGGCGGGCCGGTAAAACTGTATTAAAGAGGTAACTTATCATGAGGGTGGCCCACAAACGGTAGAGCCGGATGCGCGGGCCAGGATGAAAGAGCAACTGCCAACGGGTCACTTTTAGAAAGAGAGATATAAAGTAGGGTATAAAAGAAAGCCCAAATAGCCACCAGTTCAGGTTGCCAAAAGCTTCTCCAACTTGCTTGAAATCAATATCGCGGAGAACGAACCAGACTGCTACGACACTTATGATTAAGCCCAGCCATAATTTCCACTGCTTTAATATCCAGCGGAGTATTCCCTGCTTCAACAATTGCTAGAACCTGCACCTTTCTGCCTGACGATGGTCAACTGCTTCTTTATAATAGAACCTACTACAAATCATACAACCTTTAGCGAAAATAACATAGCCTTTGGGCCTTGTCAAATAAAAATAGTAGTTTTGGGGGATTAGAATCTTTATTTTATCTTGCCAAAGGTATCATTAAATTATGGCTATAATAAGGCTATAAAATGTAGCTACTTGTGGGCTTGTAAGTCGGACTGCTTATGGTAAACTAAAGCCATCCAATAGTGAAACCAGGTTTATCCGCGGTATAGACGGAAGACGGAAAACGGGGAAAATATGGTTAGGGTTTGGCATTTCAATTCAAAACTATTCTACTGACCACTGACCACTGACCACTTTTTCTGAGGAGAAATTAGATTTTATGTCAATGACTAGCTCTGTCACCATCGCCGAAAAGCTGCGCGGGCTACCGAGCGTGGATAAATTGCTGCGGGCCGAGCCGTTGCAAGCCTATGTCCAGACTGAGAATTTGCCCTATGATTTGGTACTTGACCTTGCCCGGCAGGTTTTGGATGAAGTCCGTCAGCAAATCCGGGCGGGGCAGTCAGAAACTGCTGACCTCAGTTTGAATGGGCTGGCAGAGCGAGTCATCGTAATGGCAGCCCAAACCCTCGAAAGCAGCCTGCGAGAGGTTATCAATGCCACCGGGGTAATTATCCATACCAATCTAGGCCGCGCTCCTTTGAGCGACGAGGCGACGGCAGCAGTGGTCGGGGTGAGCCACGCCTTTAACAACCTGGAATACGACCTAGAAACTGGCGAGCGTGGCAGCCGAATGAGCCATATCAGCGAATTGGTCGCTCGGTTGAGTGGGGCAGAAGCGGCTATCGCCGTCAATAACAATGCAGCGGCGGTCTTTATGGTACTGACGGCCTTTGCACAGGGCCGCGAGGTGATTTTGAGCCGAGGACAGGCCGTTGAAATCGGTGGGGCTTTCCGCATCCCGGATGTAATGGCGCAGAGCGGCGCGAAACTGGCAGAAGTCGGTACGACCAACAAAACCTATGCCAGCGATTACGAGGCGGCGGTGCGCCCCGAAACCGCCATGCTGATGCGGGTGCATAGCAGCAACTTTAAGGTTATCGGCTTTACCAGCAGCACCAGTCTGGAAGAAATGGCCGAAGTCGCCAACCGTCATAAGTTGATTTTGGTGGACGACCTGGGAAGCGGTACGTTTATGGATACCGCCCGCTACGGCCTGTCGCACGAACCAACTGTACAGGAAAGTATCGCGGCTGGGGCGCATTTAGTGACCTTTAGTGGGGATAAATTGCTCGGTGGGCCACAGGCTGGGCTGATTGCAGGTCAGAAAGTCTATATTGATAAGCTGAAAAAGCACCCATTGGCGCGGGCTTTGCGGCTGGACAAAATGACGATTGCCGCTCTCCAAGCCACTTTGCAGCACTACGTCCGAGGCGAGGCCGAGCGCAAAATTCCGGTCTGGCGCATGATTTCGCGCTCGCCCGAAAACCTCAAAGCGCAGGCTGAAAGCTGGCGGCAACGGCTTTTGGAAAAATGGCCTGGGGCGGCTTTGACCGAAGGGCTTTCGACGGTCGGCGGCGGTTCGCTGCCGGGCGAAACCCTGCCGACCTGGTTGCTGGCTCTGCCGGTCCCGTCCGACCAATCGGCGAACACCCTGACTACGGCCCTGCGTCGCCATCGTCCGCCGATTGTGGGTCGGGTGGAGCGCGAAACCCTGCTTTTCGACCCGCGCACGATTTTGCCGGGCCAGGTCGAAACCCTGCTTCAGGCTCTTTTACAACTTTGAATGGAGATTAGGCATGAGCAAATTGCATTTAGAAAACCTTCAAATCAAAAATTTTCGAGGCATTCAAGCTTTAGAGATTGAAAAGCTTGGCCGGGTTAATTTAATTGTAGGTCACAACAGTGTCGGAAAATCTTCGGCCCTGGAAGCTTTACTACTTTATGCTAATCGTGGTTCTTTCAAACTAATCCAGCAAATCTTAACTTCACGTGGTGAGTTTAAGCCACCTCGTACAACCCTCCCTCAACGCCGCGATTCTATTGATTCTCTGGGGGTTTCTATTAGACACTTGTTTTATGGTCGTAAAGACAGAAATGGGACTGCTCAAAAGATTGTGATTGGCTCACTTGATGATGAGGGTCAAAAACTTTCTTTAGAGTTAGGTTGGTATGCTGTAGAGTCAGAGGATACAGGTATTCGTAGATTGCAACCCATTAACGAGGACGAGTATGAGTTATATGGCAATCCTGTTTCCGGGCTGGCGGTGCAAAATGGGCTGCAAAAAACTATTTTTCGGCTTGACCGCCCTAACTCGCCCAATCAGGAGCGGCTGGAAGCTGAACAAATTCCCAATATTTTAGTTTCGGCTAACGGCCTTGAACAGCGCGAGATTGACCGCTTGTGGGCTAAAATTGCCCTGACCAGTCTCGAAGATGAGGTAACTAAAGCTTTACAAATTGTATCATCCCAGGTAGAACGCTTAACAGTGGTTAATGACCTTACCAACTCCTACGCCAGTTCGACTATCGTAAAAATGCAAAGCGAGGAAGAGCCACTACCTTTGCGTAGTCTAGGCGATGGAATGAACCGGGTCTTTGGGATATCCTTAGCTCTGGTCAATGCTAAAGATGGGTTTCTTTTGGTGGATGAAATAGAAAACGGAATTCACTATACAGTCTTATTCGGCCTATGGAAATTGATATTGGAACTGGCCCGCCGCCTGAATGTTCAGGTTTTTGCTACTACTCATAGTTGGGATTGTATCAAGGCTTTTCAAGAGGCCACTATAGAAGACCAGCAAGCAGAAGGCATGCTCATCCGCCTGGAAAATAGAAATAACCGAGTAGTCCCAGTGTTAGTGGACGAAAAAGCTCTGGAAATAGTTACAAACCGAGACCTAGAGGTACGCTGAGTATGCCTACAAAGCCGAATATTGCAAACGTCTTCCTGGTGGAGGGTAGCGATGACCTCTATGTCACAGCTAATATCTGGGAGAAGAACGGTTTACCGAAAACTCAAGAGCATATAAACATCAAAGATATGAATGGGATTGATGCGCTCTTTAAGGAACTGGATACTATAATAGCGGTTGCAAGTGATTTAGAAAATTTGGGGATTTTGGTGGATGCAGATACTAATCTGAGTCAACGTTGGCAGCAACTATCTAAAATTTTAACTGCACAAGGTTATACTGTCCCACCTCAACCGGCTAAAAGTGGCACGATTCTAACTCAGTCAGGCAAACCTAGAATAGGGATATGGATTATGCCTGATAACAATCTAACAGGTATATTAGAAGATTTTTTAACCTATCTAGTACCCGACCCTAACGAGGAACTGTGGAAATTATCAGAAAAATGTGTAGATGAAGCAATAAAGCTGAGTACAGTTGCTTCAATACCCAAAACTAAAGCGCGCGTTCACACTTATCTAGCTTGGAAAGAAAAATCCGGGCTGCCTTTGGGGTCAGCGATAGCTCTTAGTTATTTGGATGCGGCTAAACCAGAAGCTCTGGAATATCTTACATGGCTAAAAACCCTCTTTCCCGTAGTTGTACCATAAGTCAAAGAAACATTAAATCGGTTTTGACTAGCATCAATTCAATGCTTAAGAATGGCGTGCAAGTGGGCAATTTTGCGCTATAATAGGCTCTAATCATTGTATATCACAAAGTTGATAATCTATCTTGACAATGCGAAGGAGCGCCTGTGACATGGCAAAAGTGAGCAGCAGTCCGCTAGGGGTAGTTGAAACTCAATATTTTAGCTTTGGCGGGCCGGGCGATGAACTATTGTTGCAATCGGGGCAGCGTTTCGGCCCGGTAACAGTGGCTTACCAGACTTACGGGCGGCTCAACTCGCGGCAGGATAATGCGATTTTGATTTGCCACGCCCTGACCGGAGATGCCCACGTCGCAGGTATCAGCGCCGAGGACGGGCGGTTGGGCTGGTGGGAAGTGCTGGTCGGGCCGGGCTTGCCCCTCGACCCGACCCGCCATTTTCTGATATGTGCCAACGTGTTAGGCGGGTGCAAAGGTAGCACCGGGCCAGCCTCGCTAAACCCGCTCACGGGGCAGCCCTACGCCTTGAGCTTTCCGGTGATTACGGTTGAAGATATGGTGCGGGTGCAAAAACGGCTGCTGGACTATCTGGGGGTAAAGCGTTTGCTGTCGGTTATCGGTGGCTCGATGGGCGGGATGCAAGCCTTGAGTTGGAGCGTGCTATTTCCCGAAATGGTAGCCTCGGCGATACCGATTGCTACTACTGCCCGCCTGACCGCGCAGGGCATCGCCTGGGATGAAATTGGGCGCAAAGCGATTATGGCGGATGCCAACTGGGATGGCGGCAATTATTACCAGCCAGGCCACCCGCGACCCGAAGCAGGTCTGGCGGTAGCCCGAATGGTCGGACACTTGACCTATCTCTCAGACGAATCTATGACCGCCAAGTTTGGGCGGAAGTTGCGGCGCAAAACTGATTACAGCTACAGCTTTGGGATTGATTTCGAGGTAGAAAGCTATCTGGCCCATCAGGGCAAAATATTTAATAACCGTTTTGATGCCAATTCCTATCTCTATATCACGCGGGCAATGGATTATTTCGACCTGACCGGCGGAAGTGGCGACCTGGCGGCAACCTTTGGCAAAACCCAGGCTCAATTTCTGTTCATCTCTTTTTCGAGCGATTGGCTCTATCATCCCTATCAGTCCGAGGAAATGGTCACAGCCCTGCGCGAGGCCGGGCGAAGCGAAGCCGTCGAGTATTTCGCCGCCACTTCGCCCTACGGTCACGATGCTTTCTTGCTGGAAGCCGCGCAACAAGCCCCGGTCATTACCGCTTTTCTGCAACGAGTCCAATCTAAAATCTAAAATTCTCCCAGAACTATTCGGCGTTAGACCTTCTGAAATCTGAAATCTAAAATTCTCCTAGCACTATCCGACGGTAGACCTCCTCAATCGGCGGCAATAGGTCGGCGGCGGAGCAATCAGTGGCTAACATGGTAGCGAAAGCGGCAGCACCCGCACCCACGCCTTCTTTGACGTAGCCTTGCTCATAAAGACGCATCGCAGCGTATTGCGACGGGCCGAAGTCTATATTTGTCGAAAGGTAAGGTGCGCCAAGCTCGCCGAAACGCTGCTCGATTTCGCGGCCCAA
Source organism: Chloroflexia bacterium (assembly GCA_038245615.1). Lineage (GTDB taxonomy): Bacteria > Chloroflexota > Chloroflexia > Chloroheliales > Chloroheliaceae > 54-19. Next base: position 2,068 of record JBBRSG010000114.1, on the reverse strand, counting down.
TCCGGCAAGGTCGGCGGTTGGGTCGGCTGACACCCAGCGCGTAGTTATCAGGGCGATATTCGCCGGGTTGGGGCTACCGATAAGGGCATTGTCAGCTTCTGACAGGCTGCCGCGCATCGCCGCTACCAATGCCAGAACTGCCGCCATCTGAGTACCACCCGCCAGAACTACTGGACAATAGACCGAGGCAGCCCAGGCTATTCCGGCGACGGCAGGCTGCATCGGGTCGCCCAGGGCGGCAGCAGCCAGCAAGGGATTTTTTGCAAAATCGCCTTTAGATGCTCCCGCCGCTACCAGCCCGGCTTGCACGACTTCCAGTTTTAGGGTATGAGCGTTATCTGGCATCGAACTGCTGACCCGCCGCTCGGCATCTAACCCTAGCCCCAACAGCAGACCCAAAGCGGTGGTTGTACCGCCCGGCACGCTTTCCGCCAGAATTAGATAGCCGTTAGCCGCGTGCTGCTGCCCCAACTCGCGGCCCAATTCCAGTCCGGCCTGCCAGAGTTGTCGCGCCCGCCTGTCGTCCGAGCCGAGCGCCTGTCCGGTGCTGGTGGCTTGGGCCGGGCCACTTCCGTTTATTATCCGCAAATTTGGGACATCGGCCTTTATCTTTAGTCCAGCATCCACACAAACCAGCGGCATTGCGGGCATTAAATCGAAAGCGGCGCGAGTGATAATCGAAGGGCCAGGCGCACCAGTCGGGTTGGACGGTACGCCATTCGGCAGACACCGCGCCCGCCCGTGCGCCATAATTTCGGCATCGGCGGCGGCGGTCAGCTCGCGCATTTCGAGGGTTACGCCCGCCCCGCTCACCCCCGGTATCTGGACGGTGGCGCTATAGGCGATGGTCAACACAAAAACCGGCAGCCGTTGCTTTATCATTTTCAAAAAGGCTGCGCCCTCGTGGGGACGATAGACCCTTAATATATCGCGGTCAAGTTGCCACATAATTATTTCAGTCCAGTACTAGGCCGCTGGTTTGGGGATTTCGGTAGATTGGTCAGCGACCAATTGCCACCGCTCATCCCGGTAAACCCAGAGCGAAATATAGCGGGCGGCATAATCGAAACGATACTAGGCATTTTGGCCCGTTGCCCGCCACCGACCATAAACTATCGCTACCTCTCCATAGATTTGCACCCGATACTCGTCGCTTTCGGCCTCATCCCAGTGCCTTTTTCCGCCTGAAAATGAGGCTAGTACCTGCGATTTGCTTACTAGTTGCCCACTGTCGTTGACTTGCACGTACTCATCCGCCATCAACCGGGCCAGTGCTTCGACATCCAGTTCCAGATGGGCTTTCAGCCACTCTCTTTCAGCCTCAATAACTTGCTGTATTTTAGCTTCCTCATTACAGGGCATAGAACCTCTTTGATTAGCGAAAATTTAGCCGGGTTTCGAGGGCGGTCACGCAGGGCCGCCCTTGAACGCTGAATAATCGCCTGGGATTAAGTTATTACAAGTATACACCACTTCGCAGCGGTCGCGTCTGAAAAGGAATTGCCAAAATCGAGGCAAGGCTTTATCCTGTATCCTAACTATCTATTTATTTTTGTTTTGTTTTGACGCAAGAAAGAGGCAGATATGAGCGATACTTCCCGGCTTCGGGTAAAGCCCGAAGACTTGAACGAGTTGCGCTTTCTGGGCGAGGTTCAGCTTTCGCCCGATGGTACTCAGGTCTATTATGACGTGTTTTATGTCAATCAGGAGAAGAATATTTATCAGGGCGAAATCTGGCAAACCGATACTGCTACTGGCAAGGCCCATCAGTTGACCAGTGGCGGGTCACGCCGCGATAGTGGGCCACGTCTTTCGCCCGACGGCAAAAAACTGGCCTTTTTATCTGACCGCCCCGAAGACCACAAAAAGCAAGTCTTCTTGCTGGAGGTAGACCGACCCGGCGAGGCCCGTCAATTGACCGCCTTTCAGAACGGGATAAGCGGCCTGGTCTGGTCGAGCGATAACCGTCATCTGGCGATTCTGGCGGAAACCCCGGACGACCTGGCGAAAGCGGCCCTATCTTCCCGCCCCGAAAGTAATGAGGCGCGCCGCGAGCGGGAAACCCGCG
>JBBRSG010000113.1:0-19741 GCA_038245615.1 Chloroflexia bacterium | reverse complement strand
GGACGACCCTGACCACGTTTGGAGGGTACTGCCGGTGCTACTGATTTCGGGCATCCTGATGGCCCGCCTTTGGTACGTGGCTTTTACCTGGGATGGCTACAAGGATTATATTTTCAGCATCGGCAACCCGACCCACGCCGGAGCAATCGAAATTTGGCGCGGCGGTATCGCTATCCAGGGAGCAGTTCTCGGTGGTCTATTGGGGACGTTGGGTTATGGCTATTTCTGGAATCGCAGCCAGGCCAGAAAGCAGTCGTCCAAGCCGCCTTTTAACATCTGGCGCTTTGCCGATTTCGTTGCACCGGGACTGGTGCTGGCCCAGGGAATGGGGCGCTGGGGCAATTTCATGAACAATGAAGCCTATGGCCGCGAAACCAAGTACGGCTGGGGCATCAAAATCCCTTGCGAATTTCGTACCAGTGGCGCGACCCCTGGTACTAACGATACCCTTTGCCCAATCGCCCAATCGCCCCAATATGGCACGCCTACCGCCGGAATTGACCAAAATGCTCTGTTTCATCCGACCTTCTTTTATGAGTCAATCTGGGATTACACCTGCTTTCTGGTACTGTTTTACTGCGTCATGAAGCCTAAAACCGTCGAGCGGCGCTTTAAAATCAAGCTGCGCGACGGCGATATTTTCTTGCTCTACTGGGTGATTTACTCGATAGGTCGCTTTTTTGTCGAAGGGCTGCGGATTGATAGCCTCTATTTCGGCGGCAATAACAGTGGGCTGCGCTCGGCCCAGGTGACAGCTTTGGTCGCAATCTTTGTGGCGGCTTTCTTGCTGATTTATCGCCATCGCAAAGATTTCCCGCCCATGCAGCGTCTCTCGATGCGGCTTGCCCCGGTTGGGGTGGCAGCGGGGACTGCCGCCAGTATCGCCCTGCCCGACCAACTGACCGAAGAAGAAGCCGAAACCGAAACCGATGAGGACGAGGATACCGCTGCCGAAGCCACCGCCGATGCCGAAGATGGCGGCGACGAACTGGATGTAATTGAGCAAGATTTGGATAGTGATGTGGACACTGACATTGAGCCGGTAGAAGAGGCCGAGGACATAAATGAGGTGGAGTCGTCCAACCTGAAAGCTGAAGTCACCGAGCTGGCGGACGAAGGAGAAACCAAATTGAATAAGCTGGATGTAATCGCTATGTCGGAAACTTCCGGCGGCAACGACGATGATAAATCGGGCAAGTCGGGCGAATCAGATACCAAAGACAGCGGTCACGATTCGCACGGCGACGACAATTCGGGGACTGGCGACGGCGCTTCCGGCAACGACCCGGATAGTGACTCGGAGGATGAAGCCGCCGAAACTAGGAAGTCCTAATTAGCGTCTAGCTTTTGGAAACCGGGAATTTTAGCCGCAGTTAAATTATTATTCGGGAGGAATCAAAATCAGGTGAGATTAGGTATTGTAGGTGGTGGCGCCTTGGGACTGACCCTGGCTTTGCGGCGGGCGGCGCGAGGGGATGAAGTTATCGTTTTTGAAAAAGGCCAGGAGCCGGGCGGTCTGGCAATGTCCTTTCCGGTGACGGAACGCGGCAAGGATGGCCCATATCTGGAAAAATTCTATCACCACGTTTTCCAGACCGACAAAGATATTATTAATCTAATTAACGAGCTGGGTCTCGGCCCGCAATTGCTCTGGAAGACCCCGCCGACCTGCACCCTGCGAAACGGCAAAATCTATCGGATGGATAGCGCTTTTACCGATGTGGATTTTTTCAAACCGGCCCAAAAGCTGTTGCGGCCTCTAGCGGGCAGCGCGATTGACACCGCGTTTGCGATTTTACGGTTTAAGCCCATCTCTTTTTTGAGTCGGCTGCGCTTTGGGATGGCTGGGGCGTATCTCAAGTTCGAGGGCAACTATCAGCGCCTTTCCAAAATTACCGCCGATAAATGGGTGCAAAAATGGGTCGGGCAGCAGGCTTATGGGGCGATTTTCAAGCCGCTCTTGAGCGCCAAATTCGGGTCACGCTATGACCGAATTGCGATGCCCTGGCTATGGAGTCGGTTTCACGAGCGCACTCAGTTTCTGGGCTACTTGCAGGGCGGTTTTCATCAGCTTTATATAAAAATGTATCAGGCCGTCGAAAAGGCTGGGGGCAATATTCGGCTGAATAGTGATGTGACCAAGCTGCGGACCCAGGATGGCAAGGTAATTCTGACGGTCAACGGGCAGGAGGAAACCTTTGATAAAGTGGTGGTAGCCGCCCCGACTCGTGTTTTCACCGAACTTGCCAAAGATGAGCTTTCGGCGGACTATATCGAAAAATATGCCGGGCCGAACTCCGTCGAGCATTTTGGGGCGCACAACGTGGTACTTTCTCTCAAAAACCGTTTTTTTACCGAAAGAGAGCGCAACTGCTACTGGCTGAACGTCAACGACCCCGGCTATCCCTTTTTGGCGGTGGTCGAGCATACCAACTTTATGACTCCCCAGGATTACGATGGACAGAACCTGCTCTATCTGGGCAACTATTTGCCGATGAATCATCCCCTCTTGACCCGCCCGGATGAAGAAGTGTTGGTAGAATTTTTGCCGCATCTCAAGCGGATTAACCCCGATTTTGACGAAAGCTGGGTGGTTAAGTCGTGGTGCTGGAAAACCGGCTACGCCCAACCGATTGTCACCCTCGATTATCCCGAAAAATTGCCGCCCCACCAGACCCCCTTGCCTAACGTCTATCTGGCGAATATGGCCCACGTCTATCCCCAGGATCGGGGGCAAAACTACAGTATTCGGCTGGGCGGTAAAATCGCCGAAATGCTGGACGAAGCGCCCCAGGCTGGTCTTACGGCGGCAGCAATTGGCAAAGTCGGGGTGTAAAGCTTCACAAGCATTTCGGTTATGTATTGTAAATAGAAACGGCTTTAGCTATAATACTAAAACGGTCAGTTTGAGCCAATTTAATCGCTGCGGGCGCATTACCACTGTGGGAGGATGCCGTTTTGGAGGTTAAAGCCAATGTCGAGGAGTCGGTCAGCGCACCGGGGCAGCCCAGCCCTGCCCGACCACCCAGCTTGATTATGCGTCCTTTAGCGCGTCCCCAACTGACTTTTTTGCTAAATTGGGCCTTCCGCATCTTTGTAGTCATCCTCTCGATCTATTTGATGAGCCAGGGAACTAAGTGGATTAGCGCCTTTGTCTTTGGGTGCGGGTTCGCGGCGGTGGGCATCGGGGTCTATCTGACCTTCCGGGTGTTGAATTTCCCCGACCTGACAATCGAAGGCAGCTTTACCCTGGGAGCGGCAGTCGCGCTCAACCTCATTTTTAATCACAATACCGATAAAGGCAGCGATATTCTGGGCAACCCCTGGATTGCCACCCTGATAGCCACGATTTGCGGAGGGCTGGCAGGCATGGTGACGGGATTGCTGCACACGCGCCTCAAGATTAATGGCCTTCTGGCAAGTATTCTGGTCACAACCGGGCTTTACAGCATCAATCTGCACGTTCTCGCCCCGACTGCGATTATCAATATCGGCGGCAAACCCAATCTGGCTGAAACCTTTTTTGAACCCTATAAATCCATCTTTGCCCCTACCAAGTTCGACTCGGTCAGCCGGGAATGGCTGCAACTGGCCTTTTTCGCCGCCGTCGCCATCGTGCTTATTATCCTGTTCGACTGGCTGCTGAATACCCAAATTGGCCTCGCTTTGCGAGCCACCGGCGATAACGAGAATATGATTCGGGCGCTGGGGGTCAATACCGACACCGCCAAAATCGTGGTACTCATGCTGTCGAATGCCCTTTTCGGGCTGGCAGGAGCGATGCTGGCCCAATATTTGAACTACGCCGATGGGCAGTTCGGGCTGGGTATGATTGTAATCGGTCTTGCGGCGGTCATCCTGGGTGAAAGCTTTATTGCTCCGCGCACGACCTTGCTGGCCTTGCTTGGTACTTTGGTCGGCGCGATTCTCTATCGCATCCTGTTTACCGGGGTGTTTGGCCTCGAAGTAAGCTGGGGGTTGGTCTTGCGGCTGGTGGTAGTTATAGCAATTGCGGCAGCCCTGGCCTATCTAATTTCGCTGACCCTCAACTCCCAGACTCCGGCTTTTATCCCCTTGCTCTGTGTCGTGTTGGCGGGGGCAATTGGGGCGGTGCTTTCGGTCTGGCTGGGTAATATTTTGGTAGGGGCGTTCTCCACCAATTTGAATACGGCCTTGATTTTTAAGGCCGAACAGTACGATATTCGGCTGGTACTTTCGGTATTGATTATAGTGGCGATGGGCGTACCGGCTTTGCGTAGCCGGATTGGTTCTCGCGCCCTGAACGCGGCTATCGGCAAACGGGATAAGCGATGATAGAAATTAAGTCGGCCTTCAAGACCTTTAATCGGGGCGACGTCAACCAGATAAAAGCCCTGCGCGGCATCAATCTGCACATGGATTCGGGCGAGTTCGTAACCGTGATTGGTTCAAACGGGGCGGGCAAATCCACCATGCTGAATATGCTGGCGGGAGTCTTTACGCCTGATATTGGCGAAGTCTGGATTGCAGAGCGCAACATCACCCGATGGCAGGAACACCAACGCGCCAAACTAATCGGGCGGGTATTTCAAGACCCCTTAAAAGGCACTGCCGCCAGTATGACGATTGAGCAAAATATGGCGATGGCCCTATTGCGCGGTCAATCGCGGGGCTTACGGCTGGGGGTCAGCCACAAAAACCGCGACCAGTTTCGAGAGGAATTAGCCCAACTTGGCTTAGGATTGGAAAATCGCTTGAGCAATCGGGTAAACCTATTGTCGGGCGGGCAACGTCAGGCTTTGACCTTGCTGATGGCGACCCTGGTCAAACCTCGCGTTTTGCTTCTGGATGAGCATACCGCCGCCCTTGACCCCGGCATGGCCGAGCAGGTATCCCAGATTACCGCCCGGATTGTCCGCGACCACCGCCTCACGACAGTCATGGTTACACATAATATGCACCAAGCCTTGAATATGGGGACTAGAACCCTTATGATGCATCAAGGCGAGATTATTCTGGATTTGCGGGGCGAGGAACGCGCTCGCCTGACCGTGACCGACCTTATCCGCAAATTTAGCGAAATGCGTAAAGATGCGGCCCTGGATGACAAGTTGTTATTAAGCTAGACTTAAATTTACTGAATATGAGGGTTGGGTATTTTATTCTAAAAGAGTTTACCCGGCATTAATTCAGCACTCAGCACTCAGCACTAAAGAACGTGCAATTAAACGCTATTCTCTAAGGAGGAGATAATGTCTAAACTATCCCGCAAAGCTATCGGTCTGGTTCTGGTAGCTCTGATGACAGCAATGGCACTGGCGGCGTGCGGCGACCCAACCGCCACCACCGCTCCTGCTCCGGCTACCACTGCCGCCGCAACGACGGTAGCCGCCACTACCGCCGCCGCGACCACTGCCGCGGCAGCCACAACCGCGGCAGCCACAACCGCCGCCGCTGCGACGACGGCCTCGGCAACCACTGCCGCCGCGACTACCGCTTCGGCAGCCACTACCACCGCTGCTGCCGCCGCGACAACTACCGCTGCTGCCGCCGCAACGACTGCTGCCGCGCTTGGTACCAGTGGTCTGAAAGCCTGTGATACTCCGGTAGCCGCCGCCAGCAATGGCAAAACCTACAAGGTGGGTATTTCGGTTCAGAACACTATTCCGGCGCTGCAAAACGCGATTGAAGGCACCAAGAAGGGGCTGGAACAATGCGGCTTTGTCGAGGGCAAAAATGTCAAGTATGACATCGGCAACGCCCTGGGCGACATCCCGGCTCTGGCGACTATCGGCAAGAAATATGCCGATGATAAAGTAGACCTGATTATCCCGGTGGGAACGGCAGCCTTGACCAATATGTACACTACCAACAAGGATACCGGAATTCCGATTATCTTCAACAGCGTGACCGACCCTTATCTGGCGATTCCGAGTGTGATTAAATCGCCCACCGATCACGGCAATGTTACCGGCATCCAGTCTTTCCCGCCGGTCGAGGATGGTCTGAAGCTGATTCTCCAAATCAACCCTAATGCCAAGACGATTGGTTTTGTCTATAATCCGGCGGAAACCAACGCTGTCGCTACCCTCAAAGAAGCGCAGGCGCTCGCTCCCAAATATAATCTGACAGTGGTCACGGCAACCGTGCAGAATAGCGGTGAAGTTTTGACCGCCAGCCAATCTATCGTAGACAAAATTGATGCTTTCTTTAGCACCACCGACGTGACCGTAGTCAACGCCCTGGAGTCAATGGTCAAGGTAGCGGTGGACAACAAAAAGCCGCTAGTAGGTCTCGACCCGGCTTCCGCTCCGCGTGGCGCGGCAGTGACAGTTGGTTTGGACTACTATGACAATGGCATTTTGTCGGCTAGAATGGCCGCCGCCGTGCTGGATGGCAAAAAAGCTTCGGATATTGCCATCGAGAAGCAACCTAAAGGCCCGATTGCAGTCAATCTGAAAGCTGCCGAGCAAATGGGCTTCAAAATCCCGGATGCCATCGTGAGCGCCGCCAGCCAGAAATTCACCGAAATCACCCCGCCCAAGAAGTAAGCGGGCCGAAAACAAGGCTCTATAGGCTGATTTAAAAGCTGGCAGAAATTTTACAACGTAAAATTTCTGCCAGCTTTTTAAATTCATCGTCTTAAATTCATCATACTCATCGTGAAACTTAACTTGCCATAATCCCAAATTGCGCTATGATATACTCAGATTAGGATGGAGTAATTTGTCGTGTCGGTCTGTCGCTATCTCAAAGCACCAGTAATTGCTCCATAAGTTGCTAGTACGCGGAAAAGAGGAGTAAGTAAAGATGCTAGGCCCGATGTTCAGACGCGCTGGACTAAGCGGCATAGGCTTTTGGATGGCGGTGCTATTAGCCAGCCTGTGCGCTCAACCGGCGGTAAGTGCTGCTGCCAATGTTCCAACCTTGCCTGAAAAGGTCGTTATCGAGAAATTCCCGGTTTTTGGTCAACAGCATAATCTCAGTTGCGAATATTCGGCGACTCGGATGATGACGGCCTGGTGGGGGCGCGAAATCAGCGAAGCAGAATTTATCCGCTCGATTGTCTTTCATCCTAATCCGCACGTCGGCTATCGCGGCAATATTGACGGTTGGTTTGGCGGCACCTGGGATTATGGCATTTACGCCGAGCCGATTGCCCGGATGCTGGAAACTCGCGGTTTTAAAACCAAGTTGCTGATTGGCGGGGCGGAAGCCTTAAAGCAGGAACTGGCGCTAGGTCGCCCGGTGCAGGTCTGGATTATCGCCGGGATGGGCTGGGGTTCGCCTTTCACCGAAACTTACGAAGGTTTACCTTTTCGGCTGGCAGGCGGGGAACATAGCGTGGTTATTTATGGCTATGACCACAACGGAGTCTATGTAGCGGACCCGGCCTATGGCGGCACGGCCTACTATGGCTGGGATACTTTTATGCGCTCGTGGAGCTATTTTGACAATATGGCGCTTTCCTTTTGGCCCGCCACTCGTGGTCAGGATGAGGCCGGAACGCGGGGAGTATCACCCCTGTTTTATCGCCACTGGTTGAACGCTCCTGGCGGCGGGATGGGGATTTACGGGCTGGCGGTCAGCGATTTAGAGTACGCGGGCAGCAAGGCTTATCAGTATTTTGAGCGTGGACGGCTGGAACTCGACCTCAAAGCGGCCTATAATCAGCCGGTATTGTCGGCCCTCCTGGGGCGAGAATTGACCGCCGGGCGCGAAAATGAAGCAGCTTTTCAACCTCGCAAGCCCTGGGATTACCCGGACGTGCGCTTTTTCTCTGAAACCGCCCATACTATCAGCCAGGGGTTTCGGCTGTTCTGGGAAAAATACGGCGGGCTACCCTCTTTTGGCTATCCCATCAGCGAGGAATTTTACGAAGGCGGCAAAATCGTGCAGTACTTCGAGCGGGTGCGCTTTGAGTATTACCCTCAGAACCCCGAACCCTATAAAATCTTGCTGGGGGCGTTGGGAATAGAGCGACTGGCGCGGCGCTAAAGCAACTATAGCTATTCTAAAGAAAAGAAAGGCCGAATGAGCCAGGAAACCCCAAATCTACCGCCCGACCAAACCCCGGCTTTGCGCGGCGGTTGGCGACGACCACTGGCCTACTTGCTGATAATCGGAGGAGTGTTGCTGACTTTTTTCAATGGGGAAGTCGGGCGCGGGTTGGGTATTCCGGTGTTAGCAATCCAGATTGGCTCGCTGGGCTTCCTTTTGGCGGGGGCGGCCTTATTCTATAGTGTGCGAGTTCCGCCGCTTCGCCGGATGCGTTCCCCCCAGAATATTGCGCCCCCCGAAATTCCACCTGAACCCGAAGTAGAAAAAGAAGAAATTGCCCCGGTCAAGGAAAAACCGGATTAAAGCTCGCCTTTATTTTACATAAGCCGCCGAAACCCGGTCAAGTCGGGCGATTTCTTCCTCGCTCAACCGCCAACCGAGCGCCCCGGCATTAGAGGTGGCTTGCCGGGTATTTTTCGCGCCCGGTATCGGGATAATCAGGTCATCTTTGCTTAGAAGCCAATTCAGGGCCACTTGCTCGACTGTTTTTTCGTGACTTCTAGCGATAGCTTTTAATGTACCGTGCAACGGCTGAATTTTGCGTAACCCGACGGGCCGATACTGGGGCTGAATCCGGCGCATTCCACTCAATTTTGGGGTTGGCTGGTCGCCGCTAAATTTCTCGGTCAGAAGACCTTGCGCCAACGGGCTATAGGCAATCAAGGCCACATTCAGTTGACGGCAGGCGTTCAGGACTCCATTAGCTTCGGGGGTGCGTTTGAGCAGACTAAAGCTCACCTGGTTCGAGGCCAGGGGAATGCTGTAACGGGCCAGCCGAGTATGGGCGCGGCGCATTTGCTCGACATTATAATTGCTGACCCCGACGGCTTTTATCTTTCCGGCGGTGACGGCCTGGGCCATTACGTCCATCAGGTCTTCAATTTTTAAGAGAGAATAAGGCCAATGGATTTGATATAGGTCAATTTGGGATTGGCCCAGTCGTTTCAGACTGTTATCCAGGGAGGTTCGCAAATCTTTAGAGGAAAGCCGGAAGGGGAGCGGGGCAAATTTGGAGGCGATAGTTACGGGTCGAGTTTCAGCTCGAACACATTTGCCCAACAGGATTTCGGACTGACCGTTGCCATAGATTTCGGCGGTATCGAAGAAAGTTACTCCGGCATCAAGGCTGGCCTGAAATGCCCCTCGGATGTCCGCCAGACTGTAATCCGTGCCATAGCCCCAATAGCCCTTATCGCCCCAGGCCCAAACTCCGACCCCCAGGGCCGAAACTTCGACCTGGCTGGCCCCTAACTTACGCGTTTCAGTCAATTCACTATTTCGCTTTCTAGGTGTAACAGTGGTCAGTAGGGAAGCTATAAGCCAACTTTCTCAGTCCTCAGTCCTAGATTTCACTGACCACTGACCACTGATTTTACCCTTCCCGTCCGGCGGCGTTGCGGATGGTAGAAATCAGGTCATCGCCACTAAACGGCTTGGTCAGAAAAGCGGAAGCCCCGGCCTGCAACGCTCGGCGCTGATAGACTGGCTCATCCTGGACTGACATAACGATAACGGCGGTCTGCGGAAGTAGGGTGCGAATCCGACTGGTGGCGGTTAGACCGTCCAGGTCGGGCAGATTAATATCCATCAGAATAACGTGGGGATGAAGCTGGGTAGCCATTTCAATCGCCTGTAAAGCGCGTCCGACTGCTCCTACCACCTCGATGTCTTTTTCAAAACCGAGCAAATTTATCAGATTATGGCGCGTTCCCTGGCTATCTTCCGCCACAATCAGGCGGATTTTATCGGGGGAGTTGTTGCTGGAGGTGGTAAGAGGCCCAAACATGTGTATCGTCTCCTGAACTTTGCTTTGCAGCTTGCCTGGATGTAGGTAGAGTTATACCGCTCGTGAGCCAAGTTAAATATAATGGCTCAATAAGTTCATTTTACCCTGTTTTGCCCGGCTTGTATAGGGGGAGTTGTAGTATTTTTACAGCTAATTAATGTATACTTTTCCTGCACAAGAGATTATCGCTAAATCGCTAATCTTGACTTTTTGGGCTGAGAGCCGCTTGTAGCGGGGTTAATAAAGCTAAAGTCAGGGGTCTTGGTGGGTAAACCCTGGGCAGACCCCTTTGCCTTCTCACTTTGCTTTGCAGATAAACTATTCGCTTGTTAACTGTTACATATTCGATAAGTTGTTATAATCGAACCATTTGAGGAGAGGTTTTGGAACTATCGGTAGCGGAAAGTAATCCGCCCGCGAGTCAAGTCGTAGGGAGAAAGCTCCACCATCACTCGGTCTCCCGGCAGAATACGGATAAAGTTTTTACGCATTTTCCCACTAATATGCCCCAACACCATATGCCCGTTCTCTAATTCTACTTGAAACATGGCATTGGGCAGAGCTTCCTTAACTTTTCCCTCGACCGAAATCGCATCACTCTTGGAAGGGCGCGGGCCATCGCGCTGGATAGGCGCAGGGGTGGGAGTGGTCTTCCCGCCGGAGCGCGAATTATTGGGTCTTCGATTGTTATCAGGCAAAGGCTACCTCCTGTATTGCCAGGGCCACTAAATTACTTACAGCTAACAATAGGGCAGTACGCGCCTGCACCTGCCCGCAATTTATTTTAGCATACGATAATTTTGGTGACAAGAGCCGAACCCAATAATTGCTGAATGTCTTTATTTCCCCAGGAGTTCCTTATTCTTAATTAAAAAAGCTCTATAAAAGAAATGCTTTTAGGGCTTTACAAAAGTGGGTTTTTGCGGTAAGTTAGCATGGCACAAATTATAGAATAGTGTCCCTGATTTTTTACTTTATGTAATAAATCAATTCAAATCACTACATATTTAAACTGTTTCACTATTGCATCCTGCCACTTTATCGGCTGTAATTTTATCTGAGGTATTTAACAGGAGCTTACAAGTTGGTCCTAAGCGACTTTTCCAATTTAGGCATCCCCCTCACCAAAGTTGTTGAGTTTAATTATTAGATTATCTGGTTAAGCTATTTACCGGCTCAATGGGTTATTATCGCCTCGCACCCCACTCCTTATCTTAAAGAAAGGAAGTGAACGAGGTAATCGCGTGTCTTCGGTTCTATATTACGGTATAAAGTTGCACTTGGGGTGCGACCAACTATTATAAGAGAGGGAACAATGTCATTAACCCATCATATTCGCTATCCCTGGAAATTTGAGATTAATCCCCATTTCCAGCAATTAGTCGAGCATCATCATAACTGGCTATTTTCTACTGGTTTTGCCAGCACTGAACTTGCTTATCGTCGAATTAAAGATGCTCAAATTGTCGAGTTCACCGCCTGGTGCTGGCCTAACGGTTCGTATGAAGACCTGACTTTGATTATAGATTGGTTGACATGTCATTTTGCCCTGGATGATTGGTTGGATGGCGATATGGGTCATTTCCCTCAAACCGAGCTGGCTAACTATATTCTGAACCATCTAGCCCCTAATCTCGATAACCCGACCTGGAAACCCGGCACTTTGCTGATGGGCATCGAAACTACCATTTTTGAATCCTGGCAGCGTATGAAAAAACTGCCGCCCCCGGTTTTTGTCGCTTTTGCCCAGGAATGGAAGAATTGGACCGAAGGTTGCCGCTGGGAGGTACGTATTCGACAGGATGGTTTTATTCCCAGTCAGGAAGAATACTTGCGTTTCCGAAAATGGTCTTCGGGTAGCCATATCTGTTTCCTGTTGAGTGACTATACTTATGGTCTGGTGGACGAAAGCGGATTGGTCTGGCAGACTTTATCGCAGCACCCGATAATTCAACGTTTGGAACAACTGGTGGATATGATGCTGACGGTAGTCAACGACTCCTTTTCGTCGGCAAAGGAACATTCCAATGTCAACCTGGTTCGCATTCTGGAGCATCAGGGTAAATCGGGTCAGGCTTTGCAAGACCGACTGATGGTGCAGCACGACCAGGCTTTGGTGGAATTTTTGGAGCTGGAAAGCAACCTAAGCGAAATTTTCACGGCAGAAGCCGAGCTGAATTGGGCCAGGCTCAAAGTGAAAAGCTGGCGGCAGCTTTTGAGGGCCAGCTTTGAATGGACGCGCCAAAACCGACGCTATGCTGTCGGAATGGCGGCTTCGACTAGCACTTCCAAGGGCTTTGAAGCGGTAGCCTAGTAGCTGAAAAGAGTTCAACACTCTCGCCCCCTCAAATTTCCTTTGGATAGGGAGAGTTTGCTACATCCCAAAACAGGTTTTATCTATTTGAAAAAAGTTACGCAATAACTTTTTTCAAATAGATAAATCTTCCAGGCTGCGGTGTGTTACCAGCGAAAGTCCGGTTTTATGAAAAACTCATGACTTCCTGTAGTTCTGCCAGTTGCTCATTTACCCGCGAAATAGTCCCCGAAATCGAAGATACTGCCCCGGCGTTAAAGCGAGCCACGTCCGATACCATCCGCATCGTCCCCAAAATTTGCTGGTTGGCGCTGCGTTGCTGGCTGGTTGCCAACCGAATTTCATCACTGCGCGAATTTACTTCTTCGACCACCAAAAGAATTTGGCTGGCGCTGTCGGCACTATTCACGATTACCTCATTCAAGCGCCCGATTACTCCTCCGGCGATTTGAGAACGGGAAAGCGCCATCGAGCTGTCCTTTTTGCTTTCTTCTGCCACCAATACGGCCGCTGCGACGGCACCCTGCATTTCGGTAATCGCCGAGCGAACTTCCTCAGTAGCCTCGCGGCTGCGATCCGAGAGATTCTTGATTTCCTGGGCAATCACCCCAAACCGTTCTCCCTGATTATAGCGGGCGCGACCTGCGTCGGCTGCCCCGCCCGAAGCTACTATAATGCCTCCGGCGGCTTCAATCGAGGCATTCAGGGCCAATAAATGAGTTTCGTCAGCAATATCATCAATCAGGTCAATAATCATACTCACCTTGCGGTTTTGCTCAGTCAAATAGAGCAAACGTTGGCCCAATAGCTCGATGCGGTTGCGAACCCGTTGAACACTGGCGATAACCTCGCGGACGGCGTTATCACCTTCAGTCGCACTAAATCGGGCAACCTCGCTGGCCTGTTTGACTTCGGTGGCACTGGCAACCGCGCTATTAGCGGCATTGGCGGTAGCCTCGGCGCTCAGGGCAATTTGGCTGGCAGTTTCGGACAACTCTTCCAGGCTGGTAGTTACCTCGGTCACGGCGGCGACCTGCTGAACCGAGCCACTGGCTTGCTGAGTGGCGGTAGCGTTCAGCTCGTTTGTAACTCCGCTCAGTTCGCGGCTCAAGGAAGCCCCAAAATCGGTGGTGCGGTTGAGAGTTGTATTCAGGTTGCGGAGGAGTTGGCCTTGTTCTTCCGCCGTACTAATCGCCCGGTTGAGGCGTTGCACAAAGGTCAGCACACTAACTGAAATCACCGTTAGCAAAAGCAACCAGAGCGGTAAGCCCAACCAGGGGTAATCCCCCAAGTTTAGGCTGGGTTGATAGAGCTTGACCACAAATTGTATAACGTAAGTCAGGCCTATTGCCAGAGCGCAGAATACCGTGTTTATTATAACGGCGCTAAAGCTCATCCCCAAAAGGCAGGCAGCGAGTGGTATGAGCAGGAATGAAGCGGTGGCAATGTCGCCTGCTCCGATTACGATATGGGCTACCAGGATAGTGAATATCAAGCTGGTGGTTATTATCCAGCTACAGAGGTCGGCTCGCCTCATAGTAGTGGCTGACCGTGCCAACCAGAAAGCTATCAGACATACCAGCGCTTCAATTAGGGAAGCCACCGCATTAATTCCAAGTCCCAAAGATTGGAGAGCAAACGCCAAAATAAAGTAGCCTGTTCCACCCCCGAAGGCCGCCAGTGAAAACAACAGGCAGAACCGTCGAAGCATGCTAAGGCGGCGCTCAAGGGCTTGTTGGGCTGAAGCTACCATCGGTATTTCTACCACCGAGTTTGTATGATTATTTCCATTATTTGAAGCTGATAATTCAGCCGAGCTTTCCAAGTGCTGCTCCTCAAAATTCATAATTACTCCAATGATGACTAAAAGATAAACTAACCAGCTAAACTAATGTAAAATATACCGGCGAACCAACCAGAAAAACCTAAATCTAGTTCTAATTATATCTTACTTTAATAGTATTACGGACAACATTACAAAAAGCCGCCTGGCGTTTTAATCGGCTTTTCGCCTAGTTCAGCTCTAGTATATCAGGATTGACGTTTGGCGCTATAAACCTATAGAATGTAGTCACCGGACTAGCAGCACTTTATTTTGAACCATTTTAAGTTTGCATTGGAGAAGGGTTGAATGCTGAAAGTAAATAACGGCCTGAACAAGCGACCAAATATTGTGGTTATAGGTGGCGGAACCGGGGTTTCCACTGTTCTGAACGAGTTAAAAAACTTCGCCCAGGTTACGGCGGTAGTTTCAATGATGGATAACGGTGGGTCGAGTGGCAAATTGCGGAATGAACATGGTATCTTGCCGCCCGGCGATGTCTTAAAATGTATGTCGGAGTTATTGCCCGATGATGAGCGCAGCCGCAAATGGCGCGATTTGTTGAATTATCGCTACCGCAAGGGCGAAGGGCTAAAAGGTCATAGTTTGGGCAATTTGCTGCTGATGGCCTCTTACGACTGGGAGGGCGGGACGGCTTTTGGGATTGAGGCTCTGTCGCGGCTTTTGAATATAAAAGGTCGGGTGTTGCCAGTCACCTTGAATGATGTGGATTTAATCGCCCGACTGTCGGATGGTAGCGAGGTAGTCGGCGAAACCCGGATAGACCTGCGGCAGGAAAAACTGGACATCAAGATAGAATATATCTATCTTTCGCGCCGCGCCCAGCTTTACGGGCCGGTCCGCGAGGCTATTCTGAAGGCCGATATGATCGTGATTGGGCCGGGCAGCCTATTTACCAGTATTTTGCCAAATTTTTTGGTGGAAGGTTTGCCTGAAGCCTTAGCCGAAAGCTCCGCCCCCAAATTGTATATCTGCAATCTGGTTACAGACCCGGCGGAAACCGATGGCTATCTGGCTTCGGATTTTATTCAGAAAGTCTCCGAGTATTTTTCGGATGATGTTCGATTAGATTATGTAATCGTCAATGATGGCCCGGTCAGCGAGTTGGCCCGCCGAATGTATGAAACCGAGCGCAAGTACCCGGTGATTTTTGACCAGGAGCTTTGCTCGACCCTGGCCCACAAGGTCATTGGGTTGCCCTTGAGTAGCGGTAAAACTATGCTGCGCCATAATTCCCGCAAACTGGCTCAGACCATTCTATCATTAATGGAAAACCCGGCCCAATCTGCCGAACCTGAAAAAGGTCTCAAAATTCCCCAGCCAGAGGCAAAACTGCTATAATTTTGGGGAAAGCATATCGAAAATCGAAAATCGAAAATCGAAAATCGAAAATCGAAAATCGAATATAACAATATAGCTCGCCTCAAAAAGAAGGGGGTTTGGTCAAAGTCTGGCGGGTTTGAACTCAAAATCGTCAAAATCGCCTAAATGATTACTTCCGATTTTAGATTTTAGATTTTAGATTGAGGAGTAGTAATGTTTGACCGGGCTGTGAAAATGCGGAATATCGGGCGAGGCGGGTTGGCCTTGTTGCTGGCTCTGACCCTTTTTTTGGGCTGGAACATTGCTTTGGTCAGCGCCCATGCCAGTTTGGAGCGCACCGAACCCGCTCCTAATTCCCAACTTCCCGCCGGACAGATGCCCAAACAGATTAAGGTTTGGTTCGCCGAAACGGTTGAACCAGCCTTTAGCGAACTTAGCGTTTTCGACGAGAAAATGACGCGGGTGGATACCGAGGATAGCAAGGTAATTCCGGGCGACCCCCAAGCTATGCAAGTATCCCTCAAACCGGGTCTGCCGGACGGCCCATACACCGTTATCTACAAAAACACTTCGGCGGAAGATGGTCATTCTCTGCGAGGCAGTTTTTCTTTTTTGGTGGGAGCGGGCGAATTGAACAAAGGCACTAGCGGGCTTTTACCACTGGATGTCTATGAGGCCACAAACCAGGCCAACAGCAGCAATCAGAGTGGATGGTCGGTAGCTTTACGTTGGCTGAACTATTTGGCGGGCGCGGCTCTGGTCGGGGCGTTGGCCTTTGCCTTGCTGGTCTGGCGACCAGCCGTAATAAAAGCACGGGCCACCAAGCGCATGGGAACTCAACTCGATAGCACGGCCTATGGCAAGGGTCTCAGCCAAATCCAACTGGTGGTCTGGGCCGGACTGGTAGGGCTATTGGTCGGCTGGATTGGCTGGAGCATCTATCAGGCGGCGGCTTTCTCAGAGCAAGGGGTTTGGCAAGTGCTAGGGATAGGGGTCGCGCCGGGCGAAAGAGGGCCTCGCGCCCTCAAGGATTTCTTTTTCGATAGCCGCTATGGGGCGGTCTGGCTGGGTCGGCTAGGTTTGCTGGTGGTAGTCGCGGCCTGTTGGCTGATAGCCTTGCGCGGTCTGGGGCGGCTGCCGGGTGCGGGCCGCTTCCGTTCCAACTTGCTACCGGCCCAGGAGTCCAATTCGACTGTATCCGCCCCTGTCGAGCCCGCCGATGCGCCGTTGGTTCGGTCCCGAACCGCCCCAGATTTTGAGGCGCGGCGAGGCTGGTGGTGGGCCACGCTGGGGGCGGGGGCGGGAGTGCTTTTGACGGGTAGCCTTAACTCCCACGCGGCGGCAGTGAGCGACTGGAAATGGCTGGCGGTGGCGGGGGACTGGCTGCATCTGGCTTCAACCGGACTATGGGTTGGCGGACTTATCGCTATGACCCTGGCCCTGATAGCGGCGCTTCCGGCCCTTTTGCCCGGTAGTGGAGACCGCACCCGGCTGCTTTCAGCCCTCATCCCCTCTTTTTCGCAACTAGCCATCCTCAGCGTAATGACTCTCCTGGTCACAGGCACGTTTAACGCCGCTTTGCAGTTGGGCGAGGTCAGCGACCTGTTTTCTACCCCTTACGGGATTAGCCTGACGGTCAAAATCGGGTTGCTGTTGCCGTTGTTGCTGTTGGGGGCTTATAACTTGCTGGTAGTCACGCCCCGGATGCGGGCTTTTGCCAAATCCAAGAAAGCCGGGTTGAAAGAGGGCGCAGGTTCAATCGAAGCCGGAAAGTTGGGTCTGAGTTTCCGGCGGTCAGTGATGCTTGAAGTTGGCTTGGGATGTCTGGTGCTGGTGGCAGCCGCCTTCCTGACCAGCAGCGCCCCGCCCAAAAGTCTGGCAAGTGCCGGGGTCTTATATTTCCAATCCGAGCAGGGTGGCTTGAAAGTCGCGCTGGCAATCAGCCCGGCCCAGGTCGGCGAAAACGGCTTCGAGGTCAGCTTGACCGATGCCCGCAGCGGTCTACCAATCGAAAACGCCCGGCTGGTAGACCTTCGCCTGTTAATGCAAGAAATGGACATGGGTAATCCGCGCCTGGAACTCAAGCCCTTGCCGGGCAGTCCGGGCCGCTATTTTGCCAAAGGCACAGTTTTGGGCATGGCCGGTCACTGGAATGCTACTCTGGTAATTCAGCGCGATGGCTTTGAGGATGTACGGATTCCCGTAAGCTTTAAATTAAGTTTGTAACAAGGCTAAAATAGAGAAAGCTGGAAAAATGGCAACTCAAACTACTCCTGATATTGAAACCCGCCCGGTGCAGGCCGGAAATTTGCAGGCGTTCCTGGCCCGCCCGACTGAGGGCGAAAATCTACCGGCGGTTATTATCATCCACGAGATTTTCGGCCTGAATGATAATATCCGGGACATTGCCCGCCGCTTTGCGCGGGCCGGATATGTGGCCCTGGCGGTAGACCTGTTTTCGCAGGGCAACCGGGCGCTCTGCACCGCTCGTGTGATTATGGGTCTTATCGGCAACCCCCTCAAGAATTTCAGCATGGGTAATCTGGATGGGGTCGCCCGGTTCTTGCAGCAACAACCGGGAGTCGCCCCCGAAGAATTGGGAGTTATCGGGTTCTGTATGGGCGGCGGCTATGCGCTGGCTTTTGCGGTGCATAGCGACCAACCCCGCGCCGCTTCGATTTTTTATGGAGCGAACCCCAAGCCGCTCAGTGCATTGGTAGATGCCTGTCCGGTGGTCGGTAGTTATGGCGGCAAAGACCCGATTTTTTCGCGGGCCGGTAAAAAGCTGGAAGAAACCCTCAAACAGTATCAAGTCCCGGCGGACATCAAAATTTACCCCAACGCCAATCACTCTTTCTTCAACCAGAACAAACCGCCCGCCGATGCCGAAGATGCCTGGCAGCGCACTATAAACTGGTTTGAGAAATATTTGCCAAAACCTTAAAACAGTGGTCAGTGGTCAGTGGTCAGTGGTCAGTAAAATGCAAGACGGAAGACAGAAGACGAGGACTGCATTCCTCAATCGTAAATCGTAAATTTACTGACCACTGACCACTGACCACTGACCACTTTTCAGAGGAGTAGCTATGAGCAAAAAATTGCGTTTCTCGATAGATTTTGGCGGGGCGGATAAAACGGCGATGTTAGCCGAGGCCAAAGCCGCAGAAGAGGCCGGGTTTGAAATGGTCTGGTCGCCGGAATTGTTCCGTAGCGCCTTTGTGCCACTGGCGGCGGCGGCTCTTAGTACTACCAAACTGCAACTCGGTACCGGCATCGTGCTGGCCTTCACTCGCAGCCCTCTGATTGTGGCCCTTAGCGCCCTCGATATGGACGACCTGAGCGAGGGACGCTTTGTGCTGGGACTTGGCACCGGGGTCAAGCGCTTGAACGAAACCTGGCACAACGTTCCGAATTATGGTCTGCCCGCGCCTCACATGCGCGAAACCGTTGAAGCTATCCGGCTATTGCTGGGCAGTTTGCACCTGGGCAAACCGATTTCGTACAAGGGCAATTACATCAATCTCGATATTCGGGGCTATCAGCGCCCGTACCCGCCGTTCAGGGCGCACATCCCGATTCAGATGGCAGGTATTCAGGAAAAGATGGTCGAAACCGCCGGAGAATGTGCCGACGGTTTGTTGGGCCACCCCATTTGTTCGCCGCGCTGGATAAAAGAAGTCATTCTGCCGCACCTCGCAACTGGACTGGAAAAAGCGGGGCGCTCACGGCAGGATTTTACCTATAGCCCCAGCGTGACGGTTTCGATTGCCGCCAGCGATTCGCCCGAAGCGATTGCCGAGGCTCGTCGGGCCGCTCGCTCGACTATCGCTTTTTACGGTACAGTCCGAACCTATGACCCGATTTGGGAGCTGCACGGCTATCAGGCCGAAATCGCCCAATTGCGGCAGGCTTTTGCGGTGATGAACATTCCTGCTATGCTGGATGCGATTACCGATGAGATGGTAGACGTTTTCACGATTGCCGGAACTGCCGACCACGCCCGCAAACGGCTGCAAGAACTGGGCGAACTGGGTGATGTCCTGCAAGTCGGTGGCCCGGTCTACTATCTACCAAACGAGCAAATTCAGGAATACCGCCAACGGGTCTTTGAATTCGTAGGCGCATAAGGTCGAAGGTCAAAGGTCAAAGGTCGGGGGAATTTACGATTTACCCCCAAAGGGGGCGAGGCCGCGATTGGGGATTAAGAACCTCAGCCCTGTATTTCCCTCGACCCCCGACCCCTGACCTCCACCCCCCAATTTTACATAATATGGCTCAAAGGCTTGTCTTTTGGGCCATAACTTGTTAAGATGAAGAGAGCAACACCGCGAGAAGAGTTACTTATGTTAAGCGTTATTTGAGAGAGGACGGCGGGCATGGTTGATGTCAAAAGTCAGATTTCGGGAACAGTCTGGCAGGTACTGGTGACAGTCGG
>JBBRSG010000112.1:0-19842 GCA_038245615.1 Chloroflexia bacterium | reverse complement strand
GCGCCTCGATCTGGGCGCAGCCAGCACCGCCCCTACCAGTTATGACCAACTAGACTAAAGTCTGACCAGCCGAAAAAGATAAGCCGATAACGGGCCTATCCGGGCAGGTCAATCCAGCTAACAGACAATTCGAGCGTAGCAAAACGCAATCGTGGGGTTATTCTAACGACTTTGAGGGCAAGTTACAATAGTAAGGCGGATTATTGTGGTAAAGCTGTCAGAAACTCTCTATTCCAGTCCTGAGACCCTCAAAATAGTATTTTGGACATCATCGAGGCGATAAGGTTTGTTAATAACGGCTGTAATACCGTGCAGCTTGAGCATTTCCGGGTCAAGTTCGCTGCCCCAACCTGTGACCAGCACCACCGGGGTTTCAGGACGCAGTTTTTTGATAGTGCGGGCGACCTGCCAGCCGCTCACATCGGCAATACTCAAATCGGATAGCACCAGGTCAAAGTCATCCGGGTTGGCGCTGAAAATCCGCATCGCTTCCTCCCCATTAGTAGTAGTTGTCACAATATGCCCATCGGCTTGCAACATCCGACGCAGAATATAGACCAAATTTGGCTCATCGTCTACCACCAGGATTCGGCGCGAAATAATTTTAATTTCCGCCACCGTCGGCAATTTCGGGTTGACTATTTCGGGCGATTGGTCAGTTAAGGGTAGGCAAAGGGTCAAGCAACTGCCCTGGCCCGGCTCACTTTCTACCTCGATTGTCCCGCGATGCCGGGCGATAATGCTACTGGAAACGCTCAAACCCAGGCCGTGACCTTCCTGGTTCTTGGTGGTATAGAATGGCTCGAACAAACGGCGTTTGGTTTCATCGCTCATGCCGATGCCATTATCTTTTATCATAATCACCGCCTGCCCATTTCGCAGACGGCTGCCAATCTGCAAGCGCCCGCCTTGCGGCATTGCATCCACCGCATTGAAAACCAGATTAGTCAGCACTTCCCGCAATTCCGAGGCATTGCCGTTAATCGGCGGAATAACCTCGGTTTCCAACTCCACTTCAATATTAATCCCGTTTTGTTGAGCCTCTCCTCGCCAACGAGGACGAGTCAGCTCAATCACATCATTCAAAAGCGAATTTATCTCAATCGGGCTAAAAATACCACTCTCTTGATTGGGGGCGAGTAGCTGGAGTCGTCGGACCATGTGCGCTCCATCCAGGGCCGACTGCCGTACCATCTTTAGCAAGCGTTGTTCTTCATCATCCGGCACTCCGTTCAGCAACAATTCGCCCACTCCCAAAATCCCGGTCAGCAGATTGTTAAAATCGTGGGCCACTCCACTGGCTAACTGTCCCAGCGCCCGTAACTTTTCGCTCTGCAAAAGCTGTTGCTCCATCGCCCGGCGCTCGGTCATGTCCCGCACTATCTGGATAACAATATATTCGGCCCCAACCTGAACCAACCGGGCGCTATAACTGACTGGCAAAAGTGTGCCGTCTTTGCGACGCAGCATAATATTTTCGACATTAATCGCATCCTGAGTATCTTCCGGCAAGTGCAAAAACTTCAACCCCCTGGCCTTTGATTGCTTTGGCAACTGATACAGCCGAATAACCGGCAGACCGACTAATTCGGCATAGCTATAGCCAGTCGCTTCGGTAGCCCGATGATTGGCATCAATGATTTCCTGGTTGGCGGGATTAATCAGGAAAATCGGGTCGTTGGCATTGCTCAAAAGAGCTTGATGCTTGTCCCGCTCCATTTTAAGGGCGGCAAAGTTCCGGGAGTTGGTCAGGGCAATTGCGGCCTGGTCTGCCAACCCTTCCATAAATGCTACTTCGTCGGCGGCAAAATTGCGGGGTACATAGTCATAGACACACAATACCCCCAGAGTTTTTTGGTTAGCACTCGATTTTATTGGCACCCCAATTGCCGCCCGCCAGCCTTCCTCTACCCGGATCGGGTTATTAGCAAATTCCGGCAACAATGCAAGGTCATATTCCTGCCAAATCTTGCCGGTAGCCGCGATTGTTCCAATAAAGCCTTTACCCACCGTTAGGGTTACAATCGAAGACGCGGAATTCAGTCCGCCCTTTATTTTACCAACCTTCAACTCCTTGGCACTATCATCAACCAGCATAAAACTGCATACCGGCACTCCCAAAATCTGTCGTACTTCTTCGGTAATGGTATCCACGACCGAATCGAGTTCTAGTTGGGAGCTGACCACCCGGCTACTTCGTACCAGACTTTCGGCTACCCGGCGGGCGATTTGCTCCCGTTTGCTGATGCGGGCATTGGTGAGAGCGATGGCGGCCTGGTCTGCCAACCCTTCTAAAAACGCCGCTTCTTCGGTAGTAAAATTCCGGGGTACATGGTCATAAGCCGAAAGCACCCCAATCACTTTATCTGTGCCATGTAACTTAATCGGTACGCCGATATTGCCGTGCCAACCTTCCCGGATGCGGACTGAATTAGTGGCAAACTCTGGCAATAGCGCAATATCATACTCCTGCCAGCGCTTGCCAGTCGCGGCGATTTTACCAATGAAACCCTGCCCGGTTTTTAGTTTGGCCCGTGCAGGTACGGGCTTGCCACCCAAAAGAGTAGCTATTTCAATATCTACTCCATTTTCAGCCACCAGAGCGATACTACAAGCAGGAACTTGCAGAGTTTGAGTGACTTCTTCGACAATTGTTGTCAGCACCTTATCCAGTTCCATCTGCGAATTTATCTGACGGCTGCTCCGCACCAGGCTTTCGGCGACCCGCCGGGCGGCCTGTTCACGACTGCTGATGCGGGCGTTGAAGAGGGCCGCCGAAGCCTGTTCTGCAAAAATATTCATCAAGTGTTTTTCGCCACTGCTGAATTGATGCGCTTCGCGGTAGTTTATAAACAAGATACCCAAAGTCTGGTCACGCATGTAGAGCGGGAGGGCGGCAAAGGACACAATCTGCGAACTACGCATCCAATCGAGCGTTATTTCGGAAGCATTATAATTCGCTAAATCTGGCACTAAGATGAGCTTATGATTTTCCAGAGCATCAATAACGAGCGGATTGATATGGAGGGGTCGGGCTTCTGGAATGATGTTTAAATTAAAAGCCGCTAGTGGCTCGAAATAAAAAGAATTGTCGTCCTTTTCCCAAAACGAGCCTGAATGCCCCCCCATTGCCTGAACAATCTTTTCCAGTACCACTTGGCTGATTTCTGAAAATTCCAGGCTGCTATTAAAGCGACTACCAGTCGCAGAGACAATATTCAAGGTTTCGAGGTTGAGCGCCGCGAGGTGACTCAGATGAGTTGTCCGCAAAATTGAGGCTGCCGCCGAAGCAAAATAGCTGGCAATTTCCAAATCAGTTTCGTCAAAAGCATTTAGCTGCTGGCTTTGAATATCCAGCACCCCTAACAATTCATCGTTATCTATTAAAGGAACGGTTAGCTCGGAACAGGTTATACGAATTTTTTCCAGGCTGATATAGCGCGGGTCTTTAGTCACATCCGGTACATTAACCGCCTGCCGATGGCTGCCCACCCAGCCAATCAACCCAAACCGACCCTGTGGGGCATCCTCGTTCAACGGAGGCCGCCAATCGTTAAGTAGGTCACGTTCCAGCTTCAAATCCTCTAAAAATCCGGCTTGGCCTACACATTCCATTTGTACGCCGGTCTCATCTAATAAAAATAATTGGCAATTGGGATAGCCTAATTCGGTATGAATAATCTCGACCAGAGTTCGGAGAAGTTGCGGCACGCTGGTTTCGATATTAAATTTGGCGGCTTGCCTGATGCTTTGCAGCGAAAGGACGGCCTGGCCCAGCCGGGCCAGGCGGACATCCCGCCCCACAAGATTTTCGTGGTTCTGATTATAACGAGGTTCTTTTTGAAGCATAACTGACCTTTGCGCAAACCTAGCTTGAACGTTGCCACCCCTCAACTAATCCTTACCTCCAGAATAAGTGGTTTTAATCTGGACATTGATTTGAATTATAAAGGATGTAAATCTATAAGTCACGTTTTCCCCCAAAAAGGCTAATCGGCAGGCGAGTGTAGTGACAACTACAGACCCTCGAATTCCAACACGCTATCATGCAAGTGCTACAAGTATAAAAGGCTGGATTTTGCTTTTTATAATCAACTCGCGCTCCTGCCTGTAAACATCAGGTTGCAATCTTCAGGCCCTAAATCAGGTATTAAAGCTAGTAGTAATATGGATTTATAGCACTTGCCGTTTTTCGGCAAAAGGAGAATTATCCTATGGCTGCCCCCTTTACCATAGAATTAAATGAAGCAATGGTCGAAACCAAACCCGCCCGCGCCATGAATGTCCTTTTTATTAATCCGCCAGTGCCGGGCTTTGACAAAAGCTATACCAAGCTATTGACCTTTAATACTATTCCCCTGGCTTTGCTATATCCCGCGACAGTCCTCAAGCAGGCCGGACATCGAGTGGTTATCAATGATGTCAAAAGCGGCGAGCAACTGCGGATTCCGGCCAAAGCCGAAATTGTGGGGATAACTACCGATACCGTCCGTTACCCGGAAGCAATTGCGATTGCCAAGATTGCCAAGAAGATGGGCAAAATTGTGATAATGGGAGGCAATCACGTCACCTTTGACGAGGAAAATACTCTCAAGACCGGGGCGGTAGATTATATCGTGCGGGGCGAAGGTGAAATTACGATTCTCAATCTGGTCAACGCCCTTTCGTGGGGCGAAGGGTTCAACCCGGCGGAAATCAACGGGATTACATGGCGCAATCGGGACGGCGAGATTATCCGCAATCCGGCCTCGCGCTGGATTAAAGACCTCGATGCCTTGCCCCTACCCGACCATAGTCTGCTCAATCTCAAGTTGTACCGAGGAGCATCGTTCAACCGTTTTGGCAAGTTGGGCAAGCCGATGTTTCAGATTTCAGGCAGTCGGGGTTGCCCTTACGATTGCTCGTTCTGTATTGTCACTTCGGTTTATGGCGCGAAATGGCGGGCGCGTAGCCCCGAAAATATGCTGGCGGAAGTTTCCGCCGCCATGAAGCTGGGCTTTGATAATTTCTTCTTTGTGGACGACCTGTTCAGCACCAACTACAAGCGGACGATTTCCTTTTGCGAGGAGGTTTTGCGGCGCGGCATGAAGTTCACCTGGTCGGCCCAATGTAGCTGCAATTCAATTGCCGACCATCCCGAAATGGTGCAACTGATGGCTCAAGCTGGCTGCGAGGCCATTTTGTTGGGAGTAGAAAACATGGATGCTGCCACCCTCAAGCTCTATCGCAAACGGGCGACGGTAGACGATAATTTTCAGGCGGTTCGCACTCTCAAGAAATACGGGATTGTCAGTCTGGCCTCGACCATCATTGGCACAACTACCGAAACCCACGAGAGCCTCAATACTAACTTTGGCTACCTGATGGAGCTAAACCCCGAAATGCTGTGGGTTAATATTTTGACCCCGTATGTCGGGACGGACGATTGGACGACCTATCAAGACCGGATTTTTGACCGGGATTGGCATCATTATGATGTGTACCACAGCGTGATGAGGCTGGACAATCTTGGGCCGAGTGAGGTCGAGTTCGCCCAAAAGAAGATGATGGCGATGTATCATACTCGCCCCAAGTACCTCTTTGGGACGCTGCCCAACCTTTTCAACAAAAAGGGCTGGCCTTTCGGGGGAAGTAAGAACTAGATTTTCCAGAGCCAGGAATATTTTGCCGCACAGTTCAAACTGCGCGGCATTTTATTTATCTCCTGATTAAATGGGGGTTTTAGCGGGATAAGGCCCGCTCCTCGCTACGCTGCATATCATATTTCACACTGTAAGAGGCGGAAGCCCCCCGAAAGAAGAAAATCAGGGCGGCAATACTCAGCAAATTAAAAGGGAAAAGCTGGTTGATAGTGAAGGGGCCAACCTCCCAGCTAAACTCGAAAGAAGCCACTAAATCACCCAGCAGAATCAGACCAGTCCCAATCATAATCGGTAAAGCATCGGCGGCTCGGTCACGTTTTTGGGCATAAAGGGTGCTGTAGACGATAAAAACCAGCACCGAACAGACTGCATCATAAATAAAAACCGATAGAAAAGAGTTGCTGAGAATGACCCCTACCGCGAACAGCAAATAGACCACCCAGACCAGAGGCGAAAAGCGCCGGGCGACGGTATCGGGAATAGCGCGATAAAGGGTATTGAGGGTCAGAAAAGTAAACGACAGCCCGGCTAACAGCTTGGTGAGTTTCCAAAGCCAGGCGGAATTGTCCTGAATATCGAGGGCCGCCGCCGTCGCCCCGCACAGGCTGGTAAGGGCCAATCCCCCAAAGACCAAAGGCCAGGTCCAGGCTCGCCAGGCCGGTTTCATCCAACGTGCCGCCGCCGAAGCCGCCGGAATAATCAAAAATAATAATATTCCGGCTACCAGCGCCAAAACATAACCGCTACTATAGGTCGGGGCCAATTCACTCATATTTTACTACTAAATTCTACCCGTGAAATCCAGGAACTAAACTTTCAGGATTTTCGGTTTATAACGGATATTCCACTCATAGTTGTCATAGCTGACATTTTTCGCCAGCCTTCCGGCGGCCCCGCTCAACTTGATTGGGCCGCTAATCGTCAGAGCCTCGCGGCGACCCAACGAAATCGCAATGCCCAGGCTGAAAGGGGCATAGGGCTGAGGTCGGATACCGCGTTCCTCGTCCCAGATAGCCTCCGCGATGTAGTAGCCTTCGCGTTCGGCGTATTGACCAGTCCAGGGAACATATTTGCCGGTGCGACTATCGGGGACTGCCGCTGCATCACCCAGCACATACACTTCGGGAAATTGCTGGCAGCGCAGAAAGCCATCGGTCAGAATTCGCCCGTCTTTCAGCACCTCAAAGCCGCTTTCGGATAAGAGAGCGGGGGCTTTGATGCCACCGGCCCAGCAAATCACCTTGCTACGGACTCTGCGCCCATCTTTGAGCCAAACCTGCCCTTCTTCGACTCGCTCGATAAAGGTATTGGTGGCGACGATGACTCCCTTAGCCCGCAACTCGTTTTTGACATACTCGCCATAACCCTTGCTCAGTTGCGGCATCAAGTAGTCCGAACCTTCGACCAGAATGATGCGATAGCTTTTGGAAGGCAGATTGAAGCGTTTTGCCAGGTCGCGGCAGAAATCTACCATTTCTCCGGCAAGCTCAGTCCCCGTCAGTCCGCCGCCGCCAATCACAAAAGTCAACCGCTCGTCTTTCGGTTGAGGTGGAGCAGTATCGGCGCTGACCTCCTTAAAGGCATTGATGACCGCTTTGCGATAGCCGATTGCGTCTTCCAAATCCTTCATGGGGAAAGTGTAATCGCGCAGGCCGGACACACTGTAAAAAGCCGTCTCGCCACCTACCCCGACTACCAATCGGTCATAATCCAATGTACCGGCGGTAGTCTGGACTTTTTTGGCGATGGGGTCAATTTTCTCGATAGTAGTCTGCACGAAATTGACGGCCCGGCCTTCCAGCAATTCGGTAAACGGCACCCGGACGCGCCCGGCGGGGATACTATTGGCGGCGACCTCGTGAACCCGCACCTGAATAAGATGGTAATCGCGCTGGTCTACCATCGTGATTTCCCACTTGCTGCGCCCGTGCGCCAGGTCATCCAGCTTTTGGGCTACCGCCAGACCGCCGTAACCCCACCCCAGAATCAACAGTTTTGGCATCTTCCAGCCTCTTTCTAACCATATCGCCTCGTCACCCGACGGGCCAATTTTCTTTCCTGAAATAGTTTTGGCTATTTCCAAGCAGTTATATTATAAGCCTTTTAGAGACTTAATTCTGTACTCGTATAATAATAAATACGACTCGACTACTGGAAGGTTTGGTATGTTTATGGTTAAGAATCAGGTTAATAAAGCGTTAAAGTCCCGTCACGTACTTTGAATCAAACCGTCTTACTGGTATTATTATAACATAACAAGGACTAAACCCTGAAATAAATGGGTCTACAAAGTACGGGGTGAGTGAGGGTCAAAAACGAAGCGTAGCAACTGCTACCGACATTGCGGGGCGGGTTGGTTACAATATAGCAACAGCCTCGGTTAGCTGTAGGTTCTAGCTGTCCTGGCTGATTAAACCTGATGGCTAACCCCCTCAATAATTGCTTCGGTTTTCAGAGATGGGCAATCTAGTAGAAAGAGATTTACGGCTATGGCAATGAAGAGATACTTTAACCATTACGGCGGTACCGACTTTCGGCTGCTGGCTTATGTGCCAAAAAAGACCCGTTACAGCATAGACGAAACCAAGTGTATCGGTTGTACCAACTGCATTGATGTCTGCCCGACCCTGCCTAAATCTATTTTTGAAAGCAATGTGCTGGCGACGGCCCGCTATCCCGAAGAGGTTTATGTCTATGCCATAGACCAGAATATGTGTACCGGCTGCGCCCGCTGCCTGAATGTCTGCCCGGCTGAGGTGGATACGATTTATCGTTCCAAAGTAATTGCCACCCGGCCCGCCATCGGACGTTCGGGCGAGGAAGCTTATCTTAAAACTGCCCCCGAAGTTGAGATTCCGGGCGCAGGCGACCTGCCCCAGGTGCCGATTTATTACACCCAAGAAAGGTCTTAACCTGGACGGGGTGGGGTGGATTGAAGCGGCCTACGAGGGCCAGAGTCTAAATTTCTTGAAATGCTCAGAGGCGTGCGATTGAGATAGAGGGAGTTTTAGCCATATGGGAAACAAATTTGAGGTCGCCGAGGGCGATAATCAGTGGCTCAAGAAGAACGTAAACTGCCAGTTTAACTGTCCGGTGGATACTAACGTCCCGGAGTATATCGAGAAAATCAGCCAGGGCCGCTATGGAGAAGCCTACGAAATCAACCGGCACTCTAACGTCTTGGTAGGGGTGATGGGCCGGATTTGCACCCATCCCTGCGAGGATATTTGCCGCCGATGTCTGATTGACGAACCGATTGCAATTCGCGACCTCAAGCGGGTGGCGGCGGATTTCGGTTTCCGAGAGGCTACCAAGCTGCACAAGAGCGCCGGAACGCTGCCCACCAAAATCGCGATTATTGGCGGTGGCCCCGCCGGACTGGTAGCCGCCCGCGACCTGGCAGAAGCCGGGCATGCAGTCACGATTTACGAGGGGATGGAGCGGCTAGGCGGACAAATGTGGGTCGGTATCCCCGACTATCGCTTGCCCCGCGAGGTGACAGATGCCGAAATCGAGGCCAATATTCTGGCGCTAGGGGTCGAGTACAAGCTCAATACCTATGTAGGCCGGGATGTAATGTTGGGCGATTTGCTCTCGCAATACGATGCGGTGCTGATGGCGGCGGGGACTTACAAAGAAAAACCGATGGCCGATGCTAATAACAAACCAGTACCGGGGATGGAACACCCTAAAGTCATTCCGGGCCTCCAGTTTATGATGGAGTATAACCGGGGCTTGTCACCCGAAGTAGGCCAGCGGGTCGGGGTGCTGGGGGGCGGCTTTACGGCGGTGGACTGCGTGCGCTCGGCGACGCGGCTGGGAGCCAAGAAAGTCGCCATGCTCTATCGCCGCTCGCTGGAAGAGATGAGCGCCACCGAAGAAGAAATTAATTTGATGGAGCCGGAAGGCATCGAAATCAAAACCCTGGTTTCGACCAAGAGTGTAGTATCCAACCCTGACGGCTCGCTCAAGGGGCTGGAAATGGTGCGGATGAAGCTGGGCGACCCCGATAGCAGTGGTCGTCGTCGGGCAGTGGTGGTCGAAGGCAGCGAGTTTATCTACGAATGTGATGTAGTCGTAGTCGCCTTTGGGCAGGATATTGATTATAGCTGGTGCGCCGATATGCGCGGGCCAAAACGCGACCTGCGTTATCCCGAAATCAAGCTGCAAAAGGGCGATTGGGGACCAGACCGCGACCCGAATACCTGGATGACCAATGTGCCGGGCCTCTTTACCGCCGGAGATTTCTTCAACGGCGCTAATGATGTGGTTCACGCCATGGGCGAGGGGCATAAAGTTGCCCAAAAAATGGATCAGTGGCTCCAGACCAATACCGTACCAGTACAGGTCTTACGCTCAGTGCCGGTGCATCGCCCGGTCTTTGCAGATGGCTACGATGGGATTCACCGTCATCACATGGATTTGCTGCCGGTCTCGGTGCGTCGCAAGAATCCGTTTGAAGAGGTCGAGTTGGGGCTGACCCGACCACAGGGCGCAGTCGAGGCTTCGCGCTGCCTCTTGTGCCAAAACAATATTGATATTAGCCCCGAACTGTGTATTCTGTGCGGCCTATGTGTGGAAGCCTGTCCCTACGACGTGCTGTACATGATTCCGGCGGAAGACCTCGACGGCAACAAACCGGGGGTACTACCCGATGTGCCACGCGGCTTACAGACCGAATTCAGTGGGATGCTGCTGGACGAAAAGCGGTGCATCCGGTGTGGCCTGTGCGTGGATGCCTGCCCGACTGAGGCCATCACGTTTATCAAGCTGGTAGACCAAACCGCCAGCTATCTACCCCTGGTAGATGTCACCCCCAAACGAGCGCCCAAGCGATAAAACCAGTCTCGAAAAATAAAAGACCAACCATTTTAACCGCATGGTTAAAATGGTTGGTCTTTTATTTTTCGACAAGCCAGAAATACTAATGTGATGATTTTACTTACGCTCAAGCCAGTAATTGTCGGCGGCGGCAATTGTGGCGAATTCGGTGGCAACCACCTGGGTAAGATTAATCAGCATTGCCGCATCAGTAGTGTAAACCTGGCGCAGTTCGTTGCGTTTGGCCTCATCGGGTTGGGTAAATCTCACGACCAAGCGGGCCATTTTGACCGCTAGTTGGCGACCCTCTTCCGGGGTGGCGTGATTAAAGTGTTATTGGGGACTAAAACCGGAGCGTCCATTTCGGTTTCCTTTCCATTTCTTTATCTAAAGATATTACTGGGATGTTTTTAATAGGGTTGAAGGAAACTGTCAACTGCGCGACTATCTCCGAGTTTGCAGCTATCTGCACTGAAAGATGGGTCTTTTGTCTATCTCCAATCCGCTAAATGGCTGATTACAGACTGGCTTGCTTTGCGTTATCCTATAACAAGCTGGATATTATCGGCCCTTATCGGGCAAATTTATTTGAAAACAGGAGCAGAGAAAATGAAGCGGGCTTTGGCGGTGATTGATGTTCAGAACGAGTATTTTTCGGGAAAGCTGCCGGTCAGCTATCCAGCGGGCAGTCTGGACAAGATTTTAGCGGCGATGGATGCCGCCAATCAGGAAAATATCCCCGTGATAATCGTGCAGCATACCTCGCCCCAGCCCAACGCCGCCACTTTCCGCAAAGGCAGCCCTGAATGGGAATTGCTTTCCGAAATCACCCAGCGTCCCCACCAGCTTCACCTTGAGAAAGCCTTGCCCGGCAGCTTCACCGGCACCGAATTGGAAGAATGGCTGCGCCGCCACCAGATAGATACCCTGGTGATAAGCGGCTATATGACCCAGATGTGCTGCGATACTACCGCTCGACAGGCGATGCATCGGGGCTTTGGAGTCGAGTTTTTGTCGGACGCGACCGGCACACTGGCGATAAAGAATGCTGCCGGGTCAGTTACCGACGAAGAATTGCACCGGGCGATTTTAGTTACCCAGGCTATGCGGTTTAGCAAGGTTTTAAGTACAGCGGAATGGCTCGAAAGTATCAAACCGAGCAGCATCTAACCAGCTATCATTATCTATCAACCAGTAATACGTTACACAATAGGAAAGAGAACTCACAATGTTGGAGCAAGCCGAAGAAGTTATCCCGATGGAGCGCCCATTGCTGTGGCGCTCTCGGTTTGTCAGGCCACAAGCCGATGCCGAAACCAAAAAACGCTGGCTAGGACTGGCGCTGGCGTGTGTAGCGGGCATCAGCTACGGGATACAAGGCCCACTCGCCAAAATCGCCTATAACAACGGCAGCAATATTCCCACCTTACTGACCATGCGCTTTGGGGTAGCCGCGATTGGTATCTGGCTAGTAGTCGGGCTGGTACGCCCTCAAATTCGCCAACCCCGCAAAGCTCTTTTCAAGCTATGGTTCTTGGGCGCGATATTTGTAATGAACTCGCTGACCTTCTATGCCGCCCTGAACGAGTTAGCCGCCGGGACTGCCACTCTGCTGGTCTTTAGTTTTCCGGCCCTGGTAGTCATTCTATCGGTCATCTTCTTCAAGGAACGGTTGACCCGCATCCGGGTAATAGCCCTCGGACTGGCGCTTTTCGGTTGCGCCCTGACGGTTGACCCGGTGGCGGCCCTGGCCCCCGGTCAAAACTTTAGCTGGCTAGGGGTGTTTTTGGTAGGACTGGGCGCGGTCACGGCGGCGCTGTATGTACTGCTTTCCGGCAGATTTAGCCAGGGCGTACCGGGGTTGGTGGCGGCGGCCTGGGGGATTCCGGTCACAGCCCTGATATATAGCGTCTGGTCGTTTGGGAGCGGCAGCTTTACCTTTGCAATGACCCCGTTAGGTTGGGCCAGCGCCGTCGCTATCGGCCTGTTGAGCGCCTTCTCGATTGCGACTTTCTTAATCGGGGTACAGATGATTGGGCCAAGCCGGGCCGCGATTGCCTCAACCTCCGAGCCAGCTACCGCCGTAATAATGGGCATCTTGCTGCTAGGCGAACCTGCTAGCCTGGTAAAACTGGTCGGCGGCGCACTCATTATCACCGCGATTATCCTACTGAGTCGCAAGGTAGGGGACGGGGTCAGGAGTCGGGGGTCGGGAGAATACAGGACGGAAGACGGAATTTCCCAATCGTAAATCGCAAATCGTAAATTTCTCACTCCGACCCTCGTCCTCTATTCCTCTTTCTCCTGTTTGTAGATAACAAAGCCGCGCTTTTGGTAATTGGAAAGCGCGTATGGCCCGTCGTGGTTACAGGTATGCAGCCAGACCCGGACGGGCTTTTCTTGCCAGGCTTTTTCCACCCCGAAGCTCAAGAGATGCTTGCCCAGACCGCGCCCGTGAAAATCTTTTAGCAGGCCAAAATACTTGATTTCAAGGCCGGGTTCTACCGACTCACGCAGTAAGTTGGGGTCGTCCGACTCGCGCAGCAATTCGATAAACCCGGCGGGCGTTCCCTGATAGTAAGCCACCCAGAGCGAAACAGCGGGCGAGGCCAAATAATCCCGGAACTGCTCATCGCTCCATTCTAAGCGCCCAAACCATTCGTATTCGCGTCCCACCGCATCATACAAAAAGCGGTAAAAGGCTGGTAGCGGCGCTCTGGCCTCCATTATCACCACTTCCGGGTCTTCTATATAAGCAGGCCGGAACTGCGCATAGCTGGTCATTTCGACATAAGTTGTAATAGTTGGCGACATTTTTTACTCCTTAGAAAAGTGGTCAGTAGTCAGTGGTCAGTGGTCAGAAAAATGCAAGACGGGAATTCATCTCCCCAATCGTAAATCGCGGCCTCGCCCCCTTTGGGGGTAAATCGTAAATGTCTCACCCCGTCCCCTGACCCCCGTCCCCCGATTATCTGACATCTTCCCAAGTTTATGGTATGCTATATCAAGTAGCAAATCAGGCAGAATAGCTCAAAATTAGAGGCAAGAGGAGACGAAAAAATGGGCTTTATCACCGGCTTTATCAGGTTTGTGGTTGGAACTATTTTAGGGGCTGCCACCGGCGCGACAGTTGCCACCCTGATTGTCACCCGTAACGGCGAGGAAACCGTCGAGCGGTTGCGAGGAATGGTAGACGATATGCTCCAAAGCGGCAAAAATGCCGCCCAGGAAGAAGAAGCTCGCATGTTGCAGCGCCGTCAGGAACTAATCGGAGAGGCCGGGGTACAGCGCCAGGAAAAAACCCTGGAACAAAAGGCCGTTCAAATCGCCAAAAAAGAAATCAAGAAGGAAGCCAAGAAGAAGTAATCCTGCCCTATGGAAATCAAAAATATCGCCGAGGCCCGGCGGTGGAGCGAAGAGAAGATGCAAAAGGTCGGCCTATTCGCCACCGAGCGCATGTTCTGTGACGTTTATTGCTTCGAGCCGGGCCAGTTCCAAAAATTACATAACCACGACAACGCCGACAAGGTTTACACCGTTATGGAAGGTGAAGGCCGCTTCGTGGTCGGCGAGGAAGAACACTTTTTGTCGGCTAACCAGACGGTTCACGTTCCCGCCCCACTGATGCACGGCGTATTTAACGAAAGCAGTAGCCGATTGGTAGTTTTGGTCTTTCTGGCGGGCGACTATCCACGCTAAAGTAGTTTTGACTTTTGACTTAAACAATGGCAAATTATTTTCAGTATCATCCTGAGATTGGTAATCGGTATCCTAACGTGGTGGGCGGGGTTCTGCTGGCGCGGGGGATGCAGAATGGCCCGACCCCGGATAGCCTCAAAACGGCCTATTTCGCCGAACAAAAAGCTACTCTGCAACGGCTGGGAGAAACTCCCCTCAGCCAAGTGGCCTCGCTTTCGGCCTGGCGCAGTGCCTTTAGTGGGTTTGGAGTCGAGCCGACCAAATATCGCTGTGCGGCTGAGGCTTTGCTTCGTCGCCTGACCAAAAAAGGCGATATTCCCAGCATCAATCTGCTGGTAGATTTGGGCAATCTGGTCAGTATACGCTATGCTTTGCCGGTAGCGGTTTTTGATACCTCTCAGGTACAAGGCCCAATCACCGTCCATTTTTCCAACGGGACTGAACGCTTTACCCCGCTGGGGGAAGCGATAGTCGAAAACCCTGAAATCGGCGAAGTTGTTTTTAGTGATGAAAACAAGATGGTGTTGGCCCGGCGCTGGTGCTGGCGACAGAGCGAAGAAAGTGCCGCCCAACTCGATACCACCGACGCAGTTATCACGGTAGAAGCCCAGCATCCGGGCGGACGGGCCGACATCGAAGCCGCCCTAAACGACCTGCTGGAGTTGCTGCAAAAATATGCCGGAGGTAACTACACCTCTGGTATTCTGGATGCTCATAACTTGATTTTCTCGGCCTGATTTCCTCAAATTCACCATAATATTCAACTATAGTTACCCCAATTCTCATCTAGCGATACCTGCAATGTGATGTAGCTTACTTTGTTTTGGTGCGCTAATTTACAGCTACTGCTAATGGGCTACGGTATTCTATAACTACCTAGCCGACCTTCTTGCCACTACTAACTAACCAACACAGGCCGGGTTCTCGCCACAAATTATCTTTAGCACTCATGGCACAAGTCTTGCATTAAAGTAAATTGTAAAACAATTACTCTAACGCAAACAAATTATAAACTGCCAGGTTTCGCTAAATAGCACAACGGGACTTGGGTTAAATTGGATAGATTGGATCGAAACGTATAGTGTTCTGGAGGTTTGGACGATGACTACTCTTGAAAACATTCCGATGGCAGTTGCCAACCAGATTGAAGAATTGAAGATGCAGCAAGAAAAATGTACCCGCTTTCTGGTAGATTGTATCACGGTGCGCGACCAGTATCCACAATTCGCCGACCGCATTGATACCGTGCTGGACAGTGTTGAAACCGTCATGAGCCAAAACGCTCAGACCCTGGCCCGTCTGGAAGCGGATGCCAGCATCGTTTATTGGTTCAAGTAAATTTGGAATGACCGCAATTAAATTATAGAATATAATGGTGTTGTATCGGCGTGGCCCTGACTTTTAGTCAGGGCCATTTGATTCTAAATCGCAAATCCCCAGGTGGTATAATAGCCCTATGATTGACCAGAATGAAAAAAATACTTATCCATCTACCTGGCGGCTACTGCACTCCGGCCCTAATCCGGGGGCGTATAATATGGCCCTGGATGAAGCCTTGTGGCAGCATTTTTCCGAAAACCTGGAACCAGGCCATTATCCCGCCCCAATATTACGGTTTTACGGCTGGCGACCTGCTGCACTTTCACTGGGCTACGCGCAACGAGCCGAGCGCGAGGTAGATTTCGCAGCCTGTGAACGTTTGGGGATTGACTGGGTGCGTCGTCCGACTGGTGGGCGAGCTATTCTGCATGATGTTGGGGAACTGACTTATAGTCTGGTTGCGGCCCACGATGACCTGCACTTTAGCGGGGGAGTGCTGGAGTCGTATCGCAAAATAAGCGGGGCTTTGGTAGCAGGGCTAGGGCAGTTAGGCGTGGCGGCAGAACTCGCCGGGAAAGAGCAGCGCGGGGCGGATGGGGCAGTGACCGCCGCCTGCTTCGATGCCCCTAGCGCCTACGAAGTCACCTGGCAAGGGCGCAAGTTGATTGGGAGCGCCCAGGCCCGGCGGCGGGGAGCATTATTGCAGCAGGGAACAATTTTGCTGACGGTGGAGGTCGAGAAGCTTTTCACGGTGCTGAAACCGCCGCCTCGTAGCACCCAGGCCGCCGCTATCGCCCAGGTTGCGGCCCGCCTAACCTCAGTCGCGGAAGCTCGCGCCCGCCCGGTGACTTTCGAGGAAGCCGAAAGCAGTTTTAGCGTAGCCTTTGCCGACCATTTTGCGGTTAGCTTGCAAGAGAGCCAACCGGATGAAGCGGAAAAGCAATTGACCCAACGGCTGATAACCGAAAAATACGCCAACCCCATCTGGAATATGGCGCGACAACGCCCTACTCCGGCTTTTTCATAAAATTAAGGTAACTATTCATCCCCTGTCATTCTGAGCGAAGCGAAGGATAAAGATTCTTCGCTTCGCTCACACCCCATAAAGGGGCGTGACAAATTCAAGGCTGGCGGAATAGTTACAAATTAAGGCACTATTAAGTTTAGTCCTCGACTTCCTCGACCACGATTTTATTTGCGCGTCGGGCCGGGCCTTCTTCGGTCAGATTGGCCTCACGGCGTAACTCTTCGCGGACTTCCCTTTTATCCAGTCGCTCCAACGAAGAATCTATCAACGAGCGCCAGGCCAGTAAAAACTCGCGCTGACTGGAACGCAAATGCTGCACGGTTTCATTAGGGATAAACTCGGAATCACCGAACCGTCCCATTCCCGGCATCATCTGGTCTTGCCAACGCCGGAATTGTTGCGAGGCGCTCGAAAACATGTCCCAAACACTTCCGCCAAAATTCATCGGCATATCATCTTCGTCTTCGTCCTCATCCTCATAGCGAGGTTTTGGGCGGGGTTTCGAGGACGGAGCAGCTTTCGGAATTTCAGCTTGAGCTTTGGGAATCTGAACCTCTTCGCCTTCATCAATATCAATATGGGGGTCGTTCATACTTGGTTATTACCTCTTGATATATTAAACACAGGCTGCCGATTGACCGCAAAGCTCCATAAATAGGGCTTGCACCTTCCCCTAATCCAACCGCTCGATAATCGTGCCGTTAGCCATGCCGCCACCTTCGCACATGGTTTGAAGACCAAAGCGCCCGCCGCTGGCTTCCAGTTCATACAGCAGGTCGGTCATCAGGCGTGCGCCGGAAGCCCCAAGCGGGTGTCCAATCGCAATCGCGCCACCATTGACATTGACCTTCGCCAGGTCAGCCCCGGTTTCACGCTGCCAGGCCAGTACGACACTGGCAAAGGCCTCGTTAATCTCCACCCGGTCAATCTGGTCGAGGGTCATTGCGGCCCGTTCCAGCACCTTTTTGGTGGCAGGAATCGGGGCGGTCAGCATCAAAATCGGATCATCGCCCGCCAGCGAGAAGGCGACAAAGCGAGCGCGGGGCTTGAGGCCCAACTTTTCGGCGGTGGCCCGCTCCATAATCAGTAGGGCGGCTGCTCCGTCGCTGATTTGGGAGGAATTCCCGGCAGTAATAGAGCCGTCCGGCTTGAAGGCTGGTTTCAAGCTGCCTAATTTTTCAAGGCTGGTTTCGGCCCGGATACCTTCGTCCTGGCTAAAAATAACCGTCGAGCCATCTTCGCGCTTGACCTGAATCGGGATGAGCTGTTTGCCAGTGCGACCTTCGGCGATGGCGCGGGCGGCGCGTTGGTGACTTTGCAGGCTGTACTCGTCCAACTCGGCCCGGCTAAGACCCCATTTCTGATTGATTAAATCAGCACTGATACCCTGATGCACCAGGCCGTTATCGTAACGGCGGGCCATGCGTGGGCCAAACGGTTTGCCGGGGCCGTGTTCCACCGAAGCTCCCATGGGAACCCGTGACATTACCTCAACCCCGCATGCAATCACCACATCGTAAGCCCCACTAATAACACCCTGGGCCGCGAAATGGACGGCCTGTTGGCTCGACCCGCATTGTCGGTCTATGGTCGTACCGGGAACGCTTTCGGGGAAACCGGCGGCCAGGGCCGCGTTGCGCCCAACATTCAGGGCCTGTTCTCCGGCCTGAACTACGCATCCGGCAATTACATCCTCGACCAACCCCGGCTCAATCCCGGTGCGCTGAATCAAGGCGCTCAGGGTTTCCGCCAGCAAATCCACCGGATGCCAATCCTTCAAGCCGCCGTTGCGCCGCCCAACCGGGGTACGCACCGCCTCAACAATCACCGCCTCGCGCATAGCTGCCATTTTGTTCCTCCTCGAACCCTCTGTTTTTCTTCCAATTTTTAGGTAACTATTCAGCCCGGCGAATAGGCTAGAGTGAGATTCTTCGGCGGGAACTCTACTTTGACAAAAATTGGGGCAATCTCCCGCCTCAGAATGACATGGGCTGAATTGTTACATTTTTTATTGCAAAATTTATGAATAAGTTTTCTTCAAAAAGCTGGAAAGCTTTACGAAATTTATTATAACATGTCCACCAAAATCCGTTCCATCCAACCCGATTTAGTAGCTTATCAGACCTTCGCCCTATTTACGCCTATGACAGTAAAAAAAGTATTGACAGACATTACCGCCAGTGCTATAACTAATTTCGAGGCATGGTCTTATTTGGGGAATATTTTTATTTTGGTCAACATCAAGGAGCATACCGGCTTGAGTAAGCGCGAAAAAGAAGAAGCTAAGGCGTTTGTATTAAACCAGAACGATTTTAGGTTGGACGAGGCCAGCCTGCAATATATTGACGAATTGGGGGTCTTTTTCAAAAAATACGGCTTGTCGCGGATTGCCGGGAGCATTTGGGGGGTTTTACTCTTGGCCCAAAGGCCGATGAGCGTGGACGGGTTGGCGACAATCTTGGGGGTCAGTCGCACCGCAATTGTCACTAATTTGCAGAGTTTGGAAGCCGTCAAACTGCTATCCATAGCTCCTCGCCAGCGCGGAGACCGCCGGGAATATTATCAGATTGACGATAAGAACTGGGAATTGATTTTGCAGGGGACTGAAATCAGAGCCAGGGTCATGCTGGAGATGACCCGCACCGGCCTGAATATTATCGCGCCCGATAATAACGTGGCCCACAAGCGCCTTAAGCAAATGGAGGCCTTTTACCAGTTTTATCTGGAATGGACTGAAGATTTTGCAAAAGCCTGGGAAAAGCGAAAAGCTGAACTGGATGATAAATCGAAAAAGGAGACCCAAAAATGACTGTAATCCAAAATAGCGGACAACTTGCCGCTACGCCAAAAGTATCTTCGGTTTCGGCCTATGCCATTCAAACTGAAAAGCTGACTAAGACCTATGGCACGAGCCGAGGGGTACTTGACCTGGATTTGAGCGTCCGTGAGGGTGAGGTATTCGGGTTTTTAGGGCCAAATGGGGCGGGCAAAACCACCACCATTCGGATGTTACTAAACCTGATTGCGCCCACTTCCGGGACGGCCCAGATCAGTGGGCTGGATTGCCAGCGCGATAGTGTCGAGATTAAAAAGCAAATTGGCTATCTGCCGGGCGAATTCCAGCTTTACAATAATATGACCGGGGCGCAAACCCTCAAATATTTCGCCAACTTGCGGGGCGGGGTCAAATGGCAACGCATTACCGGTATGGCCGAGCGGTTGGAACTGGATTTGACCAAAAAATTCCGGCAATATTCGCGGGGTAATAAACAGAAAGTTGGCATTATTCAAGCGTTGATGCATCTACCGCGAGTTCTGATTCTGGATGAGCCG
>JBBRSG010000111.1:0-19922 GCA_038245615.1 Chloroflexia bacterium | reverse complement strand
AGGGCAATATTGGTTACTTCCGTGCCTATCCACGAAAAAAGCTGCCCGCTCCACAAGAGCATAAAATTCCGCTGTTTCCAGAGCGATTTTTGCATAGAAGAAAATAACTGTCAGTAGCGGTAAAAGGACAAACGGTCAGATAATACAGCAGAATTATACACTAGATAGGACTTTCGTTCGCAATTGTCACGCCCGTAGGTACGACCTTCGGGTGCGAGTGTAGTCGAGCTGGTCGTACCACAAGAATCTCGTAGCCCTTTCTATTCTGCCAGGCCCGGTAGGTGCGAGCGAAAGTCCTGAGAAGCTAAATTTATAAAAGGCGGCTCAATTCGTGGCGACGGCGTTTTTCCTCCTCGGAAAGCGTATTGTCGGGGCGCTTGTTCAGGAAAACCGCCGGGATAAAAGCCAGGGCGGTCAAGACAGCCGAAGCGATAAACATTTCGGTAATCACCTGAGCCAGCGAGCTTTTGAGCAAGACCGCCGCATTGGGATTCAGAGGCGACAGGTCGGCGGTCAGGTCGCGGAAGCGTCCCAATCCCCATTGCAACAGTATTGCCAGTCCGACGGTCATACCCACCAGTCGCAAAATCAGTACCAGCGCCGCCGAAACCCCCATATCCTCGCGGTCCGCCCAATCTATCACCGCCGCCCCCACCGGGGCAATCACAATCCCAAAGCCCAAACCGGTCAGCCCTGCGCCCGGAAAGAGTAACGGCAAATCAGCGGGCGGCTGCCACGTGACCTGCCATTTTGCCATCACGATAAAGCCAAAGACCGCCAGGGTCAGCCCTAAAACCGTCCCAATCCGATAGCCTACCCGGTCACTCAACCAGCCGCCGATTATTGCTCCAATCGCCATACCCAGGGTCAGGGGAGCCAGAGCCAGGGCCGAGTCGAAGGCAATTGCTATCCGGTCATTACTCTGGTGGGTAGTATTGACAAACAGGGCCACCCCGACCAGTGCGACAATCAGCCCACCGCCGATTAAAAGATTGGTCAAATTGGCGGCGCTAAAGGCTGGACGGCGAAATGTCCGCAAATTCAAAAGAGGCCGTTTCGCCACAAAAAGTTCCACTATAATGAAAAGCAACAGCGCAATGCCCGCCCCAACCAGAATCGGAAGTTGATATTCCTTGAGCGGGTTCTTCTCCAAATCTTGAAAGGCGCTCCCACCCAGAGCCGAAACTTCTTTGCCGCCGCCGAAGGCTAGATTTAGGCCAGTCAGGGCCAATGCAATCAAGATAAATCCGACGACATCAAGTTGCCCAAATTTCGAGCTACTGGTTGTCGGAAGGCTGGCAGTATTCAGGCGGTTATTTATGGCCTGATTGGGAACTGAGCGCAGGGCCACAAAGATGAGGGCGGCAGAGACCAGACCCAACGGCAGATTAATCCAGAAAATCGAGTGCCAGCCGAAACCCTTGAGCATCAGCGAACCGTAGAGCGGCCCAATAACCCAACCTGCCGTATCCGCCGCCCCGATAAGCCCCAGGGCCATCCCGCGCTGTTTACCCGGAAATATATCGCCGACCACTGCCATCGAAACCGGCACCATCGCCCCGCCGCCGATAGCCTGGACTACTCGTCCACCGATGACCCAGCCCAAACCCAGTTCTTTAGTGCTGACCGCGACCATCACCGACCCGGCGACAAAGACTAGCAAGGCTATCAAAAAAACGGGTCTGCGCCCGTAGACATCCGAAACCCGGCCTAAAAACGGCATTGTGACAGTGTAGGCCAGCAGATAGGCCGTGACAATCCAGGCCCCTTTATCCAGGTCGTTTATCGGAATGTCAAGGTCGTACATCATGGTAGTGAGAATCGAAACCACTACCGTCAAATCCAGGGCCGCCAGAATAACCCCGACCAGCAGCATGCTAAGCACCAGCCAGGGGCGCTTCCCGGTTGGTGGGTTCGGCTCGTCCACAGGTTCTTCGGTTGCCATCCTCAATTTTTGCAAATCGTCCAGCGTCAAGGCTGAGTCGTTTTCTGATTTCCGTTGCATTTGAACATCCTTTGGAAGCAGTGGTCAGTAGGCAGTAAGTTAATTTTGAGTTTTGAGTTAAAATGCTAAGATTTAGCCGGATTTTCTCAGCACTCAGAGTTTACACTGTATTTCACTGACCACCGACCACTGACCGCTACCTAGATCGGACTCTTGATTTCGACAGCTTGATTGAACTTGGAAAAACTAAGCTGCCAGTTGAAGGCGGTGGGGGCGGTAGACCGTTCCTTGAAAGTCACCTGTCGAATATACTGGTCATCCTTGCCAATCCACAAATCGAAATCCACTTCGCTGCTGCCGATATTGCCAAAGATAATCGCCTTAATATCCTGTCCGTTGGCAACCCCGGTGACGTGGTAGCAATCCACGCCGTCAATCTTTTCGGTGGCAAGCAGCTTGACATCCTTGATTTTGTTGACGATTGCTCCCAACCCCAAATTGGGGTCAAACAAAATGCTCGGCTTGAAGCCCAAATCAGACGGCAAGAGCGTCCAGTTACCCAGCCCTTTTAGTAAAAGCCACTGTTTGTCACCTACTCCGACGGTTTCGGCATCCACTTTGGCCGGGCCAACGCTTACCCGCAAAGTCGCCCGGAATTTGTCGGGCTTGGCATAATCGCCCTCAACCTTCTGGAAGGAAACCCCTTTGGTAATTTCGACCTCACCTTGCTTTATATCCACCACAAAGTGCAGATAATTAATCGTGCCGAGCTTGGTGGTCGCGTCCTTCGCCAGCTTGAGCGGGTCGGGGGGCGCAGGGGTCGGGGTCGGCGGGACTGGCGTAGCCGTCGGAACAGGGGTCGCGGTCGGGGCGGGGGGCGCAGTTGGCGCT
Organism: Chloroflexia bacterium; assembly: GCA_038245615.1. Taxonomy (GTDB): domain Bacteria; phylum Chloroflexota; class Chloroflexia; order Chloroheliales; family Chloroheliaceae; genus 54-19. The sequence continues at coordinate 17,086 of JBBRSG010000111.1, read as the reverse complement.
ATCGGGGTGGCAGTGGCTGTCGGGTCGCCACAGGCTACCAGCAACATCCCCAAAAAGATAGTAACTCCAAAAATACCGGTCAAACCTAATTTCTTTTTCATTTTGCTTATATTCCTGTTTTTAGTATGCCTGCTCTTAGAGTATTAGACCTGATTTCGCGCTTTTTGTTTCACTTTACACGTCGGTTTTCGCCGTCCGAGAGCCGCAAATGAAATCTTAATGAGATATTGCACCTCATTAGTTAAAACATAGGCATAAATTGTACCGCCCCATGCGTATCAAGCTAAGGGTTTTCGATAGCGTCGGCCCGCCCGGTCATTCATGGCTGGGCGGACGGACGCTGGCGGCTCTTTTCCCGCCTACCTGCCCTTAGCTTGATGCTCATGGGGCATTAGTTGTACCACCCGCATAGTATAGCAGTTAGGCTTAATCGCTGTCCAATCCGGCTTTTAGCTAAGTCCCGATTTGGTCAAGTCGCTCTAGCCGCCATCAGCCCCGAAATTGTGGTAAAATAGAGGCTGAAAATTAAATGATTAGTTGATTTGTTTTAAGTTGATTTAATTTTAAGTTGAAAATTAAGAGGCGGCGGACTAACGCCGCCTGTTGTTTGTCTTTAAGGGAGTTCTTTGTGAAACACACAACCCGCGATGATATTCGGAATATTGCGATTATCGCCCACGTTGACCACGGCAAAACTACGCTAATGGACGGTCTGCTCAAACAGAGCAATATTTTTCGTCTGAATGAGGCCGTCGGAACCCTCATTATGGACTCGAATGACCTGGAACGTGAAAAGGGCATCACAATTCTGGCAAAAAACATCGCCATTATTTATCGAGGAGTAAAAATCAACGTGATTGATACTCCCGGTCACGCCGATTTCGGGGGCGAGGTCGAGCGCGTGCTAAACATGGCGGACGGCTGTTTGCTGCTGGTAGATGCCGTAGACGGGCCGATGCCGCAAACCCGTTTCGTTTTGACCAAAGCTTTCGAGATGGGCCTCAAACCGATTGTGGTCATCAACAAGATTGACCGCCCAATGGCCCGCCCCGCGGTGGTTTTGAGCATGACTCAGGATTTATTTTTAGACTTGGCGACCAAAGACGAACAGCTGGATTTCCCGGTGGTCTATACTATCGCCAAAGAAGGCAAAGCCGCTATGAAGCCGGAAGATGTCGCCAGTGCTACCGACCTCGGCCCGCTGTTCGAGACCATCTTGAACTTTGTACCTGCCCCTCTAATCGAGGAAACCGCCCCCTTGCAACTGCTCGTCACCAGCCTGGACTATAACCCGCACTTGGGCCGCATCGGGATTGGGCGCATCTCGCAGGGAACGATGAAGGCCGGCAGCCCGGTCAGCCGAATTACCCGTGATGGCAAAATCACCCGCCAGAAAATCACCCAGCTTTTTACCTTTCAGGGATTGGGCAAACGGGAAGTGGATATGGCGAGTGCAGGCGATATTGTAAGTTTTTCGGGGATTAGCGATGCCACGATTGGCGAAACGATTGCCGATGCCGAAAACCCAACCGCGCTACCACCGATTACCATCGAAGAGCCGACCTTACAACTGACTTTCGGGGTCAACACTTCGCCTTTTGGCGGACGCGAGGGAACTTATTGTACTTCTCGCCAGTTGCGTGACCGGCTCTATCGGGAGTTGGACGTAAATATTGCCTTGCGCGTGACCGATACCGACCAGGGCGAAGTATTTATGGTGGCGGGCCGAGGCGAGTTGCACCTTTCGATTTTGATTGAAACTATGCGGCGGGAAGGCTACGAGTTTGAGGTTTCGCGCCCGGAAGTCATCACCAAAGAAATTGATGGTCGGAAGATGGAGCCAGTCGAGCATCTGATTATAGATGTCGCTGAGGAATACGAAGGTGGAGTTATCGAACTCCTGGGCAAGCGCAAAGCCCAGATGGTCAAGTATCAGCCAGACGGCAAGGGCCACACTCGGCTGGAGTTCTCGATTCCGACTCGCGGGTTAATCGGCTTCCGCAACTTGTTCCTGACCGCCACGCGGGGCAATGGCACTATCGCCAGCTTGTTTACCGGCTACGAACCCTGGTATGGCGATATGGGCCAGCATCGGGGCGGGGTACTATTAGCCTCGGAAGACGGCGTGGCAACTGGCTATGGTCTGGCAAATGCCCAGGAGCGCGGTCAGACTTTTATCGAGGCCGGGGCGATAGTCTATGAAGGAATGATTGTCGGGCTGAACAGCCGGGAGCAGGATATTCCGGTGAATGTGGCCCGCGAGAAAAAGCTGACCAATATCCGCAGCTCGACTTCCGATATTGCGGTCCGTCTCAGCCCCCCGATTATCCTGAGCCTGGAACAAGCTCTCGACTTCATCGAAGCCGACGAACTGGTTGAAATCACGCCTAAAACCATTCGTCTCCGCAAAAGGATTCGCAATCACGGCGAGCGCATTAGCGCCTCCAAGAGCGGGAAAAAATAGCAAGATTATTTCAGTTAATCCTCTCTATACTTTAGAGTCGCCAGCTTAGGGGCGGCTCTTTTTTATTTCTACCGATTTGTTAATTGGGCGCAAAAACCTCTTGACAAGAGGTTGTATAATATTCTTAAAGCTTCCCGTGAAGCTTCACGGAAATGCTTCAGTTTCACGCGCTCGCTGCTCTTTAGCTACTTTGTCCGCTTAATATCTGGCTCGATTGGGGAGAATATTATGCGTTCTACCATCCGCAATGTGGCGGAAATGGCCGGGGTTTCGATTAACACCGTGTCGAGAGTCCTTAATGACAAGGGCGAAATCAGCCCCCAGACCAAAGAGCGGGTTTTGGAAGCCATCAAAACCTTGCATTATCGCCCCAATTCGTTTGCCCGCTCTTTACTTGGCAAACAAAGCCTGACCGTCGGGCAAATCGTCACCGATTGCACCAACCCCAATAACGCCCAGCAGATTCGCTATGTCCAGGATGTCACTACCCGTCAGGGCTATTCGGTCATGCTAGTAGATACCAATGAAAAACACGAGCGCGAACTGGCGGCGGTGGAGCTGATGGTCGAAAAGTTTGTGGATGGCTTTCTAATAACTCCCCTGCAATACGATAATACCCATCTTTTCAAACTCCACGAAGAAGGCCAAATTCCGTTTGTCCTGACTAACCGAGCCATCGAAGGGTTGGAAGTAGACCGGGTGCTGCACAATAATTTTGATGGAGCGTATCAGGCCGTCCGTCATCTGGTCGAATTAGGCCATACCCGAATCGCTTATCTGACTTCCCGGCGACAGGTTTGGACGGTCAGTGAGCGGTTGGGCGGCTACCGCGAGGCCCTCAAAACCGCCAATCTGGAATACGACGAAGCATTGGTAGCCCAAACTTATCTCAATTTGGAAAGTGCGGTAGAGGCCGCCACTCAGTTACTCAAGTTGCGCCCGCGCCCGACTGCGATTTTCGCCTTTAACGACCTGATGGCAATCGGGGTGCTGCAAGCCATCAAACAGGCTGGGCTGCGGATTCCACAAGATGTGGCCCTGGTCGGCTATGACGATATTCTATATGCTCAATATCTGGAAGTACCTTTGACTACCGTCCGCCAACCTACCCGACAACTGGGCGAAGTTGCCGCCGAGGTTTTGTTAAAGCGCATCGCTGACCGGGCCGCACCACCGCAACAGATAATGTTACAGCCCAGCCTGATAGTGCGGGCCTCATCCAGCCCGGTTTAGCTCACCCGATAGCTGGTTTCCAACCCAACGCCGCGAAGCCATGAGGAGGTTTCTATGTCGCAACCGCTGAAAACCGAAATAAAAGAGGAAAAACCTGTGACGGGTTATACCACCCAGGTGAGCGAAGAACGTCGCACCTTCGGCAACCGTGTTTCGACTTTCGTGGAGCGCCATATTGCCTATTTTCTGATTGCACCAACCATCGTGGGCATCTCTATCGTCAATGTCTATCCTCTCCTGGACACGGTGCGCCTGAGCTTTACTGACCGATTGTTATCCCGCCCCGAAGAAAATACCAAATTTGTCGGCCTGAATAATTACACCAATATTCTGAGCAGCCCGGATGTCTGGAATGCTTTCAAGGTTTCGCTAATTTTCACGGTGGTTTCGGTAGGGTTATCGTTTGTCATCGGCCTGACATTGGCCTTGATATTGAACCAGCGAATACCGGGCCGCACTATTTTGCGCTCGCTTTTTATCATCCCCTGGGCGGTTCCGGCGTTTGTGGCGGCCCTTACCTGGTCGTGGATGTTTAATGACCAATTTGGCATTATCACATCCTTACTAAAAGGTATCGGGGTTACTAAACCGCCAATCTGGTTAGGGGCAGATTTGGCTCTCGTCTCGCTCACAATTGTCATGGTCTGGAAGAGCTTCCCGTTTCAGATGGTGGTATTGCTGGCGGGCCTTCAGGCCATTCCGGGCGAACTGTATGAGGCGGCGACGGTAGACGGTGCAGTTAGCTATCAGCGTTTGCGCTACATTACCCTGCCCCTGCTCAAGCCGATAGCCATGATAAGTGTTCTATTGGCCTCGATTAACGCCTTTAACTATTTTACTATTCCCTGGATTTTGACCAGAGGCGGGCCAGCCGGAGCGACCAGCGTGCTGCCGATTTATACCTATACCGTCGGCTTTGTAGGCGGTGATTTCGGCTTTGCCGCGACAATGGCGGTCATCATGTTCCTGTTTATTCTGATTGCCGGTTCCCTCTACTTATGGCAATACCTCCGCGAGGTAGACGAAAGCGGACAACAACGGGTATAAAAGCAGTGGTCAGTAAGAGAGTTTTGAGTTTTGAGTTTTGAACTAAACTGCCAGGGAAGTTTAACAGGGATAGGCAGGATAAAAGGGTCATAAGTCTAAAATCTAAGGTCAGAGAAGTAAAAGGTTGAGGGTTGAGTCCGCAATCGTAAATTGCTTCCGTCTTGCATTTTCTGACCACTGACCGCTGACCACTGACCACTGACCACTGCTAAGGAGAGCATTATGGCGACTACAGCAATATTGAATCCAAATTTACGGCGGCGCAAGCAGTTGGGCAAAATTACCTGGCTGGTGGTTTCGTATGCCATTATTATATTCTTTGGGCTGATTGCGCTGTTTCCATTTTTCTGGATGCTGCGAACCGCCTTTGCCCCGGTCAAGGACTCGTTTTCGCTTCGACCAAGCCTTTTACCCAGTAGTTTCACTTTCGATAATCTTATTCAGGTCGTCACCTCGCCCAATGTACCGTTTCTGCGCTATTTCTGGAATAGCGTGGTGGTGTCGGTAGTAACGACCACTCTGGTAATCGTAGTTGGTTCGTGGGGCGCATACGCCCTGGCTCGCCTGAATTTCAAAGGACAACGCGCTTTTGGCGCAAGCTTGCTGCTAATCCAGATGTTTCCGGGCGTGTTGCTGATTATCCCGCTTTATGTCGTTCTGACCCGGTTGGGTTTGGTCAACAATTTCGCGGGGCTGGCGATTGCCTATACCACGATTAATCTGCCCTTTGTAGTCTGGCTGATGCGCGGCTATTTTCTCTCGATACCGAGCGAGTTGGAAGATGCCGCTCGGATTGATGGTTGTACTTATTTCGGGGCGTTGTGGCGGGTGGTGTTACCTCTAGCCGCCCCCGGTTTGGCGGCGGTGGCAACCCTGGCTTTCGTCAATAGTTGGAATGAATTTTTGATTGCTTATGTTCTGATAAATGATGATAACGAAAAAGTCCTTTCTATCGGTATGGCGAGCTACATAGACCAGTTCACCACCGACTATAGCGGGCTGTTCGCTATGGCGACCCTGACCACTTTGCCGGTTGTTATCGTTTTCATGGTTTTCCAGCGCTACTTAGTCGGCGGACTGACCGCCGGTTCGGTAAAAGGGTGAAAAGTGAGCAGTAAATAAGTTTTGAGTTTTGAGTTTTGAGTTTTGAATTAAGCTGCCAACAAGTAGCTAGACTTTCTCAGCACTCAGCATAGTATTCTTCTGACCACTGACCACTGACTACTGACCACTGATCACTGAAATACTTCAAGGAGGAGGAAATAAGATGGATTCTGAGGCAAGAAAGCTTATTGCAGATTTTGAGGCCGGGCGGGTGTCCCGGCGGGGCTTTTTGCGGCGGGCCGGGGCCTTAGGGGTAGGATTTACCTCGGTCAGCGCGTTGCTGGCCGCTTGCGGCGACCCCACCGCGACCAGCGCCCCCGCGACTACCAGCGCCGCGACGACAGCGGCAGCCCAAACTACGGCAGCAAGCGCCGCGACTACCAGCGCTGCAACGACCGCGGCTCAAACTACAGCAGCCCAAACCACGGCAGCCGGAGCTAAACTTAGCGGGGCGCTGGAATTGTGGAGTCGGGAAACGCAAGGGGGTGGAGCGCGACAACCGCTTATCAATGCGCGGTTAGCCGATTTCGATAAAGCTAATCCGGGTGTAACCTCGAAGGCTCAGTTTATGGTCTTCCAGGAGTCGGTCCAAAAGACCCAGGCGGCTTTGGCTGCCGGAACTCCGCCCGAAGTTGGACAGCAAGGGCCGGACGTGGCGTTGGGTTTCGCCGCCGCCAAAAATTTGCTGCCTCTGGACGATGTGCTGGCAAGCATCGGCAAAGATAAATTTGTGGATTTGCAAAAAGAGGCTTATGTCAGCTACGAAGGGGCGACCTATGCTATTCCCTGGTGGTCGGAAACTCGCGTCTTGTTCTATCACAAGGATTTGCTGGAAAAGGCCGGGGTCAAGCCGCCTACCACCTGGGATGAGCTGACCGAAGCCGCCAAGAAACTGACCAAAGGCGACCAGTACGGCTTTATCTTCAACATGGAAACGGCGGGGGCGGGCCAATTCTGGATACCGCTTGCCAGCAGCATCGGCGGGAACGTGCTGGATAAAGAAGGTAAGGTCAACGTTACCAGCCAACCTTTCAAGGATGCTCTGGCATTTAGCGCCAGCTTTGTTAAGGATAAGACTATGCCCGAAGCGGTGGTAACTTATAAATCCGCTGAGGTTATAAAATTGTTCCAGCTCAAGCAAGTGGCGATGACCGTCGGCAACGGCGAGGCGCTGGAAAACCTGCGCGGAGTTGACCCGAATTTAGCGGCGAATGTCGGGACCGTGTTGATACCGGTGCGAAAAGCAGGCGACCCCTCGCGTTCATTCCTGGGCGGCTTCTTGTTGTTCGCCTTCGCCAAAGCTAAAAACCCGGAGGCCGCCAAAGCCTTGATTAAATACATGTATGGCGACCCCTGGTACAGCGACTATATGCAAAAGACCAATGGCGCGGCCTTGCCAGTGCTAAAGTCGAGCATTGATACCGATTTCTACCAGAAAGACCCGACCCGCAAAAACCTGATAGAGCAGTTAAAGACTGCCATTCGGTATGGCGGGCCAGTCTACGGTAATACCCCCTATATGGGTCAGGCCGAAGGCAATTTGCTCTTTTCCAATGCCCTGGTCAGCGTAGTCAGCGGCAAATCCAGCGTGGACGAAGCTCTCGGTACGCTTGATAAAGAGTTGAAAAAGCTGGCAGGTCAGTAAGACCCAGTTGGCTAAATCTTTGGAAAATGTACGCCGTAGATTTTCCAAAGATTTAGCTTCACCGGGTTTTAACCCATTGGCATCGAATTACAATCTAAAATCAAGAAAGCTAAAGGCGATGAGTGGAAATGAAAGCGGTGAGCTAGTCACTATCAGGGTGGATGGTGGACGCTCGCTAGGCGAGTTGCAACATATCTGGGCCTCGATTGGCTTTGACGAAATCAATTGGAGCTACTCTCCCCGCGGGCAGGCGTTGTTGGCGGACTTGAGCCGCGAGGTAATCGAACAGCCCTATTACGTCCGTAACCACAATACTTTTACCAGTGGCAACGGTTTGAGTTACCCGGCGGGCGGCTCGACCAATATTTACCGCGAAGATAAGGCCGGACAAGCAGTCTATAACTGGGAAATTGTAGACCAAGTTTATGATGTCTATATCAAAAACAATTGTCGCCCGTTAATTGAGCTAGGGTTTTTGCCTTTCGACCTTGTGCCGCAGGACGAAGCCGCTTTTACCAGCTTTGGCCCGGCCTATGACCTGGGCAAAGAACCTTACGAAAGCGGCAAATGGAAGTTACCGCCCACAGATTATGCCAAATGGGAAAAGCTGGTAGAGGCTTTTGTAGCTCATTTAGTAGAACGCTACGGGGCGGATGAAGTGGCTAACTGGTACTTTGAGCTATGGAATGAGCCAGACATTCCTAATTACTGGCGCGGGACAGTGGATGAATATTGCCGCCTCTACGACCATTCGGTAGCAGGGGCGACTCGCGCCTTTCCCGCCGTGAAAATCGGCGGCCCGGCCACGACGGACCGGGGTGAAAAATTCTTGCGCCACTTTTTAGACCACTGTTTGCATCAACCTAATTATGTGACCGGCAAGGTCGGTAGCCAGCTAGACTTTATTTCGTTTCACACTAAAGGAGCGCATTACAATCCGCGCCGCAACTACGGACATCCGGTTGAACTTGACTCGCCCTCGCTCTCGAAAATGCTGGACGATATTCGTCGCAGCCTGACGGTAATTGCCGAATTTCCCGAACTGCATCACCTCCCGGTATTCGTGGATGAATGTGACCCGGCGGTTGGAACGATTTACGGGGTTTACGATAATCCGAATTTCGTAGTCTGCAATAATCAATATTACCCGGCGTTTGTGGCGGCGATGGTCGGGCAGATTTTAGAGCTTAATCGGCAATTACCGGTGGCAGTACGGATGATAACCCATTGGGCCTTTTATTTCGAGGGCAAACGCTTCTTTGAGGGCAACCGGACTTTAGCCACCAATCATAATGTCTGGAAACCGATTATGGCTGGATTGCAAGCTCTGGGTCGTCTGGGAAGCCAGCAGGTAGGCCTGGAAAGCAGCGCCACCCAAAATGTCCTGACGAGCGGCTACACCAACCAGTTACATATCGTAGATGGGTTGGCGACTATTCAGGAAGCAGATAATGGGGCAAAGAGCCTGAGATTGTTAATCTGGCATCATTGCGATGATTGGACGGCGAGTGGTGATAGAGCGGTAAACTTGCAATTGAACAATTTGCCTTTTGCCGTCGGGCAAACTGTCCAGATACAACATTGGCGGATAGATGCCGACCATAGCAATGCCTACACTGAATGGCAGCGGATGGGTCAGCCCGAAAACCCAAATTCGGCCCAGCTGGAAACCCTGCATCAGGCCCAACGGTTGGCTCAACTGGAAGAACCTTCGACCCGGCAAGTCAGCGCAAAAGGTGAGTTAGAGCTGGATTTTAGTCTGCCCACTCACGCCGTTTCGCTGATTGAAATTGGCTAACAAACCAAATTGGCAATTAGTAACTATTCACCCCGTGTCATTCTTCGCTTCGCTCACACCCCATAAAGGGGCGTGACAAATTCAAGGCTGGCTGAATAGTTACGGCAATTATTGGCAAATTAAATGAACACTGAAAATAGAACTGAAAATAGAACTGAAAACACGATTAGGCTGGGGCTGGTAGGGTGCGGCGGCATGGCCTTGCGCCATCTCTACGGCCTGAAAGTTTTGAACGAAGTCCGCGATAAGATGGCAACCGATAGCCCGGTCTTGCAGTTGGAAGCCATCTGCGACCCCAACCAGGAGAATGCGGCCTATATTGCCGCTCAAGCGGTTGCAATGCTGGGGGTGCGTCCCAAAATATACGTGACCCAGGCCGAGATGCTGGCAAACTGTCCAACAGTTGAGGCGGTGGATATTACCACCGGCAGCCAGTCGCATCATCAGCTAGTGGTCGCGGCATTAGAGGCCGGGCGGCATGTGCTGGTAGAAAAGCCGTTGGCGGTGACGGTGCGCGGCTGCAACCGGGCCTTGAGTGCCGCCGAAAAAAGCGGCAGCGTGCTGGCAGTCGCCGAAAATGTCCGCCGCGAACCGAATAACCGCTTGGCTCGCGCTCTGCTGCAAGATGGCGCGATTGGCAAACCCTATCTGATTGTCGAATTTCTGGCGGCGGGCGGGTCTTCGATTATGCTGACTCCCTGGCGACACCAACAAGAGAGCGGCGGTATTCTACTCGACATCGGGGTACATAGCGCCGATATTATGAATTATTTGCTGGGCGACATCGTGCAGGTGAGCGGGCAAGCCGCCCTTTTGGAAAAAGTGCGCTACCGCTCGGAGCAGAAGATAATGGTCAGCGAGTCGTTTTACCAACAATGGCTGGGTGAACTTCCCGACCAAATCGAAGTTACCGCCGAAGATATGCTGTTAGGCCATTTTCGGTTTAGCAGCGGGGTCGCGGGCCAGTGGACGATTATGCAAGCCGCCCACGCTGATAAACGCGGGCTACGGCTGATTTACGGCAGCCAGGGGACGCTCGAACTCCCGCCTGACCGCTCCGGCAAGCCGATTATCCTGCGGCGCACCGATTTACCTGCCTCGGTCTCCGGCCCATCCCTATTGCAGTACGCTCCATCTTACCGGCTCGACCCTCTGACTGCTGTCCTGTTTGGGGATGAACAACCCACCGAATATCAGCTCCCTTTTGAGGAAATAGACCAGAATTTGGTAGCAATAGAATTAATGGATTTCGCGGAAGCGGTAATTTACGGGCGCAAACCGGAAGTAGATGGCTACGATGCTCGTAAAGCAGTGGCCCTGGTCTACGCTATGCTGGAGTCAGGCATCAAAGGACGAGCAGTCAGCCTCGCCGAAGTGGAACAAGATGCCGACATGCCCTATCAGGCCGCCTTGAACAAATTGCTGGGGCTGTAGTGGGTCTGAAATCGAAAATCGAAAATCGAAAATCGAAAATCTGAAATTCTCCTGACCTTCGGCCTTAAATTTAGGCCTCAACTCTCGATTTTCGACCTTAGATTTTAGATTTCCGCCCGAAAGGAGCTTCGCTTTGAAGATAAGCAAACTCAGCAGCGTGGTGCTGGCTACCCCACTCCGGCAGCCGATACGGACGGCGATTCACAGCTTCGAGCGGGTGTATCACGTGGTGCTGACGGTTGAAACCGATAGCGGCCTAATCGGTAACGGCTTTCTTTTTGCCCAGAGCGTGCCGCAGGCTCGGCTTTTTCAAGCGGCGATAGCGGTTTTTGAAGACAAGGTCTTGGGCGAAGACCCGTTTATGACCGAAGCGGTTTGGCAAAAGCTCTGGAAAGCCATGAACTTTATTGGCAACAGCGGGGTTTCCATCTTTGCCCTGACCGCGATAGATACCGCGCTTTGGGATATTGTCGGCAAGGCCGCGAATCTGCCGCTCTATCGCCTTTTGGGGCAGCATGTCCGCTCGATGCCAGTCTACGCCAGTCATGGTTTATGGCTTGGCACTGCCACAAAAGATTTACCCGCCGAAGCACGGGGATATGTATCACAAGGCTTTAAGATTCTCAAAATCCGGGTCGGGCTGCCCCGCCTGGAAGATGATGTGGCGCGAGTGATGGCAATCCGCGAGGCGGTTGGCCCGGATATTGGACTAATCTGCGATGCCAACCAGGGTTGGGATGCCGCGACGACCCTGAAATTCGGACGGCTGGTCGCCCCGGCCAATCTGTATTGGCTGGAAGAGCCAGTGCCTTACTACGATTTTACTGCCACTGCTGCGATAGCCGCCGCCCTCGACACCCCTTTGGCAACCGGCGAAACTTAGTATACTTATTTGTGCTTTGATTGATTGGCTCAGGAAAAAGCCGCCGACATCTGGATGCCCGACCTGCAAAGAGTGGGCGGGATTAGCGGCTGGCAAAAAGTGGCGAAGCTGGCGGAGAGCTATAACATTCCGGTTTCGCCTCATCTATTTCCTGAGATTTCGCTGCATCTGGCCCTGAGTACCCCCAATTGCCGGATTTTGGAGTATGTAGATTGGTGGGAAGCTTTGCTGGAGGAGGAAGCCCGACCCAAATTAGCCCACGGCAGTTTGTGGCCTACCGAACTACCCGGCCTGGGCATGAAGCTTGGGCCGGGCGTTATCGAAAAATATCGGCTGGATTAGCGGGGGGATTAGTAACAGTTCAGCCCGCCTTGAATTTGTTACGCCCCTTTATGGGGTGTGAGCGAAGCGAAGGATAAAGATTCTTCGCTTCGCTCAGAATGACAAGGCTGAATTGTTACGAGGATTAAGGATAAATCCCCCGCGTTTTGGTGGCTTCGGCGACCCGCCCGACTGCCAGGATATAGGCAGCGGTTCGCATATCGAGCTGACGTTCTTGGGCAATTTTGTAAACTTCGGCGAAAGCGCGGGTCATCACCAGATGTAAGCGGCGGTTGGTTTCAGCCTCGCTCCAAAAGAACGACTGCAAATCCTGCACCCACTCAAAGTAACTGACTGTCACGCCCCCGGCATTCGCCAGAATATCCGGCAGGACAAATATACCTCGGTCATAAAAGATGCGGTCAGCTTCCGGGTTGGTCGGGCCGTTGGCGGCTTCCGCCACAATTTTGGCTTTGACAAAGCGGGCATTGCGTCCGTCTAGTTGGTTTTCCAGAGCCGCCGGAATCAGAATATCACAATCCAGTTCCAGCAATTCCTGATTGGTGACGCGCTCGGCGGCGGGGAAACCCGCAAACGAGCCATGTTCCTGCTTGTAGGCCAGCAAAGCGCGGGGGTCAAGTCCTTTGGGATTATAAACCCCACCCTGCGAGTCGCTGACCGCGACGATACTCGCGCCGTCTTCTGCCAGCAAGCGGGCCGCAATCGAACCGGCATTTCCAAAGCCCTGAACTACTACCCGCGCCCCGTTCAGGTTTATACCCTTTTCGCGGGTGGCCTCCCGGATGACATATTGCACCCCACGGGCGGTGGCTTCCAACCGACCTTCCGCTCCGCCGATATTTACCGGCTTGCCGGTCACGACTGCCGTCACCGAATAACCTTTGTGCATGGAATAAGTGTCCATAATCCAGGCCATCGTTTGAGCATTGGTGTTCACGTCAGGGGCGGGAATATCGGTTTCCGGGCCAATCAGGAGCGAAATCTCGGTAGCGTAGCGCCGGGTCAGGTTTTCCAGCTCAATCTGGCTGAGTTTGTGGGGGTCGAGGATTACTCCGCCTTTTGCACCGCCGTAAGGGATATTGACGGTAGCACATTTCCAGGTCATCCACATTGCCAACGCCCGAATCTCATCAAGGTTGACCTGGGGATGATAGCGAATCCCACCTTTCGCGGGGCCACGCGCCAGGTTGTGCTGTACCCGGTAGCCGGTGTAAATCTCGACGCTGCCGTCGTCCATCTGGACCGGGAAATTGACGGTCAATTCCCGTTTACAGGTCGAGAGTACCTTGCGAAGGCCCAAATCCAGACCCAGATAATCGGCAGCGATATTAAATTGCTGTTTGGCAATGTCAAAAGGGTTCTGGGGAACTTGAGCGGGTGAGAAAATCGGCGACCTCATCGTCGCGTGCTGCATTTCCGTCGTCATCGTCGTTATGCCTCCAAATATTTGAATGACAGGTCTGTCACTAAGTAGAAGTAGTTACAAACAACTACCAATCTATTATAGCAGACAAACCGGGAAAAGGGAGTGATTTACATCAACTTTCAATAGTTTTCGGGGTTATCAATCAGAAAGCCTAATGCGTCATAAAGACACCTCAGTCCAGCCTCGCCTTGAGGAGCTTTGTCACCAAATCCTTACTGGCTTTACCCTGGGTAGCCTTCATGACTCCGCCAATCAGAAAATTAAGGCTGGCTTCTTTACCGGCCTGATAGTCGGCTACGGCTTTCGGATTATCGGCTATGACCTTTTCCACAATAGCGGTAATCGCCCCCTCGTCCGAAATTGCCGCCAGACCCTTTTCCTGGACGATAGCCTCGGCTTCGCGCCCGCTATTGAACATCTCCTCAAAGACCTCTTTGGCGGTCTTGGGGGTGATTGTACCTTTTTCGACCAATTCAATCAGGCCCGCCAGTTGCGCTGGTTGAATTTTGACCTCGGATAGCTCGACTCCGCCTTCTTTCAGCCGGGCAAAAAGCTCATTTAGAATCCAGTTGGTCACGGCTTTGGCGCGGGCCGGAGTCCGGGTATCGCCCAGGGCGGCCTCAAACCATTCGGCGGTAGCCCGCGTGCTGGTCAGAATTTCGGCATCATAAGCCGTCAGGCCATAATCCTGCAAAAACCGGGCGCGACGAGCATCCGGCAATTCCGGCAAGGCGGCCCGGATTTTATCGCGGTATTCGGCGGTCAGTTGCAAGGGCGGCAAATCCGGTTCAGGGAAATAGCGATAATCACTGCTACCTTCCTTGAGCCTTTGGAAAACCGTCACCTGCTTCACATCATCCCACCCACGAGTCTGCTGCTTGAGAACATGGCCCGCCGCGAGTTCCTCCGCTTGCCGAGGAATTTCAAAAGCGATGGCATCATGCACCGCTTGAATCGAGTTCATGTTTTTGACCTCGATTTTCGTGCCAAAAACTTTCGTCCCTTTGGGCATAATCGAAACGTTGGCATCGCAACGCATCGCCCCTTCGTTCATATTACCTGAGCCGATGCCCAGCCAGCGCACGATTTGACGCAACTTGGTCAGATAGGCCGCTGCTTCCGCCGGGGTGGAAATATCCGGCTCACTGACGCACTCGACCAGTGGCACGCCGCAACGGTTGTAATCTACTAAAGTGTAGTCCTGACCTTCCGGGCTGGACATGTGCATCAGCTTGCCGGTATCCTCTTCCATATGAATCCGGGTGATGCCAATCCGCTTTTTTTGGCCCTCGACCTCGATTTCCAGCCAGCCATTGACGCAAACCGGCAAATCAAATTGGCTGATTTGGTAGCCTTTTACCAAATCGGGGTAAAAATAATTCTTGCGGTCAAACTTGCTATATTCGGGTATCTCGCAGTTGAGGGCCATCCCTAACCGAACAATATACTCAATCGCCTTACTGTTGATGACCGGCAATACTCCCGGCATCCCTAGACAAATCGGGCAAACGTGGCTGTTCGGCTCGGCGTTCACATAGTCGGCACTGCAACGGCAAAACATTTTGCTGGCAGTTTGCAACTGAATATGGCTTTCCAGCCCGATAATCGCCTCGTACTCAACTGCTTTGGCTAAATCCAGAACCATTTTGACCTTACCTCTCGTTCCCTACACTATATCCAGCTTACACTATCCGGTAATTCGCACCTGTATTATACCAAATTCCCAATCGCCCTGACACCTTTTGCGGGTTAGCTTCGGATAAGAGCCAGATAAGATAAGAGCCAGGTGGATTTACAAATAAAAACAGACATGCTACATTGCTACCTGAGATACCATATCTTTACGGACTAATATCGGTATCTCTCTAAGTTCAGCAGGGTTCAGCAGAGATTGAAAGCTAAGTATAAAGCTAAATATAAGGAGGCTGAGTGTGAAAATAGGATTGACCAGCATCTTTGTAGACAACCAGGAAAAAGCCTTGAAATTTTATACTGAGGTTCTGGGTTTCGTCAAAAAAACCGATATGCCAATCGGCCCGACTGATCGCTGGCTGACGGTTGTCTCCCCCGACGGCCCGGCAGGGATTGAGTTACTGCTTGAGCCGATGGGCCACCCGGCGGCAGCCCCCTTCCAAAAGGCCCTGTTCGATTCAGGCATACCCTTCACCTCCTTTGGGACGGACGACATCCAACAAGACTATGAGAGAATGAAGAGTCTGGGGGTAGCCTTCCGAATGGAGCCGACCAAAATGGACTACGGCGGAACGGATGCCATCTTTGAGGACACCTGCGGTAATCTCATCAATTTACACCAGGATTAGAACATCTAGATTCGGTAGGGGCGGCCCGGCGTGGCCGCCCTTGAACGCTGAATAATCACTCTGGGTCGGTATAATTGAAATATGGTTGGAATTATGGTTGGTAAGTAATGTCCTGGCTATCTTTTATTCCTTATCATGTGGCCTCCGACCTGTTGCAACACCCGGAGGCCAGTCCGATAGGTCACGAACAGCGCCTGGAAGCCGTGGCGCTATTTGCTGATGTTTCGGGCTTTACCGTCATCAGCGAAGCCCTGGCCGGAAGCAGCAAAACCGGCGCGGAAGAACTGACCGCCATCCTCAACTCCTACTTTGACCCCATGATTGCCCTCATCGAATCCTACGGCGGCATTATCGGCAAGTTCGGCGGCGATGCTATGACCGTGCTTTTTCCGGTTAGCAGTGGTCAGTGGTCAGTAATCAGTGGTCAGAAAAAAGCGGGCAGCCCAAATACTCAGCATTCAGCACTCAGCACTCAGCACTTTGTAATCCGCCGGGCCATTCAATGCGCCCTCGATATGCAAGCCAATATGCCGCGCTATGCTGCCATTCCGACCAGTTCTGGGGTATTCAGCTTGGCGATGAAAGCGGGATTGGCGATGGGGACGACCTTTTGCACCAGCGTCGGCAATGATTATCGCTTGGAATATCTGATTGCCGGGCAATTACTTGACCGCTGCGCTGAGGCCGAACACCATGCTACCAAAGGCGAGGTGGTAATTCACAACGATTTGCTAAAGGCGTTGGGAAGTCGCGCTGCCGAGGTCGAGATTGTCGAGGAGCGAGGTGACTTTAGTTGTGTCGGCAATATGCAGCCCCAGGCCGAAAGCGCCCCTTTAGAGCCATTTCCAGCCCTATCGCCCCAAATGACTCAAATGGTTGCCCGCTATCTACATCCGACCCTCGCCGAGCGGCTGGAAGCCAGCCAGGAAAACTTTATCAACGAGCATCGCAAAGTGACCGTGCTGTTTGTCAGTTTTCAGGGCTTTGACTACGACCACGACCCCCAAATCGGCGGCAAGTTGCAGGCCTATCTGACCGAAGTTATCGAAATTATTCGAAAATACGACGGCTACCTCAATAAAGTAGATATGGGCGATAAAGGCAGCAAATTTATTGCCCTGTTCGGCGCACCTGTCGCCCACGAAAATGACGAGGAACGGGCGCTTCGCTGTGGGCTAGAGTTGATAGCTTGTTCCGCTAAACACGTCGCGGCGGTGCGGATTGGAGTCAATACCGGCTTTGTCTATTGCGGGCAGGTCGGCTCGCAACTGCGCCAGGAATACACTGTAATGGGCGATGCCGTAAACCTGTCGGCCCGCTTGATGCAAGCCGCCAAGCCCGGTCAGATTATGGTAAGTGGGTTCACCCGGCGCTATGTCCCGGAGCGTT
>JBBRSG010000110.1:0-20039 GCA_038245615.1 Chloroflexia bacterium | reverse complement strand
TTCGCCCGGATTATGCCCCGCTGCCTGATATATCTTTTTGGATGGCAGACCGCAAACCGGCCCGGAAGATGCATATAGCATCTTTGCCGGATTTGGCAATCGAAATTCAATCGCCCGGTCAAAGTTTGAAGAGTTTGACCGATAAAGCCGAGAAGTATTTGCAGGCCGGAGTAAAATTAGTCTGGATTATCCAGCCTAAAAAGCAAGTCGTGTTGGTGTTTCGGCAGGGTAGCAGCCAGCCTTTAACCATCCCAAATAGCGGCGAACTGGACGGGGAAGACGTAATACCGGGCTTTAGGCTGCCAGTGTCGGTTTTGTTTGACGAGGACTAGAGACCTGGAGTAGAGGTGGATGTAACTATGACCTTACCATTAAAACTAGCTGAATTGGAGCGCAACCGGCTTTATACTGCCGATGAGTTTATGGCGGCGGGGCTTGACCCTGACCAAAAATATGAATTAGTGGAAGGGGTAGTCAAAGCGATGTCACACCCCGGCTTAGAACATGGTTTGATTACTAGCCGATTGTCTAAAGCTTTGTGGAAATGGATTTTCAGCTTTGGGGAGGCTGAACCGGGTCAGGTTGTGCCACCAATCGGCTATAAGCTGGATATACCGGGCGCAAGTCGGGAGTCGGTAAGGTCGCCAGATTTAACCTTTGTGCGCAAACAACAGCTAGAAAATAATCTTTCGCCCGGCGCAGCCAAATTTCCGCCTGACCTGGCAATCGAGGTTATATCCTCGCAGGATGAACCGGGCGACCTTGTAACCAAGCTTGAACAATATAGTAGGACCGGTTGGAATATAGTCTGGGTAATCTACCCCGGTAACGCTCCTGCCAAAAAGGACTATAATACGGTTAGAATATACCATTTGCAGGAGAGTTTAACCCCGGTTAAAATTCTAACCTTGACTAATAATGACCAGTTAGAAGGCGAAGGCCCTTTAATCGGTTTCACCCTCAATCTGTCCGAGCTTTTTAGTTTAGCGGCAGGTTAATTCGGAGAGAAGAAATGCTGATAGACCTACGAAGTGATACTGTCACCAAACCTACTATTGGAATGCGTCGGGCGATGGCCGAGGCCGAGGTTGGCGATGATGTTTATGGCGAAGACCCGACTATCAACCAATTGGAAGAAGTGGCTGCCGAAAAAATGGGCAAAGAAGCTGCGCTGTTTGTCCCGACTGGCACGATGGGCAATCTGGTGGCGATTTTGAGCCATTGTCCCAACCGGGGACAGGAAATTATTCTGGGCGATAACTCCCACATCTTTTATTATGAGGTCGGGGGCGCGGCGGTAGTAGGCGGATTGTCGTATCATATTCTGCCCAATGATAAAATGGGAATGCTCGACCCGACGGCGGTAGCCCAAGCGGTGCGCGGTACGGACGATATGCATTTACCTCCAACCGGACTGCTTTGTCTGGAAAATACCCACAATCGCTGCGGCGGCACAGTTTTAAGTAAGGTCCAGCTAGATGAACTCTGCGCGGTGGCGCATGCGCGGGGTGTGCCGGTGCATCTGGACGGCGCACGCATCTTTAATGCTGCGACTTACCTGGAAATTGAGGTAAAAGAATTGGTCGCCAGCCTTGATTCGGTGCAATTTTGCCTGTCGAAAGGGCTGGCGGCTCCAGCAGGTTCGCTGATTGTCGGTACGGCTGAGTTTATCAAGAAGGCCCGCAAAAACCGCAAAATGCTAGGCGGCGGGATGAGACAGGCCGGGATATTGGCGGCGGCGGGCCTGATTGCCTTGAACGAAATGAGTCAACGGCTGGATGAAGACCATTATAACGCCCATCGCTTTGCCGAAAGTCTGGCCCTGATAGATGGTTTTGACCTGGATATAAAGACGGTTCAGACCAATATTGTAGCGGTGGATTTGAACGAAAAAACCGCGACTGCCCCGGAATGGTTGGCCCGCATGAAAGAGCAGAATTTGCTGGCGAATAAAATGGGGCCGTGCCGCTTGCGGTTTGTGTTCCATAACGATGTGAGCCGCACCCAGGTCGAGATGGCCCTGAGCATCATCACTCGGCTGGCGGCCTAAACATCTTTAGTGGTCAGTAGTCAGTGGTCAGTGGTCAGTGGTCAGTGGTCAGTGGTCAGTGAAATGCAGTGCTAAGTGCTGAGTTAAACTGCCAAATTTTAGCCGGATTTCTTCCGTCTACCATCTTGTATTTACTGACCACTGACTACTGACCACTGACCACTGCCTCCAGGAGTTACCATGCGTTTCGACATTCTGACGCTATTTCCCCAGATGTTCGATGCTCCTTTGCACGAAAGTATTTTAGGCCGGGCTATCGGGCAGGGCCTGATTGAGGTGCATAGCCACGACATCCGCCAATGGGGGCTAGGGCGGCATCGTCAGGTGGATGATTACCCCTATGGCGGCGGGGCGGGCATGGTCTTTCGGCCTGATGCGTTGTTTGAGGCGGTAGAGGGGGCGCTAAATATTTCGCTTGGTTCGGCGGATGCTCCTGTCGCTCCACCCGATTTCCCCATTTTGCTCATGAGTCCCCAGGGCGAGGTTTTCACTCAAGCGATGGCCCATGAGCTTGCTACATATCCCAAACTAGCTTTATTGTGTGGGCATTATGAGGGGCTGGATGAGCGGATTGTGCAGCATGCCATAACTCGTGAAGTGAGCATCGGTGATTTTGTGCTGACTGGCGGCGAACTGGCGGCGATGGTAATTGTAGATGCGGTAGCCCGGCTAGTACCGGGCGTGCTGGCGGAAGATTCGGCGGGCGAGGAGTCGCACAGTCGCCCGCTCTTAGAATATCCGCATTATACTCGCCCGGCGAACTATCGGGGCTGGGTCGTGCCAGACATCCTGGTATCGGGTCATCATGCCAAAATAACCGAATGGCGCTTGAAGGAATCGCTCCGTCGCACCCTGCAACGCCGCCCCGATTTACTGGCAAAGCTCGAACCCGAATTGACTAAACAAGAGCGTAAGCTGTTGGAGGAAGTAAGACGGGAAGAACATACTAACAATGGTTAGTAATAATAAAGATATACCTGACTCGATTCTTAGCCGTTGGGGGTTGTCTGTTTCGGAACTTACCAAAATCATTGATGAAAATCCTAGTCTTCGCGGCATTTTGTCGGGCTATGTAGCTGAATTTCAGTTGCGTAAGCTTTGGTTTTCGGATGATAGAGTGACTAACGTTATTAAGTATGATGACCACGATCGCAAAAGTAAAAATGACCTATCTATCACTTACAAGGGATATGCTTTTACAATTGAGGTAAAATCGCTGCAAACGAGCTCTATCAAACGTGTCGAAGATACCTTATTTGTTGGTAAATTCCAATGTGATGCCAGCGACCGCCGAAAGGTTATGTTGCCAGACGGCTCACAGCTTGAAACCACCTGTTTATTAGTTGATGAATTCGATTTGCTTGCAATTAATTTATTTGGTTTTACAGGAAAATGGGATTTTGGTTTTGCGCTTAACACGGATTTACCGCGAAGCAGTTATCGGAATTATTCGCCTGAACAACGTAAATATTTGTTGGCGAGCATGCCTAAAATAAGCTGGCCTTTACAGCCTCCTTTTTCTAACGACCCTTTTATTTTGCTCGACAAATTGGCTGGTGAGAAACAGGTTCTTCAGTGAGTTTTGACGAAGACCAAAAAATAAGAGTGATTTTTGCGGGCGTGGACTTGTTTTACCATACGACTTACACTGGCGTTATTAGTACGGACTAGAACGAATAAATCTTTAATTTTAAAGCCAAACGCTTCGTATTTGTTAATAATTTCCACATGCGTCAAGTGTTGTTTACCGGCGCTAACCTCATCCTGACACTTTACTATTAGCACCCCTTTTTTCCGTAGAACCCGATACGCTTCCTGTCCGGCTTTGTAATAAAGGTCTAATACCGCCTCATGCCATTTCGGGCCGTCTTCGGTGGTATTTCCATTGGAGTAGGTATCACGGAAAGGGCTGTAGGTGCCGCCACCTGCCAGATGCCCGGTCGAGCGCCGAAACAAGCCCTCCATATAGGGCGGGTCTAGGACAACACTATCTATCGAACAATCCTCATAAGGCAAACTTCGACAATCCACCCCACTACTAATATCGCTGGCTATCAGCTTATAGACATCTTTGGGAACATTTTTCCAGAATATGCCTTTGCCGTAAGTGACATCAGCTACCACTGAGCCGGCTGGCACATGCAAATCAAGGATTTGAGGGAATAAATCTTCGTTGCCGCCGATATGGGCCGATTGGGTTACATCGGAAGTAGACACCCCGCCTTGCACCCGCTTTTTGCCAGGTTTATCGGTTTCGATTGTCTCAAAGGCTAGTTGTTTCATCTGTCGTTGCGCCCTAAATAAAAATGTTCTGCTAAATTGCCATATAATAACAATCTAGCAGAACAAATGTGCCTTGTCAATCTGACTGACGCTTTACCGTTCGGCGGCTACCGCCGAGGGAATGACCCCTAGTTGCTGCATAAGCGTAAGATTATCGGACATCGCCAGAAATTCGACCACTTTGCCCCCGGCGACCCGGACAAAGGACACGCCGCTATACTCGACTTTCTTGCCGATGGGCCGGATAGTGCTGAGAGCCGAGCTTAAATCGCCCAGGTGAGTTCCTCGTGTAGTCCAGCGAGCTACGGCCCAGTCATCTTGCACAATAAGCTCCTCGGTCGTGCTGTGGTAGTCGGGAAAGGCCGTCCGCAGCATCTCGATGGCCGCGACCACGCCTTCGGCATCCAGCTTTTGGCCCGTAACTCCCAGCGAACCTACCAGATTGGAATCCAGCAAACTGGCGAAGGTTTCGCCATCTAAGAAAAATAGATTAAACGAAAGTCGGTTTGTTAATCAGCTACTTGACCGTAACCAGTTGGTGAGTACTGAGATTTATATTTTCCTCGCCATTTTCGGTAACGATAGCGACATCCTCAATCCGCACTCCAAAGCGGCCCGGCAGATAAATACCCGGCTCGATGCTGAAAGCCATACCTGGCTCAAGCGGCAGGTCGTTGCCGCCCACGATATAGGGTTCTTCGTGAACTTCCATGCCGATGCCGTGTCCGGTGCGGTGTACAAAGAACTCGCCGTATCCCGCTTCGGTTATGACCGCTCGTGCCGCCGCGTCTACTGATTCACACGTAACCCCAGGGCGGGCCTGACGATGCCCGGCGGCACGGGCCTCATTCACAATATCATACACTTTCTGATAATCGGGGTCGGGAGTTCCGCCCGCGACCAGGACGGTGCGGGTCATATCGCTGCAATAGCCTTTGTAGCCACCTCCGAAATCCAGTACCACCATATCACCCGGCTCAATCACCCGCTCGCCGGTGTGGTAGTGGGGTTGCGCTCCATTCGGGCCGCTCCCCACGATGCAGAAGTAGGCTTGCTCCTGCCCGTATTTTAGCAACAGACTGGTAATATCGCCCATCACTTCACGCTCGGTGCGTCCGCTAAATTGCAGGGTAATAAGCTCATCAAAGGCTTTATCAGCGATAGCGGCGGCTTCCCGGAGCAATTGGGCCTCGTCCACCGATTTGGTGATTCGCAGCTTTTTAAGTACCTGACTGGCCCGCCGCCACTGGCTATCGGGCAGAATCTGTTGCAGTTCTAAAAGGAACATGCTCCACAGATGGTCGTCCACCGCATTATTGCTTTTCCCGGTCTGGCCCAGAATTTGTTTCAAACGACCCTTTGGCCCTTCAAAATCGCGCCAGTCCAGCAACTCGAAAAAAGTGGCATATTGGCTGGTTGCCAGCTTTTCGAGGGCCGGGACAATCATGACCGGCTCACCCTCTTTGGGCAGCACAAAGAGCATCATTCGCTCGTTGCTCATACCGGGCGTGCCGATAAGATAATGCAAGTCGGCCCCTGGCCCGATAAACAAATAATCAAGGTTTTGTTCGACCAGCACGGCCTGAGCCTTCTGGCAACGCTCCTGAAAAAGATTGGTACTGATAGCACTTGCGCTCATGTTTCTCTCCTCTAAAAAGTGGTCAGTGGTCAGTGGTCAGTGAAATGCAGTCCTGAGGTCTGAGTTCCTCAATCGTAAATCGCGGTCTCGCCCCCTTGGGGGGTAAATCGTAAATCGTAAATTCCCTGACCCCTGACCCCCGTCCCCCTTGTTATTTCTTAAGTATCTTAACCGCCGCCTCAATCTGGCTATCTTTGCCCTGGCTGAGTTGCTGCAAATCCAGGGTGGCTTTTTCTTCGGGCTGCACTATTTCGACCAGGCTATCCGGCTTTTTGGGGTCGGAAACCACCCGATAGAGCGTCACATTGACCAGCGAATTATTTTTGAGGACGACAGGGCTGGAAGCATTCAGACAACCTGCCGTCGCTTCGCCGACAATTGTGCCACGCTTGGCCTGCTGGATGGCATAGGTGAACATTTCGGCCTCGGCGGTAGTCCCGCTATCTACCAGGACCGCTAACGGTCTATTGGTAGCTTTGACGTTTTCGACGCTGGGCATCGGGAAAACCCCATACTGGCGAGCATTGTTCTGACCGCGCTGTACCCCACTCAGAGTGAGCAACTGGTCGCCCGCAATGAAGCGGCTCAGGATATATTGCATCGTGTTGATTCCGCCAAAGCTGTTGCCGCGTAAATCCAGCACAATCCCTTTGACATTGGCTTTATCAAAGGTTGCCAGCGTCGTATCAAGTTGCTTGGTTTTGTCTTCCTGGTCTTTTTGGTCCAGAAAGAAGGGAAAGCTGTTGAAGCGCAGATAACCAATATTATCGGGCAAAAGCTTTTGCTCCATCATCGGTTGCTGCAAGTTAGCCCGGATAATTTCTACCGGCATGTCCTGACTACTGCTGGGTCGCCGAAATGTCACCAACAGGCGGCTACCGGCGGTGGGGTTGTTACCCCGCAAAAGCGTCACTACCTCCGAGGTAGTTTTGGTGCTGATGTCCTGACCTTCGACACTGGTAAGCTGGTCGCCCAACTTCAGCCCGGCTTTGTCGGCTGGCCCACCCGGAATGGCTCGTAAGACAAAGTGGGCATTCTTGCCGTTGGTCAGTTGCCCGGTTTGCAGATTGAGGCCAATCCCCACGTTGCTATATTGATTGGTACGCAGCCCCAGGAGATTATTAGCCTGATCGGGAGGATAATAGGCCGTCTGGCAATCCTGTAACGAACTGGCAGCGCCATTTAAGGCCAGTTGCGACAGCACATCTTCGGAAACCTGAGCTTTATACTTATTCACGACCAGGGTATAAGCCTGTAAGAAGGCCGTCCAGTTAGCCGCGTCCTGTTTGCCGAAATTGGGAATCGGTACGTCCGGGTTTTTGACCCCGGCTTGTTCGAGGCCCGCTTGCATGGACTTTAGCCCTACTTCGTAAATATCGCCGCTATCCAGCCGGATATAAAAGCTGTTGAGCAGCGCATCAAACCCCTCTTTCAGAAAGTCCGCCTTTTGTAATTGCACCCCGGCGGGGGTAGCTGGCAATTCCGGGCGTGGAGTAGCGGTCGGTGGAGGCGGTAGGGTCGGACGGGCGGTAGCGGGCGGGGCCGTCGTCGGTTTGGGAACTTCCGTCGGGGCAGGAGTGGCGGTTGGGAAGCCGTCATAAGTCTGGCAAGCCGCCAGGACAAAAGCCAGCATCGTCGTTATAATAAAGCCGCTCAACCGACGCAAGCGAGTCGCGGAAACCAGTTTTTTCAGATATATATTAAACATAGTTATTACCTTGTTTTTATCGCCAAACTATTACTAAACGGGATTAAGCCTGATTATACTCCATGCTGTAACCAGCCGTCATTATCAATTCGTTATCGCCAGTTTTATCGAAGATCTAAAATCTGAAATCGAAGATCAAAAGTCTAAGCTCAAGAGTTATATGCGTTTCAGATTTCAGATTTCAGATTTTGCTCCCGGCGCTTGACAGCCGCCAGTGGGCTACCTATAATCGGCGGACTGATGCTCATCATGTGAAAGGAATGGCACGGCCTGATTTGAATAGGGTTGCTGGTCACACGGCTAGTCCGCCAGACGCTTCCGCCGCGGCCTCGGTTGGGATTGAGCGCAATTCCGAGGCGAAGTCGCCGCTCCTTTATCTGGGGTTGGGCCTCATCGCCCTTATCACCTTTGGGCTTTATCTGGGCAATAGCGCCCGCGATTTTGTCGCCGACGACTTTATTTTCCTCAATCAGTTGCGGTTTAAATATCCCACTTTCTGGGACAACCTGATATTTTTCGGGCAAGAATGGGGCGGCGGGGTAAAATTTTACCGCCCGATTTCGCGGCTTTTTTGGGCCGCCGAATACAGCTTTTTCAAGGAAAACCGGGTTAGCTGGCATCTTACCGGGGTACTGCTCTATAGCCTCAATGCCGGGCTGGTCTATTGGTTGGCCTGGAAAATGACGGGCCGGGTCGGGCTGGCGTTGCTGGCGGGCCTTTTTTTTAGCTTTAATCCGACCCACACCGAGCCGGTCAGTTGGGTCGCGGCCCAGACCGATTTGCTGGTTACGCTGTTTGGTTTGTCCGGCACAATTCTCTATCTGCGCTCCCGACAGGCCACCACTCTCCGCAATTATGTCGCCAGCTATCTTACCGCCCTAGTGTGTTTTGCGCTGGCAATGTTGAGCAAAGAGTCGGCGGCAGCCTTTTTTTTCGTTCCCTTACTCTACGATATTGTTTCGGGCGATTATTCGCGGGCAGGGCTGGCCCGGTGGTGCAGGCCAAGCTACTGGCTGCGTCTGGCAATGCGCCATATTCCCTTTTGGGCCACTCTGGGCTTCTTCATCTTGCTACGGCTGGTAATTTTGGGCGGGCTGGGGGGCTACGATGGCACTACCTCCCCCAAACCAGTCGCTTTATCCCAATTTATCGAAGTCTATGGGCGTTGGCTACTCAGCCCCCTGAGCCTGGAACGCACCCTTTACCGGCTGGCTTTTGCCGGGCTGGTAGTCATTTTGGTAGGTGGTCTAGGCTGGTGGGAATGGCAAAAATTTCGTCGTCGGGAGTTAGAGCCGCTAAGTCAGGGCGCATCCTTTCGGCTTTGCCGGGCTTTGGGGTTTGGGTTAGGCTGGGTCGTCCTCTTTTTGCTGCCGACCCTGACGACTTCCCCCAGTCTTCGATTTACTTATCTTTCAACGGTCGGGGTAACTCTGGTCGGGGCGGTTTTGCTCGCGCCTTTGGGCCACTTGAGCCTGGATGCAATAAAATCCCGCAATTTTTTTGCCGGGCGCACCCTTATCGAGAAAATTCAGCAATCCTCCCTGAGCGATGGTCTTAGAATACTTGCGACGGCTTTGCTCCTATGGCTGGCTTATTCCCAGGTGCAGAGTCATCAACAGCGTTGGATTGAGGCCGGACGGCTTTCGCGCTCGATTCTGACCCAGCTTCACGACCTGCGCCCCGACCTGGTGAACTACACCCGGATTGTGGCTGCCGGGTTGCCGGTATCGAATGAGGAAGCATTAATCTTTATTACCGGCTTTCCCCAGGCCGCCCAGCTGGTTTACAACAATCCGACTATTTCCGCCGAAGCCTATCCGAGCTTCCCGATTATCGAGCAGAATTTATTGCAGGGTTATCTGGTCGAATACCAATACGACGGTGGTAGCGGGAAGTTGGTCGTCCGCGACGATTTAATTGAAATATTTAAAGCCCGCAATGATAATATTAAAGATAAAAAAGAGCAGCTTTATCTCAACTTCCCCTTGAACAAAGACTGGGCTTGGCTGGATGGTAAAGGTACGCTCTCCGTCGAAGGCGCGGTTATCAGGATAAATTCGCCGGAAGGTGGGATATTCCGTCCGCCAGTATTTCGGCTCTCCGCCCCGCTCCTCTCCAATTTTGAATTCAAGGCCAAAGCCACCCCCCAAAACCCGAATATTACCGCCGCTCAGATGGTCGTTCACTGGTTGATAGAAACCCCCGGCGGAGTGACCGAGCGCACCAGCGCCCCTCTGGTTATTCAGACCGATGGACGCAGCCGCACCTATCGCCTCAAGCCAGTCACGATGAGTCCCTTTTTCAATAACGAGAATATAGCCGAAATCCGGCTGGAATTGCCGCCCGGTCTGACCTCGCTCGAAATCGAGCAAGCCGCGCTCTATCGGCTACCGTAATTTCTAAAAATGTGCAATCAGTCATAGCAGATGAAACCGAAGTATGTTAAAATTGTATAACGAAAGCTGATGGTTTCACGTTCATATATTCGAGATAATCTTCAACGTCTTCAAAGTACTGGACGGCTGGTGGCACAAAGCGCATAGAGGGAGCAGCGGGTTATGGCTAATGAAGTATTGCCGAGTCATATTGGGCCTTATGAAATAGTCGGTTTATTGGGTCGAGGCGGCATGGGTTCGGTCTACAAAGCGGTCAAGCCACCGTTGCGCCGCCCTGTCGCCGTCAAAACCATCAAATCCGAGTTTATTTCGACCCCTGGGGCGCTGGAACGCTTCCGGCGCGAGGCGGAACTGGCCTCGGAACTAAAGCACCCCAATATTGTGACGGTCTATGATTATGAGGAAGTAGCCAATGGCGATTCGTATATCGTCACCGAGCTGATTGAAGGCGGCAAGACCTTGCGGGACCGGTTGACCGATGGTGGGCCGCTTTCGCTGGATGAGTCCGCCGAGATTTTGCGGCAGGTCAGTTCGGCCCTCGATTATGCCTATGACAAAGCCCAGATTGTCCACCGCGATATTAAACCCTCGAATGTCTTTTTGGAAGATGACAAACGCGCCGCCCTGGGTGATTTCGGGATTGCCAAGAGCATCGCCAGCGATACCGGCCTGACCGCTGTCAATCAAGGGGTCGGTACCCCCGATTATATGAGTCCTGAGCAGGCGATGGGCGAACCGCTTGACCGGCGCAGCGATATATATTCGTTGGGGGTAGTGTTATACGAAATGCTGACCGGGAGTGTCCCGTTTAAGGGCGATACTCCGATTTCGGTAGTGATGGCCCATATCCAAAAGCCAGTTCCCGAATTGCGGCTGGTCAATCCCAATTTTTCGCCCGCCGTCCAGAATGTAGTTAGCCGGGCGATGGCGAAGAAAAAAGAAGACCGTTTCGCTAACGCCAACGAAATGTATCAGGCGTTTGTGGCGGCGACCAAACAGGCCAGCGGCGGGGTGTTTGTTCCGACAATGCCCACCCGTAACGATGCCACCCAGCCGGTTTCGACTGGCCCGATGAGCTATGTGAGTGGGCAAATGACCCAGGTGGCCCAGCTAGAGAGCCAGGGTAAATATCAGGAGGCTTTTGACCGCCTGGAAGAACTACACCGCCAGTATCCCCAGGACCAGACCATTTCCAAACGCTATCAGAGTTTTCGCGGGCAGGGCTACACCTACAAAGGCACTACTTCGGCTAATATGCCCGCCACTCGCCCCGGTGGGTTGCCCCAGAACTCTGGGACTTATGTGCCACCTCGTCCCACTCCGGCCCCGGTCAATGCGGGCGGGAGCGGCCCTAAAAAGAGTTCGCCTTTACCGTTTGTAGTCGGTGGAATTGCTGCCGCCCTGGTTGTAGCGGTGATTGCCCTGGTTGCGATTCTGGCGGGCGGAAATAGCGCCGACAAAAATGCTACCGCGACGGCCCTGGCGATTGCCGCGCTGCCAACAGCTACCGCCTCGCCCACCGTAGTGCCAGCCACTTCGACGGTTGCCCCAACTGCAACCCAGGCGGCGACCGCGACGGCAGTTCCGCCCACAGCGACTACCGCCCCGACTCCAACAGTCAATCCCGTATCGCAAGCCGCTCAACTGGACACCGAAGGTGAGGCTCTTTTCAAGCAGAGCAATTATAAGGATGCGGCGGAGAAAATGAAGCAGGCGGTCAAGCTGGACCCAACGGTAGCCCGCTATCAGGAGTATTTGGCCCGCTCGTATATTTCGTTGCGGCAGTATAGCGATGCCGAAGCCCCCGCTAAAAAGATGGTCGAACTCCAGCCGACTAACGCCGATTATCAATATTACCTGGGTATCGTCTACTATCGCACCAGTCGCCCGGTAGATGCTGAAAAAGCTTTCCGTGAGGCAGTCAAACTCAAGCCGGATGACTGGCTCTCGTATCAGTATCTTTCCAGCTCGCTTTTCGACCAGGACCGCTATCCCGATGCCGAAGCTGCCGCCAAAAAAGCGATTGATTTGAACCCCGGCGACCCGGAGAACCACAATGCGATTGGGCGGGTCTACTACGAAACCCTACGCTACGCCGAGGCGGAAGCCGCTTTCCGCAAAGCCGCCTCACTGAATAGTGCCTCGGCGGTCTATCCTTATAATGTGGCGATTTCCTTGAACAATCAAGGCAAGTATAAAGAGGGCGAAGAACAGGCCCGCCTTTCGCTCAAGCTGGATAATAATTATGCGGTGTCCTATCGCGCCCTGAGTATTGCCCTCCGTAATCAGGACCGCAATGACGAGGCCTTAGTAGCCGCCCTCAAAGCCGCCGATTTGGAACCCAAAGAGCCGACCCACCCGGCCCATGCAGCCCTGGCCTTGATTAATCTCAAGCGTTATTCGGAAGCCGAAACCCTGGCCCGTAAAGCGGTCAATCTGGGTTCGACCTCGTTTACCCAGAATACCCTGGGCGATGCGCTCTATCCCCAGGAGAAATATAAGGAAGCCCTCGAAGCCTATTCGAGCGCCGTCAGCAAGAATAGCCGGAGCTGGATTTTCCTGACCAATCAGGCTAACACCTATTCCAAGCTGGGCGACTTTGCCAAAGCCCGCGACGCTTATAACCGCGCCATCGCCCTGAATAAAGATTACAAACCAGCCGTAGATGGATTGGCGGCTATCAAGGATAAGTAATCGGGGTGGGGCTGGTTAGGTCTTTGCTAAACCCCACAACAAGTTTTATTTATATCTTTGAAAAATTACTGCGTAAATTTTTCAAAGATATAAATTTTTAGGCTTCCACTAATCTTTAAGCGAGTACCCGCTTTGAAACAGGCTCTAAACTAAAAAACCTCTTATTAGCCATGCTAAATACCCCCTAAATTTGGCCTCAAATTAGTATATTCCATTGCATCCCAACAGGCGCTATGATATAATTCCGATTGCAAGATTGTTCACTCTATCACGAACTTTCGTTACTGCTGTTCGGAACTGGACTTAAAAACTCAGCTAAAGAATCAATAAGGTGAAATCTCTATGACCCTGGAGAATTTTAACTTGGCTTATCTCTCGGTAGCCATATTTTTGATGATTCTGCCGGTGCTTGGGGCGGCTCTCCTGATAGTTGGGGTTCTGGTTCGCCCCTACAAACCCACCCTGATGAAAAATCTGCCCTACGAAAGCGGCGTACCCTCGGTTGGTCGTTCCCGCGAGCGCTATAGTGTGCGGTTCTACATAATCGCTATGCTGTTCGTGCTGTTCGACATCGAGGCCGTTTTCCTCTATCCCTGGGCCATAAATTTCGATGGGTTCGTCCGGCGCGGCGACGGCATCTTTATCCTGGTCGAGATGTTGCTATTCATCTTTATCATCTTGCTGGGTTATGCCTACGCCTGGAAGAAAGGAGCGCTCGATTGGGTCTTCTAAATAATAAATTTGAAGATAACGTCATCACCACTACCGCCGATTCGTTGATTGGGTGGGCCAAGAAATCTTCAATGTTCCCGATGCTGTTGGGAACGGCTTGCTGCGGGATTGAAATGATGGCAGTTGGCTACAGCCGCTTTGATGTGCTGGAACGCTTTGGGATGCTGTTTCGGTTTTCGCCGCGCCAGGCCGATGTAATGATAGTCGCCGGGACTGTCACCAAGAAAATGGCTCCGGTTATCAAGACGGTCTATGACCAGATGCCCGACCCCAAGTACGTTATCGCCATCGGCTCGTGCGCCATTAGTGGCAACATTTATAAAAACTATAGCACTTTGCAAGGCCTTGACCGGATTGTGCCGGTGGATGTCTATGTACCGGGTTGCCCGCCCATTCCCGAAGCTTTCGCCTATGGGATTATGGAGCTTCAGAATAAAATCTCGAAAGAGCGAATTATTCGCAAAGCCAAACCGAATACCAACCCGTATTCCCAACCCAGCGAGAATGTCCATAAAATTCTGCGGCCCGGCTATATCAAAATGCCAACCGCCGAAGATTATGCTGCCTTCATTGATAAAGACCTGGAAGAAGTAGACATCGAAAACAAGCTGTTGCAGCCTGATACGGGTTACGACAGTGCCACCGTCCGTTGATTAATTGGTCGGAGGCGGGGTCAGGGGTCGGGGATTTGTGACCCCTGACCACTATTTCCAGCAAGACCTCATACATCAAGATGTACCAGCGTCAATGAACATTAGCCGGGATAGCAGGATTAATCGGAGATAAAGGTGTCCCAATCCTGACCCCCGACCCCTGACCCCCGACCCTATTCACAGGAGCTTAATCGGCTATGCAAGCGAGCCTACAGGTCGTAGTAGATAAACTTAATGCCAAGTTCGGCGACGCAATTCTGAGTGTCACCGAATTCCGCGATGAAGTGACGGTGCGCTTTAAGCCGGCGGTGTGGGTCGAAGCCCATCAGTTTTTGAAAACCGATGAGGATTGCGCCTTTAATATGCTGATTGACGAAACCGCCGCCGACTATCCCTTGCGCCCGGAACGCTTCGATGTCATCTGTCATCTTCTGTCGCTAGGTAAGATTCACCGACTGCGTACTAAAACCCAGACCGCCGAGCATATTGATACCCTCGTCCCGGTCTGGACAACCGCCAATTGGCACGAGCGGGAAGCTTATGACCTGTTCGGCATCATCTATGATGGTCATCCCGACCTGCGCCGTATCTTGCTGACCGACGATTGGGAAGGTTTCCCATTGCGGAAAGATTACCCGGTAGAAGGATACGATATTTAGCGAAGCTCTATTGAAGTGAGCGAAAAGAATTAAAGGAGTACGTAGGGGAAGCCCCTACGCGGGGTAGTACAGGGGTGTCCCCTGTAAGATTTCTCTTTAGTTTTTACCGTTCAGGTCAATAGTTACTAAGGATAAAGCAATGACCCAAACCCAGGATGCCCCCGCCAGTGGGACTTTTGAAGAAGGCGCAAAGCGAATGCGCCTCAATATGGGGCCGCAACACCCTTCCACCCATGGGGTACTGCAAATAATTCTCGACTTGGAAGGCGAAGTGGTAATGCGCTGCGACCCGGTGCCGGGTTATCTGCATCGCGGCACTGAAAAGCTGGCGGAAGGCAAGTATTATAACCAGATTATCCCGCTCACTGACCGGCTAGACTACTTATCCCCATTTAATAATAACGTGGCCTATGTCATGGCGGTGGAAAAACTGCTAGGAGTGCAAATCCCGGAGCGGGCCGAATGGTTGCGGCTGATTCTGATGGAATTGCAGCGCATTTCGAGCCATCTGCTCTGGTTCGGCACTCACGTGATGGACATCGGGGCAGTTACGGCCTTCTTGTTCGCCATGCGCGAGCGCGAAATGATTCTGGATATTTTCGAGATGTGTTCCGGCGCTCGGCTGACCGTTTCGTATTGCCGGGTCGGAGGGTTGATGGCGGACACCCCGCCGGGCTTTGAAGAGAAGGTTGAAGCTTTCGTCAAGCATTTCCCCAGCGCCCACGCCGAATATATGGGGCTTGTCACCAAGAACCCAATTTTTATGGATCGGACGGTGGACGTAGGGATAATTACCGGCCTGGATGCGATTGATATGGGCCTGACCGGGCCATCCTTGCGCGGGAGCGGGGTAAACCTCGATTTGCGGAAACAAGAGCCGTATTCGTATTACGACCAGATAGATTTTGAAGTACCACTGGGCAGTAAGGGCGACTGCTATGACCGCTATTTAATCCGCATGGAAGAAATGCTGCAAAGCTGCCGGATTGTGGAGCAGGCAATTAAGCACCTCAAGCCCGGCCCGGTCAAGCTGGATGACCCTAAAATAACTTTGCCGCCTAAAGAACTGGCGATGAGCCAGGCCGAGGCCATGCAGCGCCATTTCTATCAAGTGATACACGGCTTTCCCACTCCGGTGGGCGAGGCTTATGGTAAAATTGAAGCATCTAAAGGCGAATTGGGTTTCTACATAATCAGCGATGGTTCGAGCCATCCCTATCGCATGAAAATTCGCGCTCCCAGCTTCGTCAATCTTCAGTCGTTGCCGCTCTTGACCGAAGGCAGTATGGTGGCGGATGTAGTGGCTTGTATTGGTACGCTCGATATTGTGTTAGGCGAGATAGACAGATAGGGGTCGGGGGTTAGGGGACGGGGAAAAACCAATTCATCCCCCTTGAGCCTACCCCGGTTGGCGAATTGTGGGGCGACCCTGACCGAAACCGAAGATTGCTTGTAGCTTGGCAGTTCAAAATCTTGGATAGAGAAAAATAAGAGGCTATGCTTTCAACTGCTCAATTATTTGATACGGTGGTAGCGGCCCAGGTGACTGCGCCCGACCAGAAGGTAAATGCACCCCAGGAGCCAATTATCTGGTTTCTGCAAACCTTAATTACGGTTCTGGTTATCTTTATCGTAATGATTACGGTACAGGCTTATCAGACCTACTTTGAGCGCAAGGCGATGGCGCGGGCGCAATTGCGCTATGGCCCGAACCGCACCGGCCCGCTCGGTTTGCTGCAACCTCTAGCCGACCTGGTAAAGATGCTCACCAAAGAGCGGATTGTCCCCCGCGAGGCCGACAAGTATGTTTTTATTGCGGCCCCGATGCTGAGTTTTGTCCCGGCCCTTGCGACCCTGGCGGTTATCCCTTTCGGGGATGCCAATAATGAAGGTCTGCTGGGCGGTTGGATACGGCCCGCGATTGCCAACCTGAACGTCGGTCTGCTGTATATGCTGGCCTTTAGCTCGATTGGGGTCTATGGCATCATTATGGCGGGCTATTCCAGTGGTAACAAATACTCGATGCTGGGAGCGCTGCGTTCCAGTGGGCAGGTGGTATCCTACGAACTGACCCTGGGACTTTCGCTGATGGGGGTCTTAATTCAGTCCGGTAGCCTCAACCTGAATGATATTGTCCGCCAGCAACAGGCGACGGTCTGGTTTGTTTTCCCGCAATTTATGGGCTTTGTGGTCTTTTTGATAAGTGGTATCGCCGAAACCAACCGTACCCCCTTTGACCTACCCGAAGCTGAGTCAGAACTGGTCGCCGGTTTTCACCTAGAATATAGCGGAATGTTTTTTGGGATGTTCTATGTCGCCGAATATTTCAGCATGAACATCATCGCAATTATGGCTGCCACCTTCTTCTTTGGGGGTTGGGCCTCACCTGCACCTTTCCTGGACTTTATTCCCGGCCCAATCTGGCTGTTTATCAAATTTTCTTTCTTCCTGTTCCTGTATTACTGGCTGCGATTTACCGTACCACGCTTCCGCTATGACCAGTTGATGGGTCTGGTCTGGAAAATCCTTTTCCCGATTGCGCTGGCGAATCTGGTGATTACCGGCATCGTCAAGATTATTGGGGTCGAAATGGGTTGGTGGTTTTAGGAAAGTCCTGAGTGTTGAGGAAATTCAGCCAGAGGTTGAAGCCCGGAAATTTACAGGGCGGCCTTTAGCAAGAGATAGAACTAGAGATTTTGGGGAGTAACCAAAATGATGATAGGTGAGATTGCGAAGGGCATGGGTTTAACCCTTCGCAATATGTTCAAAAAGCCGATTACAGTGCAATACCCCAAGCAGATGCGTAATTTTCATCCGCGCTTTCGGGGGGCGGTGGCTTTCGTGCGCGACCAGGAAACCGGCAAGGAACGCTGTGTCGGGTGCGGGCTTTGCTCGGCGGTTTGCCCGGCTAATTGTCTGACGGTTGTGCCGGGAGTGGATGAGCATGGTATCCGCAATGCCAAGATTTATCTCTATGACATGAGCCGCTGTGTCTTCTGCGGGATGTGCGTTGAGGTTTGCCCGGAACTGGCCCTGGTTATGACCCACGAATTTGAACTGGCGGTAGATGATCGCAGTAAACTGGTGCTGGATGCCGAAGCCATGCTCAAGCTGGCGGACAAAGAGTTCGAGCGCACCGGGCAAGCCATCGAAGAACCGGGCTTCCCGGCGATTACCACCACCAACGGAATTTCGGCGGTCAGTGGTTTTGCCAAACATAGCGAGCTTGACCCCCGGATTCAGCGCGGCAAATTCCAGAGCCATCAGCCTTTGCTGGGGGTTGCCCCGCACGGCTATCCCATGAAGTACGACGAGTACCTGAAAAAAGAGCAGTCTGGCAAGCCGTTGGCCCTGGGCAATTTGCCC
The DNA here is from genome assembly GCA_038245615.1 of Chloroflexia bacterium. Lineage (GTDB taxonomy): Bacteria > Chloroflexota > Chloroflexia > Chloroheliales > Chloroheliaceae > 54-19. The sequence goes on along the minus strand of JBBRSG010000110.1, from coordinate 1,859 downwards.
CCCAATCTGCGCGAAATTCAGAATAATTATCTGGCAGATGCCGATAGCACTCCGATGCCGAAGGCCGCGCAACTTTCCGCCGACCAGACCCGCCAGGACCGCACCAAACTGCTAACTACTGCCGACGAGAATGACGTGATTAAGCGCGAGATAATCGGGGATACTTACACGCCGGGTTCTAAGGACAAAGGCAAGAAATAACCAGGATAAAAAAATGGTTCTTGAGCAAATAATCTTTATAGTGCTGGCAGTGCTGGCAACCGCTTCGGCTATCGGGGTGGTAGTGATGAAAGACCCGGTACATTCGGCTTTGCTGCTGGTACTGTGCTTCTTTAACATCTCTGCGACCTATATTCTGCTGGCGGCAGAATTTATCGCGGTCATTCAGGTTTTGGTCTACGCCGGGGCAATCGTGGTGCTGTTCCTGTTCGTGATGATGCTATTGCGGGTGCGCCCAGGCCCAAGCATGAACCGATTGCGCTTCTTCCAGAGCCGGGTGGGGCCGGTATTGGCCCTGGTCTTTTTGGTAGAGGTGGTTCTGGTGGTGTTTGCTTCCGGCTTTACCCTCAATGGCGGCAAGCTGACCGACCCCAATAACACTCAGGCCCAACGGGTGATGGCGGCGAATAAATACGTCACTGAAACCTTTGTTCCCCTCGCCGACGAAAACGGCAAAACCGTTGGCGGAAGCGGCATCGGTCTCAAAGAGCCAGTAACAGGCGGACATACTGCCCTTTTGGGCAAGGAACTTTATACCACCTATCTTTTCCCGTTTGAAGTAGCCTCGCTGATATTGCTGATTGCCGCGATTGGGGCAATCGTGATTGCTCGCCGCAGCCTGGAATTCGACAAGGATGAGGAGGGCAAGATAGTCGGGGCGCACGGTATCAGTCTAGCATCGGCGGTACGAGGTAGCCCGCAGGATATTGAGGCTCGTAAAGCTTCTCGCGTAGCCGACGCTCAGGAACGCAAACTGACCATGAAGAAATAGAGGAACTGACCATGATTCCGGTAGCCTGGTATCTGCTATTGAGTGGGGTATTATTTTCGATTGGTCTGGCGGGGGTGCTTATCCGGCGCAACGTGCTGGTTATTTTCATGTGCGTTGAGCTGATGATGAACGCTGTAAATATCAGTCTGGTGGCTTTCGCCCGGTCATTTACCGACATCCGCTTTGCCGGAGATGCCTTTGTGATTTTCGTGGTGACGGTGGCGGCAGCTGAAGCCGCCGTCGGACTGGCGATTATCGTCAATATTTCGCGCACCGAAGACTCGATTGATGCTGACCAGATAGACCTGCTCAAAGAGTGAGAAGCTCAAATCAGGACTGAGGACGAAGGACTGGGGACTGAGGTTTTTGGCAAGATGGTACTTGACTGCTCGTAAGGCCATCGGCAATCTGCAATTTATAATCCGCAATCTAATAGTTTAGAGGTAGGAATGACCGCTAAAGACATCGAAAGTATTTTGTGGCTTTTACCGGCAATACCCCTGGCGGCGGCGCTGCTAAACGGTTTGTTGAGCATCGTTTTTTTGCGAAGCCAGCCCAAAGCCAGCCTGAGCGCCGGACAGTTGAACATCCGGTATGCCACTTCCTTTATCGGAATTGTGGCTATCGCGTCGCTGCTGGTAATTTCGCTTATCTCTCTGGTTTATCTGCTTGGGCAACCCGCCCCGGAGCATAGCTCGACCAAACCGGCGATAACCAATACCAGCCAGGTAGCGACTGCCAGCGAATCGGCCTTGAAAACCTCGGCCACCGAAGCTCCCAAAGCTGCTGACGAACCGGAAAACAAACGTCGGGTAGAGGTCAAGGCGGTCTATACCTGGATACCCAGCGGCGATTTTCAGATAAAGCT
>JBBRSG010000109.1:0-20059 GCA_038245615.1 Chloroflexia bacterium | reverse complement strand
TATCAGGCTAGGGCCGCGCAATATACCTCGCCCCTGGCCTCGATTCTGCAAAAAAGCCTAGCGAAAGATAACATGGAGGATTATATAGACCACATAGCTTGCTAACAACAAGCCACCTGCGCCGCGTCCAACTCGCCCGCGCCACAGAAAAATTGTAGCCAGCCATGTTACGCCCACTAAAAAGGGCCAATCTAAATTACGGACTAATGGCGCGACTTCCACCGGCGTAATGAGAATTATCAAACCAAAGTTAAATAAGGTAAAATACAATAAAGTACCAATCAAATTACCGGCACTAACATCGTGCCGCCCTTTCTTGGAAGGTACGGCTTGGCGGATTACTTCTTCTAACTCAATAGCCGCTGGTGTTACCACCATTCCCATTAAAAAAGCCGGTATTCCAAACCCAGCAATAATATTTTCAGCCCCTATAGCTACTAACTCACCCCCAATCCCAACCACCACGATCCCTAGCACGGTTAAGCCGATTACTACTAACAGGGAGTGGGATTCTGACTGAGCTTCTTCAATTTCACTATCAATTTCGCTAGATGTAAGAAAGTTTTTGTTACGTGAGGCAATAACCAGGTAAATTAGGGCCGCCGCAAAAGCTCCTAGCAGGAGCAGTCCCACCCAACGCGGGGTAATCGGTTCAGTCAAACCTAAACCTAACAGGACCGGACTGCTCGCAAAAATTAACAGAATAGGCTTTGGTAATTTTACTTCGAGTGGAAAAAGTAAAGCTCCCAACCCTAAAGCCACACAGACCAGAAAAATTGCCCCACCGAAAACCGAACCTAAGGCTACGGCGGCTAAACCATTAGCCCCCGCCCCCAGGCCAACGGCTACGTTCTCAGCTTCCAGACCAGAAAGCACCGCCCCAACCGCAAAAGCGGAGAGCTTTAAGGCGTTACCAAGTCCTATCAACCCCTCCAGCAAGCGTTCGGTGGCCCACACCGCCAGAACTGCCCCAGCCACAAAAAGCCCAACTGCTAACCAAATTGACATACCATCTCCTATACCGTCTCCTTGCTCTTACTCCGACTTACTCAACTATTTTCGAGGACTGCCAGGCTTTAACAACGGTTGGCAGCTTATTCGTTTTCGACTCCTTCGTTGGTATAAACTTTTTGAGTAAATTTTTGCATCGCTTCCTGACAAGCCGCTAAAGCCGCAATAGCTTGAGCCGCAAGATGCCCCTCAAAAGTATCGCGCAGTTGAATTTTGTGCAGCCAGCCTATCAATTTTTGTAAATCTTGGTCATTCTCTTCAAATTCGGCAAAGGTAAAATTTTGAGCAAGGGTCTCTTTTTCAATTTCAGCCAAAAAATTTCGACTTTGCCCTAGAAACTCACTATATTCGCGGTCACGTTCGGTCCGAAACCGCTCAATGATTTGTTCCTCTAATTGGTCATTCAGAGGAATGGCTGAAAACAACAAGCCACTAGCGCCTTGCTCCTCGATTTCATGCAAAAGTTCACGTACCGCAACCTCATACTTAGGATTGGTTGGAAAAACCCAAACCCCGTTTTGAAGGGTTATAGCCCCCATAGTCCGCATTCGCCGCCAAACCAGCACTCGTAAGCTGGAAGGGGAGGAAGGCAATTGGGGCAAGAAAAGTAACCAATGGAGTTGCGACATAACAAATAATAACCTCTAATAACCTCCACAATGCAACATCTGTTTCATTGCAAAATATTCTACCTCAAAATAAAGAGCAATGCAACAAGTGTTGCACTGCTAATAAAAAATCAATGGAATGTTACGCGAAAATTATAATATTGGTGGTGGTGTAGGCGGTTCTGGGACAGCTATCCCACTTCGACTGGCATATTCAGGAACTGACCGTAACGGGCGGCGGCGCTTGCGAAAGCCTCGGTTTCTGCCGGGCTTAGGGTGGTGAACGGGACGGCGGTAAGGACCAGCTTGTTTTTCTTGATGGCGCGTTTCCAAGTACCTATAACGTGACCATTGCTGACGATGGTGGGCATAAAGATGCCGTTACCACCCGGAACTATCTTTTGAGAATATTGCGGTTCGAGAACGGCGCTACGGTCTTTATAACCCAGAATATATTCATCAAAGCCCGGCAATAACTCCACCGACACCTCTTCTGTCGGTATATTCACCTGATTTTGAGAAAGCCAATAAGCTTGACCGTCCACCTCTTCACGCCGTAGTTGGGCTTTCACCGTTTCCAGCCCGGCCCGCGCATCGCTGGTTTTCAATCCGGCCCACCGCTCAAAATCCGGTAGGGTCGCCGGGCCGTGACCCCTGAAATAGCTCAAGGCCAACTCTGCTAAGGCTTCGTCTCGTGCTGGTTCTTTAACGGCGCTGGAAGGCGGCAACCACTCGTCGAGTAATACGAAAGTGGATTGCTTGTCGCGGTGCGAACCTAAACACAGTAAGCCCTCTTGAGCCAACCGCCCTAAAATATGGATACCGCGCTGCCCGGTAGGAACGATGTCGCCTCGCTCTAAAACCTGATACAACTCGGCGCGAGTGAGGTCTTTACCACCCTCCAAAGCCTGAATAATAAGGGCCTGACTACGTGCTAAAACTTGAGAATCTATTTCCAATTGGCGCTGGCGGGCGGCAGTCGCGGAAATAACCTTGGGGGTGAGCAGTTTCAGCATCCAGCGCACATCGTTTGCCGCCACAAAATGAAGCGTGCCGCGCATAGGCCAGGTGCGAACAATCAGCCGGTTGGCAATAGCTTGTTCAACAAGAGTTTGGGTGGAATGGGCCATCCTTAGACCAATCGCCCAGAGCGAGGCTGGATAGTCCTGGGCCTGGATTGCTCCCAGGTGAGCGACAACTTGCTCCGGTTGCTCGAAAGCAGGTTTGGCAATCCCTTGATGAAAAAGCCGACAAAGGGCAATATCAAAAGGTGTCATTTCTCCTCACATTTTTCACATTAGCGGGTTCAAGGGACTTTATCAAAAGCTCAATTGCTCCGCGACAACGGGCGCGAGCTTTTCCAACGGCTTTTCGTGGCCTTTTTTGGATACACCGGGGTGGCGGCGACTGGATACGCCTTCTTCTAAAGTGTTACGGACGATAAGCTCATACAAAAAGGCTTTAGCCCCGCCCTGTCGTCGCAATATTCGGCCCAGGCGCTGAACATATTCGGTAGAAGAACCACCCCCGCCCACGATAATTGCCACCTTTGCGCTGGGTAAATCCACCCCCTCGTTCAGGACTCGCGCCGTCACAATCGCCGGATATTCGCCCCGACGAAAACCGTCCAGAATAGCTTTACGCTCAATCGCCGGAGTCTGGTGAGTGATAGCCGGGAGCATAAACAGTTCAGAAAGTTCGTAGACCGCTCGATTGGTTTCGGTAAAAATAATCGCGCTTTGGCCCAGATGCAGCGCCAAAATTCGAGCCAGAGCCAGCCGTTTGGCGCGGGCCTGCTCGATTATAGCTTCCATTTGGGCTTTGTAGACCAGCGCCTTGCGATATTCGGCATCCTGGTTCTGACCGCGTAACAGGCGGTCATACCAGCGTTGCCCGTAGGTCTGAAACATCTTGCGGGCAAAGGGGGCGTAGAACTCGCGCAAACGGTTATACTCTGAGGCTTCCGGTTCGGTCAAATCCACTCGCACCCGCACGGTTTGGTATTCGGCTAAATAGGTCCCCGCCAAGTCCGCCGGGGCTTTGTAGTAACAGGGCGGGCCGATTAGCTCTTGTAGCAGCAGGTGGTTTTCAAAGTCGCTGGGATAAGTCGCGGTCAGGGCCAGCCGTTTAGGAGCAATCGAAAGTTTAGCGGCGTGCTGCCAGGTCGCGGCGGTCAGATGATGCACCTCGTCGCAGACCAGCAAATAAAAGCGGTTGCCCAGTTCGTCCAAATGGGAGGAGGCGCTGACATAAGTGGTCACAGTCAGAGGCCGAATATCCTTCTTTTCGCCGAAATAAACCCCTACGTTGTCTTGACCATAAGTTCGGGACAGGTTTTCATACCACTGATGAAGTAAATCAAGCTGTGGCACGACTATCAAGGTCGGGGCGCGAACCGCGTCAATCGCCAGGGTCGCTACAATGCTTTTGCCCGCCCCGGTGGGCAGCACAATCGTCCCGCGCCCATCCAGGGCCTTCCACGACTCAATTGCTTCTTGCTGGTAGGGGCGCACGGTAAATTCAGGCGGGTTAGGCTGAACCGAGGCGGCTTCCGGTTCAACCGCATAGACCGCTCGCGTTTCTGCCACCCGACGGACTTTTTCTTCGGGTGAGGCGGGGTTCACTGCCGAGGTAAGGCCGTCCAGCCGCTCGAAGCGGAAGCCGTCGCGGGTTTGGTGCAAATAATGGGGGACATTGTTGACCACCCGCGTATTTTCTGCCGACAACCAGCTTTTAAGCTCGGCATAGCGATAAGCCGGAGCAACCCAATGCCCGGCGTGCCACACAAAGCATTTCGGCAAGTCCTTAGCGTCCCGCCGGACGGCCTTTAGCACCAGCGTCCCATCCTCGAACACCAGTCGAGGCTGTTCAAAGCGGGTCGGGTCGAGCTTGAGCGGGGCTGCTTCTTTTTCAGGCTGAATACGGGCCAACGATCAATACTTTCTTTCTTTTCGTTTCTCAACTACGAGCTTACTTCCCATACACATCCAGCTATTGTAACATATTAGAAAATCAAAATTTTGCTTCCTTAAATTCTGGTCTGCAAATTCATTATTTTGTAATCAATATTACCCTAAAAAAGGTATTGCACATTACCTAATCTTATGTTAAATTTGTGTAAATAATATCAGACTTATATTACTTAACTCAACGCTAATTTCTTTGATATTAAGCTTATAGATTACCGCTATTTCTTTTTGCCACATTCTGACTTGCGTTTATGGAGGACATTATGACTGAACATAACAAGCTGCGGACAGGTTTTGTTACTCTAATCCTTCTCACTCTTTTTCTGGCCCTTTTTGCATCTACTACCGAAACCGCTCAGGCTACTGCCGGTATTGGACAGTCTTGTAATGCCCTACCCGCCGCATCCGCCCTGCCCGATATGCTAAATGCACCCATCGAACAAACCGGCACCCGTAAAACCGCCACCTATAAAGACCTATCCTTTGACTATGACTCCTCGCTTGCCACCAGCTTCGTTGGAAAAACTGTCCCCGCCTATATCGACGGCTTTGGCTCTTTTCCTGAACATATTCTTATTCAATTAGTTGGCTACCCTATAATAAGAGAATATGTTGAACCAGTAGTACGACTATTTCCAGTAGGCAAATATCAATTGCTTCCAGATCCACACGGAAAAGCAGCCGAAGAGGAAATCAACAAATTAAAAACATTACTATCTCAGAAACCATCTCTACCAAGTTATAAAACCACCATAGGAGGAAATGCTCCGATAATTCCTTATCTTCCAGGACGTAACGCTGGATTTATTCTATCTGCTAAAACTAAATATAGTTCATCCTCGAATGTTAATGGTATAAGTTACATTCCTTATTTTTGGCAACAAGCGCATCAAGTTGATACCGATAATTTTTACTATACCTTCCAGGGTCTAAGTAATGACGGACAATATTACATCGCTGCTGAGTTTCCAATTGCTTTATCCAAAATTACTTTACCTAAAGTTTCAAATCAACAACTGGACACAAATATTGAAGTGGCTATAAACTATGTCACCCAAGTCGCGCAAGCTCTTGACCGCGCCTCTAGTAACTCCTATAGCCCAAACCTCGACCTGCTCGATGCCCTTTTTAAATCCATCCGGGTCGGCCCTGTGCCTACGCCGGTACCTGTTCCCCAGCGCACCACCGTTGCATCTGTCACTACTGCTAAACCTGTTACGACCGCCGCCCCAACTACCGCCGCCGTTACCACTGCGCCGCCGACTACCATCGTTCCTGTACCCGTACCAACACCTACTCCGCCCCCGCCTACTGCGGCCCCGCCTACACCTCGACCCGAAAACCCCGAACTTTACATTTATGAAGCTAATATAAGCACAACCAGAATATCAAAAGGCAAGCCAATTGCCCAAATCTTTCTCAATATAGTCAATATTGGCAAAACCAAGATTACCGGCAGTACCAAAGATAAGCCTAATTATTATCTTACCGCGACCCTTCGTAAAGAAGGCAAAGAATATATCACCTATGTTATCTCCGCTAATGACGCAAAGCTCCCAGCACTAGATAGCCTTGATACCTATACCGACCAAGAAGTTGCTAATAAATCATGGTCACTTGATAAAACTATCAGTATCAATCTTTATAATGCTTTCTATTTTTTTATTCCGGTCGTTGATGCTGAACTTGAAATAACCCTTATTCCAGATAATGGGGTCAATGTAGGACAAACAAAATATATTTTTAAGCCGGTTACGGTCAAACCAGATTTCACTACATGCGCCTTTTCTACCATTCTCGTCTTTACCAAACTAAGCTGGAACCTGGCCGCGGTTGCTCCTATCCCCCAGCTGGCAGCGGCCCGTCCAGTCCTGCTGGCTTATGCTCCTCATGTTAATTTTTTAATTGACCAAGTTATTGAATGTAAAGAGGATAGTAACTGCCAGGCTCAGGCAGCTAATAAACAACTTGAACAACTTTCGGTCGAGAAAGCAGCAGGTCTGGCCGGAGAAGCGGCTGAAAAAAGAGTGAATTACATAGGCACACTCAGGGATTCTTTAGGTCAGGCCAAAGATCTCTTGACAAATTATCAGGTCACATTAGACGAAGCCTGTGTTAATACTGACCGTTGGATACAAATAGCCAACCGTAACTTTAGTAAAACAAATACCAACCAAAAAGGTATATACATTGTTGATATTGCTTCTCCTGCGTACCCACTTGGAGTAGATGAAACTGGCAAACGGGTTGGCTTCCTACCAGATGGTCAAATAATCGAAGAAATTACTGGTGCTAAAGCAATTCAGACCGGCGAAAAGCGTAGCATAGTAATTCCCAGTTCAACTCCAATCAAATTCTCTATCACTGGTTATGCTTCTGGAAAAATGGATGTTTACATCACCTTGCCTCAACCTCAAGGTTCAACTATTTATAGCTACTATAACCTCCCCGTCACCAAAGGCCTGCAAGCCTCACTCATATCCACCCCAACTATTAAACCTATGCTGGCTGTTTCTCAGGGTGGTGTCACCTCACTCCGCCTCTACGCTCCTAACCAGATTGAAAAAGTGGGTGACCCATTGCTACCGCGTACCGGCTTCGCCCAAACCAGCCAACAAAACGATAACGACTGGCCTTGGTTTGTCGCTACCTTATACATCATACTTTCAGTTTTATTCTTGACCTTTGTTTTCTGGCATAAACGTCATAGAAAGAGTTCGTAACCTGAAGCCATAATTAAGCTAAAGTAATTTACAAATCCGCCGGGTGCGGATCCGTCCAGCGCCCTTTGTCGCGGGTTTCGTATTTGGCAATCACCTCTGTGAGGGCCAACGACAGGTTAATATTCAGGACGTTAGCGGTTGCCAGCACCGTAAAAAGCAAGTCGCCAAATTCATCCTGCAACCGCTTTTCGCCTTCACTCGATTTTTTGCGCTTTGCCCCATAAAGGTGATTAAACTCCCGGCTCACCTCGCCAACCTCCTCGACCAACCGCAGCAAATTCCAGAGCGGCTCCCAATAGCCGCCGTGCGTCTGAATGTAAGCGTCCACCTGACCTTGAGCCTCGGCTAATGAACCTATTTGCTGACCTTCGCCTTCAAAACTTCGTTCCATACTTTTGCAGCCTCCGTTAGAGCATTTTGGGGCGCAGTATCCTTGCCCCAGATACTACTTTGGGCATTATAGAGCGCGGTCAACAGCTTTTCGCGCTCGGCAGGCTTGAGCGGAGCGGGCAAAGTCTGTTCGGGCGGGCGAGTGCGATCAAGAGTTGCCGCCATAATCGAGCGGGCTTGGGCCAACGGTTCATCCTGGCTGGTCAAATACGAATCGGTCAAGGCTTTCTTGAGGGTCGGAACTGACACCCCGCTAAACTTGGCAAAGGCCAACTGATTTTCAGGGCTGTTGACAAACCGCAAAAAGGTCAAAGCCTCGGCGGGTTGTTTCGAGGCTTTGGGAATGGCCCAGCCCTGAATATCAAGCGGCAAAATCCCGGCCTTGCCGGTCAGATAAGGCACGACTAAGGTGTTATTGTAAAGCTCCTGGTTGCTGTTTTTCAGGCCGGGCAAGAGCGGCGCTCCATCCAGCACCATCACCAGTTGTCCGGCGGCATATTTTTTGAGGGCATCAGCATAGCCTTTAGTCAGGCCGTCCCGGTCAAAAACCAGCCTCTTACTCTTATCCTGAAAATATTGCCAACGAGCCACCGTCTGATTAGACGGAAAAGCCGCTTGCAAGCCCTTGCCGTCGCCACTGACGCTATAGACCGGCGCATCATCCATCATAAAATCCACCAACGGGTCAGGCTTGACCCAGCACGGCGTGACATTCTGGGAGGTCTTGCTGACCATCAGGGGCAGCATTGGCTCTAGCTCGTCATAATTGCGGGGCGGTTTAGCAGGGTCGAGGGTCGCCTGTTGCCACAGAGTCTTGTTTATAATCGTTACCCGCGTGCTGGCGAGCCAGGGTAGCCCGTAATAGACCGAGCCATAGCGCAGGGCTTCAAAGGTCGCCGAAACATATTCGTCCTTGAGGCCGCTTCCCCCTAGCCCAATCATATCATTTAGGCGACCCAACGCCCCAAATTGATACAAATCGCTTTCCCCAAAAAGTACGATGTCCGGCAAGGCCATTTGGCCCGGCTTACCGGGATTAGCCGACACTTCCTCGAATTTATTTGCCAGGTCATCCCCAAAATCGAGCCAATTGACTGTCATATTGCGGTTACGCACCCGATAATTATCTATCTGGTCATTCAAGAATTTCTCGTAATCGGCGTTGCCCTTCCAACCCGCCGTCCAAATGGTCAGCACCCGGCGGCTATCCGGGCCGGGCGGAGTGGGGGTCGGCAAAGGCTGTCCGGCGGGGGCAGGTTGCTGGGCCACCCCCGACCCTGTTCCACTGGTTGCCGCCGGGCCATTGCCGCTGGTCGGAGAATTTGCCCCAGGAGGCGGAGTGGGAGGGGATTCATCGCCACAGGCTGCTAGCAAAGTCGCCAGAATACCGACTACCAGTAGCCAGCGAACCAGCCAGCCGCTTTTATTTTTAGAAAGAGATTTATGTAAAGCTATAGAAATATTCACCAAAATTTCCCGTTTTCATCGCCCGCTAATTTGATTTTGCCACGTCCCTAGTTTACAGTATACCGGAAGCGGCTTCAAGTTGCCGTTTGTAATGTAACCTATCGAACCCCTATAACCTTATCTGAGATACTCCTAGAAAGTTTTTAAAGCAATGAGCCAGTCTATCGAACAATTTCCCCATTTCGACCTGAGTCGTCCGACCAATTGGCGGCGAGTAGATGAAACCGACGACGGCAGTTTTTATGTCCAACCCCGCCTGGTAGTGCATGTGGATGACCACTTTATCAAAACCTTGCGCGAATTTTTAGCCGCGAAACTGCCGCCCCAGGCCGCGATTCTCGACCTGATGAGCAGCTACAAAAGCCACCTGCCCGCCGGGTATCAGGCCGCCAAAGTGGTCGGGCTGGGCATGAACGCCGTTGAGATGAAGGCTAATAATCAGCTAACCGAATATGTCGTCCAGAACTTGAACCAGAATCCCCAATTGCCTTTCGAGGATGCCAGCTTTGAGGTGGTGCTGAACACAGTTTCGGTGCAATATCTCAAGCAACCGATTGCCGTCTTTAAAGAAGTTGGGCGGGTACTCAAGCCGGGCGGACTACATATCGTTTCGTTTTCCAACCGAATGTTTCCGACCAAAGCCGTCCAAATCTGGCGCGAGTTGGAAGAAGCCGAGCGGGTGTATCTGGTATCCCAATATTTTGAGGAAAGTGGCGCATTTGCCCAGGCCCAGGTCTTTTCCGACCTCGACCAACGCCCCCAAAGCCGGTGGCAAACCCTCTTCGCCTCGTCCGACCCGGTATATATCGTTTTCGCGGAAAAAGTGGTCAGTGGTCAGTGATCAGTGGTCAGTAAATAAGTTTTGAGTTTTGAGTTAAAATGCCTGTAATAGCTCTCTTTACGCGGCCCGCAGTCCTGTATTTCACTGCCTACTGACCACTTTTTCTCGACCCAATTGCCAAACATAGCTATAAGTAATATGATGAAGGGGCTGGCTAAAACTGGCGGGCAAGTGTTTGGAGTTATAGCTGGAAAGTGCGGTAGACAGGGAATGTTCCGAAATAATGCGGGCCACAAAACGTTAGTGAGCCGAATAATCATTGCCGGGTGGCTGGGGATATGCCTCTGGCTGTTGATTGTACCTCGCGCCAGGGCGGGCGAAGGCTACTTGATTTACGATGCTCCTAATGTCAACAATTATCATCTGACGGTACTGGCGCGGCCCAACCCGTTTTCGGTGGGTAAAGTCCATTTGCTTATCCGGGCCGGATTGCCGTCGGGAGTCAGCCAGGAAACCCCGGTGCGGGGCGCTCAGATGCTGGTACAGTTCGAGCATCTGAGCGGGCCAGGCGCGGATAAAACTAACTCTTATCTTCAGCGCCGCGACCTGATTGCCCTTGAGACCGAACCCGGCACATACGAACTGGACGACTCGATTCAAAACGAGGGGGTCTACCGGATTACCCTTAATTTGCAACAAGGCCCCCAAAAAGCCGTCACCAGCTTTGAAATTACCGCCCGGCCCGAACCCGACGACCGCTTTTTCAGCGTGCTATTGCTTTCGCTCTTTCCAATTTTCCTGGCGTGGCTAATCTGGATGTATCTAAAACGGCCCGGCCCGCCCAAGAATCAGACCGACCAGGATAGCACCACCCAAAGTACCATCCCGGAAACTCCGGCAGTTGCCCAAAAATAAGCGCTTATATAGCTTCCAGTTCCAAAACCGCGATTTGAGCTGTCATATAGAGGTATTTGTAAGGTGCATCGTAATGTACGAGTGCTAAAATGTTAAACATCTGGAATATTTTCGCCTGTAGCACTCCGCCCACAGGTCTCTTTTAACGGACAAATATTTTGCAGCTTATCACGAATTTGAGACAAGATGGTTGTATAAAATCCCGGTATTTTTAAGGTTGGCTGCATTACATTCGGAAGGAGCGGGTCTCTTGCAAAAACGAGCTTTAGTCATCGAAGATAGCCCCAGTCAGGCCGCCGTTACTCGAATGGAATTGGAAAAATTGGGCTACGTCGTCGAAATAGCCTATGATGGCCCGGAAGGTATTGAAGCCGTCAAGACTTTTAATCCCTCGATTATCGTTTTGGACTGTAATTTGCCCAAATTGAGTGGAGTAGAGGTTTGCCGACACTTGAAGGCTCAACCCGAAAGCCGCACGATTCCGGTCGTAATGTTTAGCGTGGATAATAAATTGGCCCAGATGAACAATGCCTATAGCGCCGGGGCGGATTTTTATGTCACCAAAGACCGCGAAGGTTCGAGCAGTTTGCCCCGTCTGGTAGAAGCGGTCTATCAGCGCCGCTCCCGCCAACTAGGTCGGGCCTAATTCCCCTCCTAAAGAAAAACCCGGCAACGTCGCCGGGCTACTTCCTGTATTCCAATCTAAAATCTCTAGCACTCTAGCGAAAATTCACGTCTTTGATAGCTCGCTCCATCTCGCGGCTGGCATCGCGCTCGGCCAGGGCATCTCGCTTGTCGTAGAGCTTTTTGCCCCGCGCAATCCCTACTTCGACTTTAGCTTTGCCGCGCTTTAAGTATACCCGCAACGGGACGAGGGTCAGACCTTTGGCCTGGGTTTTTTGCTTCAAACGGTTAATTTCGCTTTTATGCAAAAGCAATTTGCGGCTGCGAGTGGGAGTATGATTAAAATACTTGCCAGCATGGTCGTAGGCCGAAATATGGGCATTCCAGAGCCAGGCTTCCCCATTCTCAATTCGGGCATAGCTATCGCGCAAATTGACCCGCCCATCCCGCACCGACTTGATTTCAGTGCCACTCAGCACCAGGCCCGCCTCATAAGTTTCATCTATAAAGTAATCGTGGTAAGCCTTGCGATTGGTAGCCACATCCTTTATTTTGACGCTATTGCTATCGCCCGCCTCTATTTTGGAATTCTTGCCGCTATCCTTGTCGCCCGCCATCGCTCTGCACTCCGTTTCTCGCTGAATTTCAGCCTGTTTTGATGAAATTCAATTATAGTACAACCGGCTAAGTAAATCAATGTTTAGGCCGCATCTATTGGAAATTCGCCTCGGAATTTCCAATAGATGCGGCCCATTCAAAACAAATACCTGCCATTTGTTTATAATTCTGGGCTAGGTTTTGGTTGCTTTGACGCAGTTCACCACATTATCCCCGCCGACCGGGGCTTTAAGTTGGACACCGGGGAAGGCTCGCACTTTTATCCCGTATAGCCAGATATTCTTGCCAGTCAAAACCAAACCATCGGTTCCGGCTACCGGCGGAACCTGGGTATATTGGATGGTGATGCCCGGCCCGGTTGCGTTGCAAAAACCTTTGAGGGTGACTCCCGGCGGAACGACTGGCAGAGTGGTGGTAACATTGATGACGCTACCACTCGACGGCGCAAGCGAAATAATCTGGTTAGGCGGGCTGTGGGTCAGGGCGTAAGATAGCGAATTGAGGGTATTATCGTCATTGGCTTTGGTGACTTGCGAGGCCAGCAAGCCATAGACCATCAAAAAGGCTGGTTTGCCAACGTTCAAGCTGGGTTCAAGGGTAGTCCCGCCTGGCGCAAAGGTAGCGACGTAGACTTTGCCGTTACCCACTGTCGCCGGATTGAACTTGGCAAGATAGGAGAGATTACTCCCGCCATCGCCACTATTCAGGCTATCCCGACCCGGTATCATTTCGCTATTCCAAAGTTCAACCAAAGTTTCGGCGTTGTAGGCCCGCAAAATTCCGTTTTTAGTGCTGGCGTTGGCGCTCCCGGCAATGCTATGAGTCGCCCAGATGATGCCGCTGCCGGGGGTATTGCCGTTAGCCGAAAGCGATAACATCCCGCCCGGCATACTATTGGTGAGTTTGGTTGTGCCGGTCACAACCGCGGTATGGGTAAAGGTCGTGGCGGAATTCATCTGGTAAGATTTGAGCCAATCGTTAGTCCCCCAGACATAAATTCGCTTGCCCGCCGGACTGTTCCAAAAAACTGGCGGGGCATATAGTCCGCCATTGACGGCGTTGTTAATCCGGTCAGGAATAAAGGCCAGTTCCGCGTTATCAGCACAACTCGCTCCGGTAATTGTGCCGCCCGGTGGATGATAACGACCCAGATTAGCCTGATTCAAAACATAAATATTGCCTTGCTTGCCTGCCCCGACTAGCAGATTTGTGCCGGGAATGGCAACCGGGCCGCTTGAACCCAAATCGGCATCCACCGACTGCATCCACAACTGGCAATTAGGGGCAAACCAGTCTATCGGGACGACATCATTATGGCGGGTATCCAGTTTTACAAAGCTATCGGCATAATTTATGAGCTTGGGGTCGGGGTTGGTATTGGTATCGGCATCAAAAGTGCCATTGCCCATCATCACATACAGATTACCACTATTGTCCGCCGTGAGGCCCTGCCCGGATTGCCAGATACCGCCCTCGGCATCCTTGTCGTTGTTGCCGGGGACAACCGCCCCACTGGTCGGGGTGGTATTCCAGATGCCGGTTTGACCCAGGGTATAAGGGTCGTAGACCATTACCCAGCCGTGATAGGGGTTGGTATCAGCGAAACCGCTGAAGGCCAGGTATATATTGCCGTTGACAAAAGCCAGACCAGGCCGCTGTAAATGCTGTTTGCTCACAAACGGGATGACGGTTTTGGTGACGAGCGGGGAAACCGTGACCGTTATGACGGTTGAACCCGCCCCATTGCCGTCTACCTGACCGTCAATTCTGACCGGGCCGCCAAACTTTTCCGCTCCGGTCTTGACATCCAGAGCGTGCAAATAGTGGTGATAGTAGCGCGGGGCGGGCGGGGTGACGGTAGCCGGGTCGCAATACTGGGGAGGCATAGCTAAATCGTTGGTGACACAGGCAAAACTCAAGACATACATCGTCCCACCGGCGGCATCAATTACCGGGGTGCTGGTAATCCCGACTTCTTTTTGAATATCGTGGTAAGGTACGCCATACCGCAAACCATAGTCGCTGGTAGCGTTCTTGGCGGAAGTCCCTAGACTGACCTGCCAGAGTGGGGCACTGGCATTAGGGTCGTCGGCATCGAAGGCATAGACGCTGTTATGCTGGGTTGCCACAAAAACTACATTGCGAATATAGCCAATAGTGAGATTCGATAAATAAAGCGGCTGGGCGTAAATATCACCATCTACCACCCGTTGAAATAGTTTGCCAAAGGTGGCGCTGGTAACATTGGTGGTACTCAAAACTGTTTCGTTGAGAAGCGCCCCGGTGCGTCCGACATCATTGCCGCGAGTTGTTACCGAAATTATTCCACTGTAGGGAGTATTTATCGCGGGTAATGAAGAGGTTTTTGGGCCGGCGGCTAGAGGCTGAATCAGATTATTGGCGGTTACAACATTGCTGGTGAGCTGGGTCGCGGCCTGGGTTGGCGCGACGGGTAAAGATTGCAAAACCAGCAAAATAACTACGGCATAGAAAAAAAAGCGGGTAGTTGGATAGCGATACACGGTTACTCCTGAACTATACTTGGTTTGTAATGCGACGTAATGCTAAAGATGTGCTTGCAACGTAGGGTAACGATGCGATACTTGGCTGAAACTAACAGTTTGGTAAGGTCAGACTCCTTTCCACGCTAGACCCGGTTTTCAAATCAACTGGCAGCTTACTCCAAAAAAGGATAGCCACCCTCAAACTACTTTATAATACTGTTGCGCGAAAGTCAAGGTCGAATTTCCCTGGCAGCTTGGATCGAGGCTTTCCTACCCGACCCTTATTAAGATAAGGCTTTCTTTTCCCAGATTGCTACTCGATGTCGTCAAGCCTTTTGAGAGTGTTTTTAATCTCGTCCTTTAGGTCGTCTGCACTCATACCATTGCCAGATTGACCCATGTGGGCGATGTCGTTACGCACCTCACGAACAGCCTTAAAAGCATCGTGAATTTCCACAGAGGTTGTTGTATCGCTCCCTAGTGTCATGGCAGCAGCATCTCTGCGTTTGCGCTCCTTATCTTTTATACCGGGCGGGTTTTGCTTTGGTTTGGTTGGACTCGGATTTTTCTCAAGATATTTCGATATTAACCACTCACGGGCTAATTGAACTGCCAGTACCAAATGCTTTTTGTCGGTGTACCACTTGATTAATTCACGCTGGGTTTCCAACTTACCCTTAACGCCGGATACGTCTGCTACTGGCTGAGGTAGCCCGATTTTCTCAAAAGATGTTCTAATCAGGGGATTGAGCAGCGCAAACGGTTTGGCATACTGCTTCAGGCTTTCTTTGCCAGCTTCTAATTCCTGAGTTAATTTTTCAACCTCAGCACTGGCCTCTTCCGGGCGAGCTAATTCGAGCGCCAAAGTGACGTTATCCAGTTTTTCTGCCACATTTTCAAGCTGCCCGGAAACATCAGAACTAAGACCCACTGCGCTAGTGCGAAGCAGATCCGCCAGCACCCCGGCATTGCCTGAACGCTGGAAGGCCTTTGTCGCACTGGCCCAATCGAAAAGCGCTACATACGGAAGCAACTCCAAAACGTCAAACCCTGTCACAACTAATCTTCCATTCCGCTCTTCTCTAAAACCCAATTCAAATGCACCATAAGAAATACTCTTTATAGTTACATTCCGGGCTGCCCTTAGGTAGGAGCAGGCTATCAATAATAGCACTGGCAGATGTCGCAAACCATTCGTAATATCTATATACAGCTTATCGCCTTCACTGACATTTTCGACGATTGCATCAAAGATCGCCCACAACTCGTCCTGATTTCTGCCATCCTTGATGTCTACACCACAGATTTGCCCGGCATTTGAGTGTCTGGCTAAACTTTCTTTCATTGCAACCCATGTTTTACTTCTTGCTTGGTCGGTAAGAAGAACTATAGTTTTATCAAATGTTATATTTTCGCGCTGGATTAAGGCATGAAGCGAGTAAATCGAGGAAAAGGTCTGCCCATCCGAAAATTTATATTTTACCTCGCTGTAAGCAGCTGTTCCGATTGCGCCGATTGCGATGATTGCCATTGCCTTCCCTTTCTATTCTTTGGTTTCAGGATACGTGTTTAGCGACGGGTGCGGGCTATGCTACGTACCGCGTCTAGGTTGATAATTTCGGCTACTTCAAAACTGCTGATCAGGGGATTTGTATCAGGACGCAACCGAACGATGGTAGGAAACCGCCCTACCCGTCCGTGTAATTCTGCCAGCAAAATGGCTGAGATATAGTTCAAAGAAGGTAAAACCACCAGCCAGGCTTCGGTTTGCCACTCTTCCGAACTTATAGCTAACTCCTCTACCATTTTCACGACTTGTGGCCCAAATTCTTGGGTAACACCAAACTGCACTTTCACATCCCGCACAATTTCTACCTTTAGCTGCGTCAGACTTTCAATCTGAATAATTTGAGGCTTAGTTAAAGGGTGCGAAAAATTCAATAAACGCATTGCCCTTCACCTTTCATTTCTGAAAAAGTTCATCGCTTTATTATGCAACAAAAATTTTGAAAATACATGAATAAATCTACCAAATTTACAAATTATGACAGGTTGGCAAATTTGAAATCAATTTAACGCCCTGAATATCGAAGGTTTACCCGAATAACAACCCCTGCTCAGAATGATATAATAACCCCGTCCTTGATATACTGACCACTGACCACTGACCATTTTCAATAGAGGGAATTTATGCCGATAGAATATCGGGCGGAGCGCCACAGGTGGCTGCTTTCGACCACCAATACCGCCTATGCCATTCAGTTGACCGAGCAAGGCCAACTCCTGCACCTGTATTACGGGGCGAAACTGCCCTTTGAAACTGATTATCCCGCCCCGCCCGCCGAAGGACGACTAGCCAGCTTTCATGCCGGGCGCTACACCTGGTTGGCGGAAATCTCGCTACCAACCGGGATTTTTGACACCGAGCCGGTGCTGCGTCCGATTTTTGCCGATGGGACAAGAGATTTGCGGTTGCGCTACCTTACGCACGAAATCACCGAAACCGAGCTGCTAATCCGGCTTCAAGATGAACATTACGGGCTGGAAGTGGGCTTGCGCTATCGGGTCTGGGCCGACTGCGACCTGATTTCGCGGCGGGTCGAGTTGCACAATCGCGGCGAAAGCCCGATAACCTTTGAGGAGATTTTGAGCGGCAGCCTGCCTTTACCCCATGACCGAGACGATTTCCGACTGACCCATCTGGCGGGAGCGTGGGCGAGTGAGTATCAACTTGAGCAAACTCCCCTCACTTCTGGTCGCAAAGTGATAGATGGGCGGTTGCTCAATAGCGGACACGCCAATAGTCCCTTTTTCGCCCTCGACATTGACGCAACCGAAAATAGTGGCGAGGTATGGTTTGGCGGGCTGGAATGGAGCGGTAACTGGAAAATCGTAATCGAGCAGGCTCACCAGCCCTATAAATTCACCCGGATTGCCGCCGGGTTGAATGACTATGATTTTAGTTGGTGGCTGGAAGCGGGCCAGAGCTTTGAAACGCCCTGGCTAACGTTGGGCTACACCGGGGGTGGCTTTGGGCAGATGAGCCGCAACCTGCATCGCTACCAGCTTGACCATCTGTTGCCACCTGCCTTCGCCCACGATATTCGCCCAGTGCTTTACAATAGCTGGGAAGCGGTGTTCTTTGCGGTCAACGAGGCCGACCAACTGGCCCTGGCGGAAAAGGCCGCCCGGCTGGGGGTAGAAATCTTCGTAATGGACGACGGCTGGTTTGGGCAGCGCGATAGTGACCGGGCCGGGCTGGGCGACTGGCATCCCAGCCCCACCAAATTCCCTAACGGTCTGCAACCACTCATCGAAAAGGTCAAGGCGCTGGGGATGCAATTCGGCTTATGGGTCGAACCGGAGATGGTCAACCCCGACAGCGACCTGTACCGCGCTCACCCCGATTGGGTCTACCACTTTCCCAACCGCGAGCCGACCACCGGGCGCAACCAGCTTATTCTAAACCTGGCCCGGCCCGATGTTGAGGCCTGGATGTTCGATTGGCTGGATAAACTGCTGGGTGAGCATGACATCAGCTATATCAAGTGGGACTATAATCGCAGCGTCAGCGAACCGGGCTGGCCTGCCGCCCGACCCGAACAACAGCGCGAAATCTGGGTACGCCACACTCAGGCTCTCTATCGAATTGTGGATAAACTGCGCCAGAACCATCCCCAGGTGCTTTTTGAAGCTTGCTCCGGCGGTGGCGGACGAACCGGACTGGGGGCATTGGCCCATTTCGACCACATGCACACCAGCGATAATACCGACCCGCTCGACAGATTGCCGATTCAATTGGGCTATTCCCTGGTCTACGCTCCGAAAACTATGTATACCTGGGTCACGCATACCGATTTCAATCAGGCTAAATATTCCATGCGCTATCGGTTTCTTTCGGCCTTCATGGGCAGCCTGTGTCTGGCGACCAACCTTCACCATTGGTCGGAAGCCGAAATGGACGAAGCCGCCCGCTATATTGCCGAATACAAAGGAGTGCGGGCGATTGTCCAGAACGGCACATTTTATCGCCTCTCACCCCTGACCGACCCCGAAAATCTGGCAGTCCAATATCTGTCGGAAGACCAACAACGTGGCATGATTCTGGCTTACCAAAGGCGCGAACATTTCTGGAACAACCCAACTCGCTTGAAACTAAGCGGACTAGAGCCGACAGCCCGCTATCACCTAAGCGGCGACCTAGCGGAAGGCGAACCCGCCCACCTGAGCGGACAGGCTCTCATGCAATATGGCCTCATGCCCAAACTGGAGGGTTATCACGACTGTGCCTTGATTAATATTGAAAAAGGGTAGCTGAGTTAGTAAAATTCGACTGACTAGGCTAGATACGGACTACCGCTTAATCGCACCGTAAGGGTACAAATACATCTCAGGTTTAAGATAAAACTTTAGAACCTAAATCGCAATCGCAATCGGAAATAAATTTCGGTCAGATAAATCCGGCTGTAATTTAAAAAGGTTAGATAAATCCCCGGCTCAGTTACTACTAACGGGCGAACTGAGAGCGACTTAACCAAATATTTCAGGGCCAAGCGGGGATGTCGCGGCACATATAATAAGGCTAGGGTCAGGTTGCCCAGAGCCAACAAACGAGCCTGTTCACGGCGATTGCTCCTGGTCTGGCTGACAAAATTTAGTAGCTCCGCACCATTTTCGTTCAGACTTCTTGCGCTGACTTGCTCATAAATCTTGAGAAAGCTGATAAAGGTTTGTAAGGAAAAGAACAAGCGGGCCGAAGTGTCGCGGGCGGCCTGTAGGTGTTGCGCGGCCTGAATGAGGTCATCATTGGCAAAGTAACGGGCGGCAGCCGAAGTGTGATGAATCAAATAGGCATAGGGCCGATATTTCAGGACTTTAGCCGGAAGGTCAAGGCGGCGATAGATTTTGTCCAACCCAGTCTGGGTATTCTGGATTACTAGCTCAAAATTGCGGGAGGTATTGGCGGGATGTAGCCGGTATTGCCAGAGCGGGGCGGCTACCAGACCGGGGTTAGCGCCTAAAAGTGCCGCCCGCATCAGCCAATCGGCATCCCCCGTCGTCGGCAAAGCTTGGTCAAACGGGCCAATTTCCTCCCATATCTCGCGCCGAAAGACCAGAGCTGACGGCGAAACTATCCCGGTAACGGCGATGACATCCGGCAATTTAAGGGATGTCAGCCGGACCTTTTTCCATTTATTCAAGATTTCGCCGTCGGAGTTGATAAGCTGCAAATCGGCGAAAGCTATCGGATAGTGCTTTAGCAAAGGGATAAGTCGCCTCAGAAAAATCGGTAGCCAGCGGTCATCCTGGTCTAACAGGGCAATATAATCGCCGGTGCTGGCGGCAATTCCCCGATTGCGGGCTACCTGTGCGCCTGCGTTGGCCTGTTCAATAAGCTTTATTCGAGGGTGCTTTTGAGCCATTGCGGTCACAATCTCAACCGTCGCAT
>JBBRSG010000108.1:0-20219 GCA_038245615.1 Chloroflexia bacterium | reverse complement strand
GGTCATGATTAGTCAAAAATGTGCCGTAACGCTGGAAGGGCAATTTATTATTCACGTCCTGTGCCAGACCCACAAACGAGGCCTGTCCCCGTTTGGCGCTGTTCAAAAAGCTGTTCGCCAACCCGAACTCAAAGTAAGCGTCCAGTTGGTCGGGGAAATAGCTGTATAATTCCGCTGAAGCCCCGAAAATCTCGCCGATAGTATAGGCCTCGGCTTTTAGCCCGGTATAGAATTTGCGAAAATCGCGCAACCAGGTATGGGTAGCCTCGGTATTCTCCTGTTTTGGGCCGTCCTCGATAAGATGTTTTATCGCATCCAACCGGAAGCCATCTACCCCCATATCTTTTAGCCAGAAGCGGGTAACTTCCTGCATCTGTTTATTGACTTCGGGATTGCGATAATTCAGGTCGGGCAAATCGCCGCCGAACACCCCATAATAATATTCGCTAACACTTGGGTTCTTAAACCAGGCTTTATCGCCGAATGGCCCGTTATAGCCGGGGTCGCTCGGACTAAAGATATACCAATCTCGGTAGGGCGATTTGGGGTCGGTGGCGGCTTGCTTGAACCAGGGGTGCTGATTAGAAGTGTGGTTCAACACCAAATCCATGATTACATAAATCCCGCGCTTGTGGGCTTCCTGAATCAGGCGCTTGAAATCATCGTTAGTGCCATAATCGGGGTTGACCTTGAAAAAATCGGTGGTGTCGTAGCCATGATAGCTAGGTGAAGCGGTAATTGGCATCAGCCAGATACAGTTCGCCCCCAGGCTTTTGTTAGAATTGGGGTTGCCGTCATTGATATAGTCCAGTTTGGTGATTAAGCCCGCCAAGTCGCCCTTGCCATCACCGTTGCTATCGTAAAAACTCCGCACGAACACCTCGTAACACACCCCGTCTCTGGCCCAACTTACCGGGCTTTGAGGTGGTGGGGTGGTGATTGCAAAGGGCGCGGTGGTGGTAGGAGGGGTAGTTGCAGCGACAACGGTGGTACTAGCAGCAATAGTGGTCACGGTAGTCGGGGCAGTGGTTTGGACGCTGACAGGGGTAGCGGCGGGCGCAACGGTAGCCGTAGGGTCGCCACACCCGCCCAGCAGTATTGCAATCAACAGGCTCGATAGGGCAAAACGGACTAATTTCTTGACAGGCTTCAACTCTGCATCCCGTAAGATTACTAGATTATCTAATATACTAAATGTATCAAGTCGCTAAATCAGGCCGCTTGCGCCTCAAATTCTTCGTCTTCAGCTTGCTGTTCGGCTAAGTCACGCGGCCAGAACAGCAAGGGGGCAAGTACCAGTGCCACCCCGCCTAGAAACCCGGTTGGATACATCAACCAGTGGTCGGTTTCCCAGTTCCACAACTCCAGCCGTTGTATGCCACTATCTATGAGCCAGGGGATAAAGAGGGCGGCGATAAAGGCCGCGAGATGTAATCTCCGCTGCGGCAGATGGGGACGAATCAACGGGCTATAATGATACAGGAGACCCGTGACCAACAGGCCACTTGCCACTCCAAAGCAGCGGGTACAAACCATCAGATTCAGACCGCCTATTTGAAAGCTTTTGACGGTGTACGAGCAAATCCCGCGTCCGAAATCCCAGCCAAAGGCGGCAATATTTTGAAAAAACGGCACACCGCTCATCCACAAAAGTGGTACTAGAATCGGCCCTAGAAACAAGAAGACACAGATAACTTTACCTAGCAAGGCCCAGCTAAAATCCTCGCGCTGGATACTCAGCGCCCTGGGCCAACGCGAAACCCGGCGCAGGTGCGCTTGCTGGATATTTATCGGCTGTTCTGCCAGTTTAATCATTGCTCTTGCCAATCCTGTTTTTATAACCCGTTTCTCTAACATGCGCTATAATTATACCACTACTTCGTACCTTTTCGCACAAGTAATGGCTAGGTTTGGGGACAGAGTTCGGGGGATGGGAGACGGAGAAATTCAGAACTGAGAAATTTACGATTGTAAGAATTCAGCCAGGCGTTCAAGGGCGACCATACCGGGTCGCCCTTCGACAGATTGGGGTAGGAGCGGCCCAGCGTAACCGCCGCTTTAGCGCTGAGTACTCGCCCTGGGGTTAAATTGTTACTCCAAAACCTGAATTACCAGTTAAGCGGTTCAGGGAAACGCCGCTCAATAAGCTCCTGATAGTATTTCAGGTTATTGGTTTCAGCCAGATTGGGATTTTTAGTATAGAGGTCATAGGCCATAAATGGTTTCATGTGGCTTTCGCGTAGCTCGCGGTCACGCTCGTCCATCAGATGCAGGTAATCGCCCGCCACCGATTGAAAGCTGTGATGCCGGATAGTCCAGGCGACCTCGAATGGTACGACCTCCTTGATGAGACCGTACATGTACTCATCGTGACCGAAGCTCATTGTGACATTGGTCAAGCCACATTCGGGGGCGTAGATACCATAAGCGGTGCTATAGACCGGGTGATTCCAGTCCGGGTTTTCCTGCAAATAATCATAATGAATAATGGATTGTCCAAAGCGGCAACCGACTGGATAAACGTCGCCCACCACGAATTCGGGCTTTTCACCATAGGACTGGATAATCTTGCCCACATCATGAATCAGGCCCAACACAATCCAATCCTCGTTGCGCCCAGCGGCGGCAATCGCATCGGCGGTCTGCAAAGCATGGCCCAGTTGGGTCATACCCTCCAAATCAGAATCGGACTCGTCGTTGACCTGGGCTAAGGACATCAGCCGCTCCCACATAGTCGCCGGGCCGATTATCCGCTTGGCATACTTATCCCTTAACTCGGTGGCCTTTGCCAAAGTTTGGGTTCGGTGATGTCGCTCGTAAAAATCGTTTTTATTGCTCTTGAAGGTCTCATTTACCAGTGTTTGAGTCATAGCAATTTTCTCCTCTGAAAATAGGGATGGGAGTGAGGGGTCAGGAGCTTTACCCCCAAAGGGGGCGAGGCCGCGATTGGGGAACTCAATTCTCAGTCTTGCATTTCCCCTGACCTCTATCAAGATTTCCTGTTGTTGAAAAAATTAGTCAGCCCGGCCCGGTATTCGGGGTGATGGGCCGCGCTTTCCTGTTGGGCCGCTTCGTTTTCGAGGGCTGTTGCCAGGTCAGTATTGAGGGCGTAATTCAGTTCGCTTTTGATGCGAGCGAGAGCGGTAGGTGGTGCAGCCGCCAGCCTTTGAGCCAACGCCATTGCTTCACTTTGGAGCTGTTCGGCGGGAACAACCCGATTGATTAGCCCCCATTTTTCGGCGGTAGCGGCATCTATCCGGTCTCCCAAAAACGCCATTTCGATAGCGCGGGCCATTCCCACCAACCGGGGCAGAAAAAAGCTGCTCCCGCAATCCAGGCCCAGCCCGACCTTTACAAAGCTTTCCACCAAAAAAGCACTTTCGGAAGCAATCCGCAAATCGCAGGCTAAGGCCAACGAGCAACCCGCCCCCACCGCAATGCCATTAATCGCCCCGATGACCGGCTTGGGCAACGCTCGAATAGCCAGAATAAGCGGATTGTAACGCTGACGAAGTGACTCGCCCAAAGATGGCGGCTCGGAAGTACCCTCGACGAAGGCTCGCCGCTCGTCCAAATCCTGCCCCGAACAAAAAGCCTTGCCCGCCCCGGTCAGCACCACACAGCGAGTTTGCGGGTCGGCGGCGATACCTTGAAAGACCGCCTTTAGCTCGGTCAGCAAGGCCAGATTTATCGCATTGAAGACTGCCGGGCGATTGAGAGTTATAACCAGTATTCCCGCCGCGTCCCGATTGGTCAAGACTGGCCCGGCTTCACTCATTTAAGCCTCGTTTGGACAGCCGGGAGCGAGTCGAGGGCCGCTTCTAGTACGGTTCGGCTGTCCAGAAAATCAGTACACGCGCCTTGTTCCAGAGTGTGACACTTGTCGTCTTCGTACTTGAAGCTTTTCCAGCAAGTGCGGCAGCTTTCGCCGCGAGGGAAAGGCGCAACCAGTCCTCGGCCTATCCGCCGGTCATAAGGGCCAGTAACTTCCGGGTTGGTCGGGCCGAAGATACCCAACCAGTGCGTCCCGACTGCCGCCGCAATATGCAGCAACCCGGTATCCACTCCTATCGCCAGATTGACCTGCTCCATTATCGCGGTCACATTGTCGAGGGTGGTTGCGACGCGCTGGACTGGCTGGCGCGACTGGCGCTCAATCTGGTTTATTAGAGGACTATCGGGCGGGCCAAAGAAAAGCGGGAGATAGCCCCGCTCGCGCAACTGGTCGTTCAGAAAAGCCCAACTGGAGGTCGGCCATTTCTTAATCAGCATATTGCTTTCGGGAACGCAGGCCACCATCATTTTGCCTTCAGGATTATGCTTCGCCAGAAATTCCGTGACCCAGGTCTGAGTTTCTGGGCGCACTTCCAGGCTCGGATACCGCTCGGCCTGGGGAATGACCAGTCCCAATTCCTCTTCCAACGCATCCGCCAGACAATCGAGGGTATGCACTGCCCCCGGTCGAGGCGGAACCTGGGGAGTCCAGTAGCGCGGGAAATCCATGCGCTTTTCCCAAAGCAAAATTGTATTAACCACCAAATCAATGTCGCCGCCCAGTTCGCGCTTTAAAACCGGGCCAGCCATTCGCGCCAGAACCGATTGAGGGATAAAATGGCGCAAAGTTTGGGCTACCGGGCCGGGTTCTTTTTCAAACCAGCTAGGCGTAACGATTCGGACCGGGTTCGAGGGCGATTGCAGATAATGAGCGTAAGGCGAGGCGGCTACGCTGATGTCCGCGCCCGGAAAGCGCCGCGCAATCGCTTTCAGAAGGGGTTGCATATTCACAAAGTCGCCGATACCGTCGGCAAAAGGCAAAACCAGAATCTTTTCCTTGACGGCCATTGCCGTTGTATTCAGCTCAACCACCCGCTTTTCTCCCAAACTCGGCCCAGTTCCAGCCGATTGCATTTATTAAAATTATTCGTTTCAATTACTATAATTTGGTATCAAATTTCCTATAGCAAGTTTTGTACCAGCAGGATAAGCCCGGCGGCTTTCCCGTTCAGGCTAGAATTATATCAAATTCAAGCGGGTTTCGCTTCCGCCATGCGACCTATTTGCTCCACGAAAGGCCGTCTGCGCCGTCGAGTTTGGCGTTGTTGCTGATTTGTTTGGGGGAGGTGGTCGGGCTACCGCTGGGACCGAGTTCCAGGGTGAAGATTTCAAACCAACCGTCTTTTTGGCCCAAATAGGCCAGCTTTTTGGAGTCGGGCGACCAGACCGGGCTGCGGCTGTTTTGAGGGCTGAGTTGCATCGGATTAGAGCCGTCGGCTTGCATCAACCACATTTCGCCGCCATTGCCTTTGTGGGCGATATAAGCAATCCATTTGCCATCGGGCGACCATGCCGGGTCATACGCCCCATCGGGCTGACTGGTCAATTGGGTGGAATTTCGATTGGCGGTTCTGACGCTAAAAATCTGCAATTTACCGTTCTCGAATGCGCCCACTGCCACTGCATCACCTTTGGGCGACCACGAAGGGCGTTGCAGCCCGCCATTGCCGACGGCGAGGGTACTTAACTGGCGAGGGGCAAAGCTGGCGGCGGCGGTACTGAACAGGGTCAGGTCATCCGTGCCGTTATCACTTAGGTACGCTATTTGCGCTCCGTCCGCCGACCAGACCGGGCTAAAGGCCCACAGCGATTTGTTGGTAAAACTCTCGCTGCGAGGTACGCCCGCCCCCCGATTATTGGAAAGCTGCCGGGGATTGCTGCCGTTGGCACTGGCAGTCCACAGGTCGGCAAAAGACTCGTCCTGCCGAATATAAGCGATTTTGCTGCCATCGGGCGAAAGGGCCGGTTGAACCAGTTGCACCCTGGTATTAGGGGCTACCGATTTGCCGGGGTCGAGGGGTAGTCGAGTGGCATTTTCGCCTTGCCAGAGCCACAGCGCCCCTTGACGGCTGAATACCAGTTGGCCTTCCAGCTTGCCGCCGTTCAAGCGGTCACTCTGGTCGGCAGTAGGAACTGCCGCCTGGTCGCTGGAAATATTTTTCTTGGATGGGGCGGTAGCCACGATAATGACTGCTCCTAAAATCCCCACCGCGATAATCAGGCTAATTGCCAAAAGATGTTTTTTGCTCATCCAAATCACTTGCTTTACATAAATCTGTTATCTACCGACAAATTATAGCACAGGCCGGGTCGGTTTTATATAGCTGGCTACGTAGACCGCTACAAAATAAAAGAACATCAACAGGGTAATGACCGAAAGCGCCCGGCGAGTTGCATCCTGGATAAATAGGCTGTTCCACCAATAGAAATCGAAAGCAGTCCGATAGCGGACATGTCCATAATTTACGATAACCGTCTGGATTAGTTGTACCCAGCACAGGGTTATAAAAGGCTTTAGCAACCGCCGATTTTGTAGCACTGCGATTGCCAAAAAGAAGAGGCTATAGAGCAAGTAGCGCTCTTTCATCTTGATGGCCCAGCAGAAAAAGGCCAGGGCAATCAGCCCCGCCCCAAAAGCGTACCGCTCGATTGCATGGGGGTAATCGCGGCGGCGGGTGGTCCAGATTACCAGCCCAAAGGTGCAAGCTATCACCGCCAGCCCCAGCAAATTCATCCAGGTTGGCGGTATAATACGCTCGACTCCCATCACTAGATAGCTGAAATTGAAGGCTACCGGGAAGTCATTCTGATAGGTGCCGATAAATTCGGGCTGCTGAAAATATTGCAGCACTTCGCCCCAATCTAGCCCGAAAGTAATCGCGGCGATGAGTAAGGCGCAACTTCCTCCGATTGCTATCGCGCTCAGAGCTTTCCGCCAGCCCGCTTTCCGCCAGATTATCCAGCCTAAAAACGGAGCAATAAACCAGGCTTGAGGCTTTGAAATCAGTACTAGTCCGTATATGAGGCCGGGGGTCAGGGGAGATATAAGACTGAGGACTGAGGACTGAGGACTGAGGTTTTTAATCGAAAATCGAAAATTCCTTCCGTCTTCCGTCTTCCGTCTTGCGCCTTGCATTTTCTGACTTCTGACCGCCGCAAAGAAGCAAGCTAGTAGCAGGAAAATAACCAGAATGTCGGATTGACCGATGATGACCGGGTTGTAGAAAAGGGCGGCATTGAAGCCGATTATAATCAGTAGGCCGGGCGGGGTTGGGCAGGGTTGAGCCGGGTCGGTTGGTAAACGGGCGGGCATGAAGCGATAGAGCAGGGCGACACAAGCCAGAAAAATTAGGGCCGCCGTCACTCGCCAGGCCAGAATGCTATCTCCTAAGCCAAGTGGAAAGACCAGCCAGTTCCGCACCCACAAAAAGGTCGGTATCAGGGGCAGGTAATTCAGGCTACTCTCGTTCTGGTAGATTTTCCAAAGTCCCTCGCGCTGAAGGGTGGCGCTCCATTTTAGATAGTCCTGAGCATCCGAAAAAGAACCATCAGCGATAATCAGGAAGAAAAGAATCAGTAGCCCGCTCCCAACTATCAAAGGGCCAAAGAGCTTGCGCCCTGGCTTGTCCCAGCCCCAAAACCAGAAGAAAGCCGCCCCGAACCCGACCGCCGTCAGCAACAGCCACCAACCTTGTTGGTAATTGGCAGCAGCGCTAGTCGCTACCACAAACCCGGTCATGGCGGTTAGGGCCAGACTTTCGAGCCAGCCCAACCCGGTTTGCCGACTCCAGGTCGCCAGCCCCAGCAATAAAAGCAGTCCGGCGACCCAATAAGGTTGAGGCCAAAAAAGGCTCAGAATATGGGTGCGGGGCAAATTAACCTCGGCTTCTACAAAGATATAGCTGAGTTCGCGGCGGTCATTGGGCGGCTGAAAGGTGTCGCTTTTGAGTTCCAGCAGCAGACCTTTGCCACTTTCGCGGCGAGGAATAGTCAGATAATAATCGAGTGGCCCGGCGTTATCGGCGGTTTTGGTCAGCACTCCGACCAGACGCGGCTCAGTGGCAGGACTAAAAGTGCTTTCGTAGATTTCGACCCGCGCCGGAGACCGACCAGCGGGCCGATTGAGGTTGAGTTTCAGCCGCAAATTGAGGGGAGCATAGCGCGGAATTTGAGAGTACAAGAGCGAAGCCTTTGCTCCAGCCCAGCCAAAACGATAGCCATCGGGATGGGTTTCCGTTCCCGAAAAACCCTCGATATTGTTCAAGTAGGGGTGATTGTCGAGGGTTTGGGCCGGGGTCGTAGTTGGAAAAGTAATCAGCAGCATCGCCCCAAAGACAACCCCGACTATAGCGATAATACCAAGTAGCCTGATGAAAAGACCTTTCTTACACATCGGATTATATTGCAAGATTATACTACAAAAAGAGGGGGCAGGATTTGGGTTTGCAAATAGTAATGACTAAAGCCCAAAAAAATATAGCTGGAAAATTTACATTGTAAATTTTCCAGCTATATTTCCAAAACCTTAGTCCGAGCCTTGTGACCTGTTAGGCCGGGTCAGGTTGAGGCGCGGGATAGTTTTTGCTGACCTGAAGCGGCATCTCCGGGTTGAGATTAGGGGCGGGGATGCTCACCGGGGGGCCTTTAGGTTTAGCCGGTTCGATTTTTTCGACATTCAGGCTGGCCCGTCCATAGCCACATACCCCGTTAGCCGGGCCACCCGGCCAGGGCTGCACGCTTTCAAAGACAACCTGGGTTAGCTCGTCGGCGGTCAGGGCCAGGTTGGAACTCTTTAGAAGCGCGGCCATTGCGCTCACCTGGGGCGTAGCCGCGCTAGTGCCGGGGAATTTGCCGTCGCCGTCTACTCCATAAGCGGCGCTGGACACTCCGCCCGGCCCACAGATTTCCGGTTTATAGCGCCCGTCGCTCAAAGGCCCCTGGCTGCTATAAGTCCCGATTTTGTCGCCGTCGGGCGGATCAATTGACCCCACCGCAATTGCTCCCCGCGAGTCGGCGTTGGTACCGACGCTCATCACTGGCGTGAAGAACTGCGGCTCGATGCCCCCCGTTACAAAAACGTGCAGACGGAGCGGGTTAGCCGGAGGGGACGCACCATCTTTGAGTTTTACCCGGATAAAGTAGTTGGTATTGGGTGGCAAATTGACCTTTACCGTTTCCAGCGGAGGACGCGCCCGCTGGTCGCCATCGCTGTTGGCGATTACCTTACCAGTGTCATCTACTATCAGCAAATCGAGGTCGGTGGCATCCGGGTTGACACTGCCATCGAGCCATTGGTCCCACCGCAAGATAACCTCCGATTGCAAGGGTTTATCAGAAACATTCCCAAAAGCCATTCGGCTGGTGTTAGGCTGGAACTGCTGAAAGCCCTTCGAGTTGGGCTGGAACATCCCGCCATAATGTTCCGTGCCTTCGTTCCCGGCAGCGAAAAAGAACAAAATTCCGGTGTCGCGGCGGACCTGTTCGATTTTACGGCTCAAACTACTCTTGCCATCCTCGCTGCTGGAATTGCTGCCCATCGAAACCGAAATCATCGTAACCTTGTTTTCAACAAAGAAATCAATCGCCGCGTTGAATTCAGCATCCGAGCCTGCCACCGAAATTGGCAGGAGTTTGGCATCCGGGACGATGGAATAAATAATCTCCGCTACCGCCGTACCGTGAACGCTTTTATCAAGCGAGGCTTCCCCGGCTATTTTCTGACCATAATCGAGTGGCTCGAAATCCTTTGGCAAGAAGCCTTTGTCGCGTAATTGCTGGTAATATTTATAGCCTCCATCAATAATGCCGATAGTTACTCCTTTGCCGGTGTAGCCGGCCGCTTGCCATTTGTCCGCCCCCAAAATTTTGACCCCTTCGTTCTTGGCGGCAGCGGCCTGGGCCAAAAGCGCCGCCTCGGTCTGCGGCAGCCGATTTAGCTCTTCGTTAGTAGTATCAAACGGCAAGTTGACCAGATAAACCTCTTTAAGCGCGGTCAACTCCCGCAGGAAATTGGCTTTGGTGGTCGGGTTAGAGTAGCCCACAAAAGTTTTGAAAGGTACCCCTACCAATAGATAGGTAGCATCCACAATGAAGCTCTGGTCTTCTACTTTCGCGCCCAGGTTCTTGACTAGGCTCGTTACCTTGCTGGCATCCCCGCCTTTGGTTACTACAACTTCAAGCTCGACCTCCTCGGAGTCGTCAATTACCCCGATAAGGTTAGCATATTCCAGGGCGGCCTTTAATTTCTGGTCGTTAGAGCCGGTAGTCTCGTCATAAACGCTGAAAATATCCACTAAATCGGGGGCAGCCTTCGCCAGGGTATCTACTGGCGGTCTGGTCGAATTAGGATAGCGCCAGCGGTGGTAATGTTGCCCGATGTTGCCCATTTCCACTTTATACTGGTCGGGGTTAGTCGGGGTGTAGGTCAAGACCCGGCGCTCGAATAGTTGTACCAGCACATCTTTTTCGATGCCGCTTACCACTGCCCGTGTCCAGAAAGCTTCGGTGAGCGGCAAGCCAAAGACATTGCTAATCGGTTGGTCGGTATAGATATTGCCGGTTAGGTAGGTACTGCCGTTCCAGACCCGACCTTTGAGGTAAAAGAAGTCGTAAAAGACCCCGGCAATATTATGCTTGAGGGTCGGGTCATAATAGCCGTACTTGAGCGCCACCGGTGGGGTTGCCAGGGTCGAAACCACCCCGTCCCGGTTAATCGTCTGGGTAATAATCTGCCCTACCTGGTTAGTCGCATTATTGTCGCTCAGGTTAATGGTGACAACTTTGCCAAAAGTGGCATAAGTAGGCGCAATCGAATTGCTTTTGCCATCCTCATTCGAGTCACCCGCCACCTGGAGTTTGCTGGGGGTAAGCTGGGTAAACTTGTTATTCCCATCCTGGCGCAACCCGCTAACCAGTTCTTTGGTCAGCAGGCCGTTGGTAACATAAGTTCCATCCGGCGAAAGTTCCATCCGGCTCTTGTCGAAATACTCCACCGAGCGGTTACCGCCCTGACCTTCAAGGTACTCCTCCTGGTGGGTGCCAAAGACGTTTGGCCCCCAGGTATAGCCGCGCCCTGCTCCGGCTCCGGTCTCGTCAATCAGCTTGTCGCTATATTGCCACAAGGCCTTAAAACGGTCGTTGGGGAAATCGGGCGCAGCGTAAGTTTGAAGCTGGAAAGTACTTAAAGCAAGTGAAAGCAAAAGATAAATCGGTACTACCAAAAAACCTGGTTTGAAAGCCATCAGAATCTCCTTAGTTAAAGGTTTTACCGTAACATGGATGCATTTTAGGGCCTAATGGTGTTATAGAGCTAAGATGGTACGAAATTTAGCTACCTATAAATTAAAATATCTAAACTAAAATATTCATATTCAGATATTTATCAGGTATCTATAATGTATCCATTTTACTATAACAAATTGACCTTACGTTGAACCTTACAAACCGGACTACTTTAGCTTTAAACTATGCTATATAGCCAACTGCGACATTTTAGTTTTCAATTCGACTTATATTTTAGCCGCCTACCCGCATGTAGTGCGCCCAATAGCCCTGATGTGGGCCATATCGCCCGGCGATTTGTTCCAGACTTTCGCTGTACTGCTTTGACACCACCTCGTTTAACCGCTTTTCTTCGGTTGGGATTCGCTCCATCCGACCTAAACCGCGCAGCATTACGAAGTTAGCCGACCACGCTCCAATGCCTTTGATACTCCGTAACCAGGCTTCGACCTCATCATAAGGCCCGGTACGTAGAAAATCTTCGTCTACCTGACTGAAAGCTCTTGCGACTGCTGCAATTTGCTCGCCTTTACGCTCGTGGTGAATAGTTGTCGGCACTTCCTCCGGGTCGGCCTGGGCTATCTGGCTGGCTTCGGGGAAAACCGGGTAAGTTACCCCGTCCAGTTCCAGCCTGGTGCCAAATTTATCCATCAAAGCCTGCTTCATGCGCCCGGCGAGATTCATCGGGTTGCGCTGGGTCAATACCGCCCAACATGCATTCTCGAAGGGAGTCATAAATTTCACCTGATGATAGCCATATAGTTTTTCCAGGACCGGGGCAAAGTAAGGGTCGTCCTGACCGATAGCATAGAACGGCTGCAAATCATCGTCCAGGCTCAGAAAGAAGCTGATACGGTCTGCCGCCGCCGCTTGTCGGGCCGCTGTAATCGGCTCTTCGGAAAAGAGGGTATATTCCAGGGTCGGGCTTTTGGGACTGTGCGCCGCCTTTACCCTAAAAATTAGCGGCTGACCCTCTACCATCACCGCTTTGGTCATAGTGTTATCGGCAATCGTTTGTTCGGCGTGGTTGGGCATAAATCCGCCCAAAAACGCCAGCGATTTCTCAAAATCAAATGGCGCTCTAGCCTCTAAACTTTCGATTTGGGTATGAAAACTCATGATAAATGCTCCTGGCAGTGGTCAGTGGTCAGTGATCAGAGAAATGCAAGATGGAAGACGTAAGACGCAAGAGTGAGACAATTCAGCTAGGGCTTGGCATTTTAACTCAAAACTCAGAACTCAAAACTTTTCTACTGACCACTGACCACTGACCACTGATTACTACCCCTCAATCACCATCACCGGATGATTGTCTGCCGAATTGACCGCGAAGATTTTGCCAAAGGGCATTTCCATAATTGGGCCAGCTTCGACTCCTTTGCTGGTTACGACCTCGCGCATCGCGGCAATATTAGGGGTCTTGAGATAAAGCTCGTTGACTCCGGCGGCAGGGCTGTGTTCGTTGGTCTGCACCAGCCCAAACAAGATGCCGTCTGCCCCGCCGTTAAACTGGCAAAAGCCCGGCCCATCCTCGCTGACCATGTGGACAAAGCCCAGCTTTTTGTAAAGTTCGCGGCTGGCTTCCAGGTCGGACACGTATAACACCACATAATTCAGGGCCGGAGTAGCGATAGCAGTTGAAGTAGTCATAAGAGTTGCTCCTTTCGGGTAAGCTATTTTCCAATTAGTAAACCGCCGTCTTGGTAGACTTTCGTCAGGCCGTTAGTAACGGCTTGTAGTTATAGCTTACCCGATGGTTGTGACAACCTTATGTCAGTAGCGATTCAGCCGCCTTAAAACTCGTTGGGATATTGCTGCAAAATTGCCGCCGCTTCCTGTGCTATCCTCAGACCTAAAGCTTGCGGCTCAAGCACCCGGACATGACGACCCCAACTCAGTAGCCAATCCAGCACATCTCGCTCGTGGCGGGCCTTGAGTTTTACCAGCAGACCCTCGGCCCGGTCTTGATATTCGGTGATAAAGTAGAAATTCGACTCGCGGACAGCGCGGGCTACCGTCGGGTCAAATAGCACCTCGACCTGCAAGACCCATTCGGCTTCGGTGTGGCGCTCGGTCAGCTTAAAACCTTCTGGTCGTGCAAAGAGTTTATTCAGCAAGGTCGGGTTTTCGATGCGGTCCAGCCGGAAATTGCGAATATCGTGGCGCAAGTGGCAATAAGCCACCAGATACCAGGCCCGGTTGAGGTAAACCAGCCCATAGGGGTCGGCCTCGCGGCGGTTTTCGGTAGCGTCGGCTTCGCCGCGAGTTTGGCGGGCGTAGTAATCAAAGGCCACCGTGCGCCGCTCGACGGTTGCCTGGCGCAGCAACTTGAGAATATGCGGGTCGCCAAAAGAATAGGACACAAACCGGATGCTACCCTGCAACTCGTGGACTTCCTGGCGCAATTTGGGCGGCAAGACGGTTTCGATTTTGCGGCTGGCGGACTCGGCGGCCATGCGATATTCGGCATCGAAGTTTTGGGCCACAAAATCGCTGCCTAAAAGTAGCATACTGGCCTCGGCGGTAGTAAAGCTCAGGGGCGGCAGGAAATAACCTTCCATAAGCTGATAACCTTGACCCGGTACGGCCAACAAGGGTACACCGCTTTCGCTCAAGGCCTGAATATCGCGGTAGATTGTGCGTTTGCTGGTTTCAAAAGTTGCCGCCAGGTCTTCGGCCCGTTGGCGACCCTTATTTTGCAATTCCAACACAATCGCTAAAAGGCGATCAGTTCGATTCATCGGTTTGGAGTGCTGAGTTTCCTAATCTAAAATCTAAAATCTAAAATCCCACGCCCTGTCTTTCCCCGACCTTCTTTATCCTGTCAATCCTGTACATCCCTGTAAAAATTCCCCGCCGCCAATACTCACAACTACTCTATTTCGCCAGCCGTATATTACCTGGAATACCTTTGAGAGTTGCGTTTATCACTTCTATTCCGTTTTGATTGACCATCCTGGCACTAGCCGAAATCTTGCGTTTGACTTCATCTTTTTCGGTGAAAGTCAGGGTACAGGTGATAGTATCGCCGATATAGACTGGCTGGAGGAATTGAAAATGCATTTCAGCCGCCAGAAAGCTAATCATCCCCCCGATATGGGTAAGCATACTGCCGGTCAAGAGGCCCGGAACGATGCGCCGTTTGAACCAGCTATCTTGGGTAAACAAGTCATCCTGATGATAAGGGTTAAAGTCGCCAGTAACCCCGCAAAATATCGCTACATCACCATCACTAAAAGTCCGGCGATAGGTGAAGGTCTGCCCCACATAGGCCGTCTCGAATGCCTCCCGCAAGTGCTGCTTAAATTCCGGGGTCGCTTCTGCCATTTCAAACTCCTTAATCTAAAATCGCAAATCTAAAATCTAAAATCAAGGTCGGGAAATATAGAACTGAGAATATTTACTCCCATCTGGGGCGAGGCTGCGCTTCACGATTAAGGAACTCAAGATTTTAGATTTCCGATTTTAGATTTCCAACCGCCGTTGTCGCAAGACTTCGTAGAGCGCGATAGACCCGGCGACGGCGGCATTGAGTGAGGCGATACGGCCTTGCATGGGCAGGATTACAAAAAAATCGCATTTCTGACGAACCAGCCGACCCAGCCCATCGCCCTCATGCCCGACTACCAGGGCCAGTCGTCCACTCAAGGTAGCTCGGTCATAGGGGATAGCCCCGACCTCATCTTCCAGCCCGGCGACCCAGACCTCGACTTCTTTGAGTTGTTCCAGAGCGCGAGCCAAATTGACCACCTGGGCGATTTGCAGATGCTCCACTGCCCCGCTACTGGCATTGCGGACGGCGGGTGTCACTCCGGCGGCCCGGCGTTCCGGGATAATCACCCCGGTGACACCGACGGCCTCAGCAGTCCGAAAAAGCGTCCCCAAATTTTGAGGGTCTTGCAGCGAGTCGAGAACTAGAAAAATGGCGTTGGGGTCGGAACGGCTGTCGCGGAGCAATTGCTCAAAATTTGCGTAGGGGTAAGGCGGAACTTCAGCGGCTACGCCCTGGTGGTTGGCGTGTTGGGTCAGGCGGTCGAGGTCGGGGCGCGACATTTTTTTGACCGGCACGGGGGGTCGGCTTTCCGCCGCCAGCTTTTGCAAAGTAGCGACTGGCCCGCCCGCTTTTTCGTCTACACCGTCCGCCAATAATAGCCGCCCGACTTTCGCGCCGGGTCGTTTCAAGGCTTCGGTGACAGCATTGCGCCCGTAAATGATTTCCATAAAATATAAATTCTAGGGGTTTCCGGCTTTATTTCCAGAATTGCTGCTCCGCGAAAGGGCCGCTTTTGAACTGGTATTGGCGGTTTCCGGGGTCGGTTGGTTGTCAACCGGTTTGGCCTTTTCGCCCAGCTTGCGCTCCGTACCTTTTTGCAAACGCTCGATATTGTCGCGGTGCGAAATCAGGATGAAGCCTGGCACTACCAGTCCCCAGGCCAAATAGCGCGGGTCGAGATTGGTTAGCCAGATATTGCAAAAAATGAAGAGTTCCGCCAACACACAGCCGACCACCGAAGCCAGCGACACATACCGGCTGAACAAAAGTACCCAGACATCTACCAGTGCCACCATCAACATCGCCAGGGGCGAAATCGTCACAAGCTGACCCATGCCAGTTGAAACCCCGCGCCCACCTTTGAAGCCAATAAAGACCGAAAAATTATGTCCGACAATCGAGGCTAAACCACAAGCCATTACCGCCCAGGGAGTATTATCCTGTCCGTTCTGCTTGAAAAAGAGGGCGCTTAATAACATCGGGAGGCCTACCGCTAAAGCCCCTTTGCTGATGTCCGAGACAAAAACCAGCAATGAAACCTGCCAACCCAGCGTCCGCAGCGAATTGGTTGCCCCGGTTTTGCCACTCCCAAACTGGCGCACATCTACGCCTTTGAGCAGCCTACCCCAAACTACTCCACTGGGAAAAGCTCCCAGAAGATAAGTAACCAATATCAGAACTACCAGGGCCAGCCAGTTCATCAGTTTTACTCCTTTGGGGGTAGGCCGGGGTTCGAGTTGAGCCGGTAGCCTTCAGATAGCAGCTGATTGCGTTAATTTAGAGTTGATAGGTTGCGGCTACTATTTGTCTTCGTTTTCACGCCCTCGGAAGAACATCCGAATTGGCGTGCCTTCAAAACCAAAGGTAGCGCGGAGCTTGTTTTCCAGATAACGCTCGTAGGAAAAATGAATGGCCTTTGCATCATTGACCGAAAAGATAAAGGTCGGTGGGTTAATATCGGCCTGGGTAGCATACAGAATTTTGAGCCACTTGCCCGGTTTGGAAGGCGGGGCATGTTCCGCCACCGCCTCGCGGATTAAGCGATTGAGTAGGGCCGTCGAAACCCGCTTGCGACGCTCGTCAGCGACATGTAAGGCCATTTCCAGTACTTTGTTGACCCGCTGCCCAAACTTGGCGGAAATAAAAACCAGGGGTACCCAGCTCATGAAATCAAATTCCTGCCGGATTTTTTCGGTGTGCTGGTGCATCGTGTGGGTGTCTTTTTCGACTTTATCCCACTTGTTGACCACCAGGACAATCCCTTTGGCCTGTTCGAGGGCGTACCCGGCAATGTGGGTATCCTGGGCGGTAATCCCCTCACTGGCATCTACCACCAGCAGCACCACGTTAGAGCGATTAATCGCTTTCAGGGTCCGCATCACGCTATATTTCTCGATACCCTGGTCAATATGACCGCGCCGCCGGATACCCGCCGTGTCAATCAGGGTCACTTCGCGTCCACCGACAATAATATCGGTGTCAATTGCGTCGCGAGTAGTCCCCGGCACATCCGAAACGATAACCCGCTCCTGGCCTAGCACGGCATTGAGCAGACGGCTTTTGCCAACGTTGGGTCGTCCGATAATCGCAATCCGAATCGAGGTGTCCTCGACATCTTCAGGCTGTTCTGGCAGATATTCGGCAATCTTGTCCAGCAAATCGCCGGTATTAGTGCCGTGATAAGATGAAACCGCAATCGGGTCGCCAATTCCCAATTCATAGAATTCCACCGAATTCTGACGACGCTCCTCGCTGTCGGCCCGGTTCGCCGCCAACACAATCGGTTTGTGGGAAAGGCGCAAGAGGTC
Organism: Chloroflexia bacterium; assembly: GCA_038245615.1. Classification (GTDB taxonomy): domain Bacteria; phylum Chloroflexota; class Chloroflexia; order Chloroheliales; family Chloroheliaceae; genus 54-19. The sequence goes on along the minus strand of JBBRSG010000108.1, from coordinate 3,023 downwards.
GGCAATTTCGCGGTCAGCACTGGTAATGCCGGTTTTGGCATCTACCATAAAGACAATCACATCGGCTTCCTCGATTGCTGCCGTCGCCTGAGCGCGGGTCTGCCGAGCGATTTCATCAATCGGGTCATCCTCGGCGCTGGGCTGGATGTTGGTTTCAAATTCCAGACCCCCAGTATCAATCAAGGTAAAATGTTTCCCGTTCCATTCCCCATCGCCATATAGCCGGTCGCGGGTAGTTCCCGGCACATCTTCGACGATTGCCATCTTTTCGCCGATTACACGATTAAAAAATGTGGATTTGCCCACATTAGGCCGGCCCACGATTGCCACAAGCGGTTTAGTCAACGTAAAAACTCCCTCAACCCATTGGAATCACTGACAACAGGGCGTAAAAGGCACTGGTGATTTAGTTCTGCCTGAACTGAAACAATAACTGAGAGCGGACCAGGCCATATTCCTGACAAACTGATGTCGCTACGAACATCCTCGAACCGGCAAACTGTACCAACCCGACCAAAAAGGCGCGGGTATTTGAAACACCGCGCCTATTATGGCTGCTTAATCTTTATATGTCAAGCAAAATCGGTTCTAGCGTCCCGCTCGACGGCGTACCAGGGTCAGGCTGGTCGCGCTTATCACCAGTATTCCACCCATTCCCAGCACCACCCAGAACAGCATATCGCTACTCTGACCGCCGCCCTGTCCCGCCGCCGGAGCGCCGCCCTGGGCCGGTAAAGTGACTTTGCTGAGAACCGCACAGGCAATCCGCCCGCCGCTATTACCAGTCGGGTCGGTCTTGAAGTCATCGGCGGCGGCATGGATTACCAGGGCTGCGCCATCGGCATCAAATACTGAGGTTGCTCCATCCGAAAGGGTGAAAAGCTTGCTAGTAACTTCCAGCGTACCACTACCTCCGGCGGGTGCTTCCAGATTTACCGCAATATCTCCAGGGTGCGGGCCAGCCGGGTTGAGATTGCCGTGCTGCTTGTTGGTCGGATTAAAGTGCGCCCCCGCCGTTGCAAAGTCCGGCCCTTCACACTTGCCGACGGCGTGGACATGCATTCCATGTAGACCCGCCGGAATGTTGTTATATTTGACGGTCAGTTTGACCGAGCCATCGGCGTTCTGGACAAAATCGGCCTTGCCCAACGACTTGCCATCCTTGTCCTTGAGTTCGCCGGTTGCGCCCTCTCCCGCCGCCACCACCGGGCCGTCGGTAAAAGCCAGTAGTACAAGCGCAAAGGCCGACATAAACAACGCCATCACGGTCACTAAAGCCAGGGTTCGTTTCATACAGCTATCATCCCTTTCGTGGTTAATTCAGGTTCAACTGCTCGAAGAAAACTTGATTTATTATAACATGGATAATTCTGGGTGATTTTCAATACAGCAAATAAACTACAGCAAGAAGCTGACCATCAAACCGAAATTCGGCTATGAAAAATCTGGTTCAATCTGACCTCTTATAAAGCCATTCCCGGAAAAAGTGTTATAATCCGCTCAGATAAACTCAATCGTAAATCATAAATCGTAAATACGCGGAGGTAGCCGTGCGGCGGGGACAAGTCGGGCGCGATACGCTGGAAACCAATATTTTGATAGAAGTTGACCTGGATGGCGACGGCAGCAGCCAGGTCAAGACCGGCATCGGTTTTTTTGACCACATGCTAACTTTGTTCGCCAAGCACGCCGGGTTCAGCCTGATAGTCCAGGCCCAGGGCGACTTATGGATTGACGACCATCACACGGTTGAGGATGTCGGGATTACTTTGGGCCACGCCCTCAAGCAAGCTTTTGGCGACAAAGTAGGTATCAAACGCTACGGTCACGCCTACGTCCCGATGGACGAAACTCTGGTACGGACGGCTCTCGATATTTCGGGACGGCCCTTTCTGGTCTACGAGGTCGAAGGTCTGCCGGAAAAGGTCGGGCAGTTCGATTGTCAGCTTATCGAAGAATTCTGCCGGGCAGTGGCTTTTAACGCCGGGCTGACCATGCACGTGGATAAAATTCGGGGCAAGAACCCCCATCACATTCTGGAAGCAATTTTCAAGAGCTTCGCCCAGGCTCTGCGCGAGGCCGTCCGCATCACCGGGACATCGTTGCCGAGTACCAAAGGCAAGATTGATTAATTCTCATTAGGTATAAATTATGTTGAAAACCATTCTAACTGAAAAATGGGGCTTGAAGTATCCTATTCTAAATGCGCCGATGGCGAATATCGCGCACGGGCGGTTGGTAAAAGCCGTGTCCGAAGCCGGTGGGCTGGGCATGTTGGGTATCGGCAAAGATAGCCCGGATTTTATCGAGCAGGAAGTCGCCTTTATCCGGCAGGATAACCCCGACCTCAAGTTCGGCATCGGTCTATTAGGATGGGTTATTGCCGCCTCCCCCGAAATATTTGAAGCTACTGTGAACGCCCGGCCTTTTTTGGTGGCTATCTCGGTGGGCGATATAACACCCTATGTGGCCCGGCTGCACGACGCGGGTATATTGGTCGCTACCCAGGTGCATAGCCGGGAGGAAGCCCTGAGCGCCGAGGCCGCCGGAGTTGACCTTATCGCAGCGCAAGGCACCGAAGCGGGCGGGCATACCAATAAACGGGTTTCGACCTTACCACTTTTGCAGGTGGTTTTGGAAGCGGTGCAAATCCCGGTGGTCGCCAGTGGCGGGGTGGCTTCGGCACGGGGCATGGCGGCGGTACTGGCAGCGGGGGCGGCGGGTATCTGGTCGGGAACGGCTTTTCTTGCCAGCCCCGAAACCAGCGCAATCGAGGCCGCCAGAGACCGAATTTTGCAGGCCCGCGAAACCGATACTATCCTGACGGCGGTTTATGACCGGGCCAATAACCTGCCCTGGCCCGAACACATACCTGGGCGGGCTTTGCGAAACGAGTTTACCGAAAAATGGGACGGGCGCGAGAGCGATTTGGTGCAGGATAAGGCCGCTTTGGATACTTTGAAGCAAGCAGCGGCTGAGAAAAATTATGCGGTTGCCAGTATTTATGCCGGGGAAGCCGTCGG
>JBBRSG010000107.1:0-20316 GCA_038245615.1 Chloroflexia bacterium | reverse complement strand
GTGGCGGTATTCAAGGTAGTCGTCCCGCCCGGCGAACAGGTGCAGCTATCGAGTTGGAATATGGACGAACCTGATCGGCCTGCTCCGGTGGTGGCGATTGAGATTGGTTCTAAAGCCACCTGGAAAGATGATTTGGAACGCAAGCCCGCTTTCTACCGATTGCTGGGGGTGAAGGAATATTTCGTGTGCGACCCGCAACGGCTCTGGCGCGGGGTTAATACTCCCTTATTGGGCTGGCGCTACGGCCCGACTGCAAGCGAGGTAATCGTACCCAATGAGCGGGGTTGGTTATGGAGCAACGAATTAGATAGCTGGTTGGGGATGGATGGGGCGGAGTTGCACCTGTATGACCGGGAGGGCAATTTGCGGCTAAATGGGGAGCAAGCCGAAGCCGAAGCCCGCCAATTGCTTGAAAGCCAGGCCGAAACTGCCCGCCGATTAGCCGAAGCTCAAATCAAGAAAGTGCAGGAAGCCGCCAAAAAAGCGCGGGCTAAAGCCAAAAAAGAGGCCCAGGCCCGCAGCGAAGCCGAGCAAAAGCTGGTGGAACTGCAACGCGAACTTGAGCAATATAAGAAACTCAATGGCTAAAGCTTACCTTTCTATAAATTGCTGTGCTAAATGCTGTGAGGATATAAAATGGATGAATACACGAACCTCAAAGCGGCGATTCAAAACCAGGGCGCTTTAATTGTCGAGATAATAAAGCCGCTTACCGTAGCGCAATGGCAAGCTCCTAGCCGTTTGTCGGGTTGGGATGTCTTTACCCTGGTGGCCCATACCATGCGTGCGCCCCTGGTAGTTTCTGAATACGGCGCAACCACTCTGGATGTACCGCCGAAGCGCGACCGTTATAATTACTACCATTTTGAAGGCCCGACGATTGCCGCCGCCGTGAGTCAACGCGCTCACAGTACCGCTGCCAGTCTTTCGCGGGAAACCATTGTCACCACGTTTGAGCAAGTTTTAGCCGAGGCAATGGCTACCCTGAACCGGCTTGACCCGGCGGCGGTCATCACTAGCACCTTCGGCCCGATTCGGGTAGATGATTACAGTGTCACTCGGATTATTGAGCTTTCGATACATGGACTGGATTTGTTGGTCTCACTGGGCCAACCGCTCCGACTTGACCCGCAGGCTCAGGCGATCACGGTGGATGTTCTGGAAAAGTTGCTCAATCGGCCGCGTCCCGCTGACTTGACCGACGACCTGCAATTTATCGAGGTCGCTGCCGGACGGGTAGAATATCAGGGTCTAAAAATCTCGGCTTTTAGCTAACCAAATTAGGACTTTCGCTTGGGACGATTTTCTGAGCTAAGGATAATCGTGCTATAACCCAAAAACAGGTTTGGTTAGATTTGAAAAATTTACGGCGTAAATTTTTCAAATCCAACTTTTCCATCTTTACCACCGACTTACAAGCTAAGTCCTATTAATAAAGGAGTTATCACAATGGCGGTGAACCTCAACGACCCCAGGTTACAAACGGCCCTGGGTCGGGTCAACCAGTATCGCGCCTTAGCGGGGGTGCAACCTTGCGCCCTCGAACCGGCCCTGTGTCAGGCGGCCCAGGCCCACGCCGATTATGTAGCCCGCAACGGCTCGTTCAACGACCCTCACGGCGAGCAGCCCGGACAGCCTGGCTTTACCGGGGCGACCTTTTCAGACCGTACCAGGGCCGCCGGTTATAAAAACCCTGATAGTACCAACGAAAACGCAGCTTATCTCGCCGACCCAATCGGGGCGGTGGATGCCTTTATGCCCATGATGAACCATCGGGTCGTGATTATTGACCCCTCTTATCCCGACATTGGTTTTGGCTTTGCCACGACCCCGGATGGCAAGCGTGGGGTTTGCATCATGGATTTCGGGATGCCGGTCTGGAAAGAGGTTTTCGACCCAGCCTGGGTGCTGTATCCCCCCGATAACGCCACCGGCTTTCCGCTCCAGGCTGCCCGCGAAGCTCCCGATACTTTCGCCGCCGCTGGTGCGACTTATCCCATCGGCAACCCGATTACCCTGCAATATCGGGGCGCGAGTGATTTAACTTATGATGCCGCCAAGTTTTCCCTGACCGATCAGAATGGCACGCCCGTCCCGATTATTGCGCTGCCCAAGCTGACCATGTTTGCCACTCGCAAGAGCGCGGCTATCGCCAGCAAAACACCCTTGCAGCCCAATACGACCTACACCGTCACTTTTGGCTATACTCCGCCGGGACGCTCGACCCAGGTGCGGACATGGCGGTTCAGCACCGGAGGGAGTATTCAGGATAGCAATCCGCTCTTTGTAAAGGCCGGGATTGCTCAGGCCGATGTGAATGCCCGCAATCTGTGGATGTCGGCGGATGGGCCACTGGCGGCAGGCAAGGTCTCGCGCACCTGGTTCTATGGGCCGTCGGCTTTCGATATTCGGGCCGAGCCGTATGTCGAAGCGCCGGGCGGTCAGCGTCAGGTCTTTTATTATGACAAGGCTCGCATGGAGATTACCAATCCGGCGGGCGACCGGGCCAGCCAGTGGTTCATTACTACCGGACGGTTGGTCTACGAATTGATGAGCGGTCAGATGCAGACCGGCAATGCCCAGTTTGAGGGCCGCGCTCCGGCGGCTGTTCCGGTGGCGGGCGACCCGGCCCAGGGCAATCCCGATGCGCCAACCTATGCCAGCTTTGGGGTAGTAGCGTCGCTCAACAACGATAAGCGGGTAGCCCAGCGCAGTGGCCCGGTGCTGGAAGCGATAGACAAGAATGGGCAGGTGCGTCTCCTGACTGCTCCGCCCGCTCCTGCCACGTATGCCTATTACGATAATACTTTGGGCCATAATGTGCCAGACGTTTTCTTCAAATGGATGAATACGCTGCCCAATCCCTGGATTTTCGTGCTGGGCTTGCCCTTGAGTGAACCGTATTGGGCGCGGGTCAAAATCGGGGGCGCGGATAAGGATGTCTTGATGCAGGTTTTCGAGCGCCGGGCGCTGACCTATAACCCGACCAACGACCCGGCCTGGCAGGTCGAAATGGGTAACGTCGGTCAGCACTATCATCTGTGGCGCTATGGGTTCTGAGTAGGGGTTGGGAGACAGGGGTCAGGGGACGGGGAAATTTAACAGGGCTAGACAGGATTTACAGGGTAAGGGACTGAGGACTGAGGACTGACTTTGTAATCGTAAATCGCGGCCTCGCCCCCGCTGGGGGTAAATCACCTGAACCTCGACCCCTGTCTCCCAATACTGTGAGAGGAAAAGGACGATGCTTGAGGAAAGATTAAATTACTTGCAGGATGTATATCGTATTACCGGGCGCAGGTTGGGTTATTTTCTGGCCCAGACCATTACCGGAAATTTGGTGAAGCGGCGGGAAGCTCCTAACACTTCCGCCAGCCTCTGGAATCTGGAATATGACCCGGATTTTGCCAAAGGGCGCAAGCTCTACGAACTCGCCAAACGCAAAGCATGGGACCCGGCGATTGATATTGATTGGAATAATACGATTGGGGCGGGGGTACTGCCTTTGCGCCCCGAATTTTGGAGTGCGGCCCAGATGGGGCTGACCGATGTACTATCCGAGCAGGAGGTTATCGCCCTGAGCCACCGCGAGTCGGGCTGGACTTTGAGCCAGATTCTGCACGCCGAGCAGGGTTCGATGCTGATTTGTTCGCAACTGGTGGATATGCGGCCCGATATGGATGGCAAGCTCTTTTTGGCTTCGCAGGTGATGGATGAAGCCCGCCATATTGAGGTTTTCCGGCGCTACCTGGAGCGGATGGAAGTTCATCCGATGGATTTCAATATCAAGTTTATCATTGATAGCATTCTAGGAATGAACAACTGGCACAAGAAAGCTATCGGGATGCTGGTGTTGGTGGAAGGCTATGCCATGGGGGTATTCAATTATCTGCACCGCATCAGCCTTGACCCCTGTATAAATTCTATTCTGGAACTGGTGATGCAAGATGAGGGGCGGCACGTCGGTTTCGGCATCGAAAGTATCGCTGAGGAGATGCACGACCTCAAGCCCGCCGAGCGGCGTGAGTTGGAAGACTACGCCTTTAGCCTCTGTCGCACCCTATTTTTTGGGCGGGAGCGCGGCGGCTTTCGGGGTCAGGTCGAGCTTTATTGGCAGGCTTCGCAAGGGCGAATGGGTTTGAGCCATAATGAATTTGAGACCGCCGCCGTCACTAACAAGGCGATGAACGAGTTTCAAAACGATGTTTTTCACAATCATTTGATTGCTAATCTCAAGCGCATCCAGCTAATCAGTGACCGGATTGCCCCCCAATATCACGAATTGGGGCTGGCGGTGTAATACGAGGGTTCAGTGGGCCGGGGAAACTAAAGACCGAGGTTGAATATTTACGATAACGATTAGAAAACTTAGCCCGCTTTGAATTTTCCCTGACCCCTGACCCCCGCCGAGGTATAAGGAATGGAAGTAAAAGCACCGCGCCGCAAAGCGGTGAGGGTTACATCTGAAATAGTGCCGCCGATAGTGGCCGAGCCGGAATTAGCGCCGCGCCGTCCGCTTTTTCGGGTGCAGCCTGGGCCGGTGGTAATCATTGCGTTAGTTATTTTTGGATTGATATTTCTGGGAGCGGTCTTTGCCGAGGTGCTGCAATTACACAAACCGGATGATAAAGACCTGTTGAGTCGCTTCAAACCACCTTTTTGGGAAGAAAAAACCAAGCCGGGCTATCCGCTTGGCACTGATAATCTGGGCCGCGATGTCTACAGCCAGATTTTGCACGGCACAAGGGCCTCACTGGTGGTGGCTTTTATCGCGCCGACTATCGCTCTGTTTATCGGCTTGCCTTTGGGACTGCTGGCGGGATTTCTGGGAGGTCTGTTTGATAAAATCGTGATGCGGCTGGTAGACATCTGGCTGGCCTTTCCCTTTATTGTGCTGGCAATCGTGATTATCGGGGTGGTCGGGCCGACCCTGTTCAGCGTGGCGATAGTCCTGGGGTTTGGGTATTGGGCCGCCTACGCCCGTATTTCGCGGGGCGAGGTACTCGCCGCCCGCCGTCGGGACTATATAATTGCGGCGGAAGCCCTCGGCGTGCCTCGCTTACGAATTATCTTTCGCCATATTCTGCCCAATATTTCTTCCAGCCTGATTGTGTTATGGACTTTTTTGATGGCGGTTTCGATTCTGGCGGAAAGCGGCCTGAGCTTTATCGGGTTGGGCATCAAGTCGCCCGGTATCAGTCTGGGCGGAATGCTAAACGACGGGCGCGGCTTGCTGGAAAAAGCCTGGTGGTTTCCAGTCTTTCCAGGGATTGTCATCAGCTTGCTGGTTATTTCGGTCAATATCATCGGCGACTGGTTGCGCGACATCTACGACCCGACGGTGAAGAAATGATTTTCGGGGGATTTACGATTTACCCCCAAAGGGGGCGAGGCCGCGATTTACGATTAAAACCTCAGTCCTGCATTTTTCTGACCACTGACCACTTACCACTGCTATCAAAGAAAGGTTCTCAGGATGGAGCAACGACGTTTGGGGCGGAGCGGGCTAACTGTGCCGGTGATTGGCATGGGAACCTGGAAGACTTTTGATGTGCGCGGGGCAGCGGTCGAGGCCGAGCGTACCACAATTGTCCAGGCGGCTTTCGGGGCGGGTGCAACCTTTTATGACTCATCGCCCATGTACGGGGAGGCCGAGCGGGTGCTAGGAGCGGCGGTGGATAGCTTGGCCTTGCGTGACCGCACCATGATTGCCACCAAAGTTTGGACCGATTCGGATGCTCAAGCTGAAAGGCAATTTGCCGCCTCTTTCGGCTATTTTGGCGGCTACGTAGACCTATATCAAGTGCATAATCTAGTAGCGTGGCCTGCCCGCCTCAAAGTTCTGGAGGAACTCAAGGCAGCGGGCAAAGTTCGAGCGATTGGCATTACGCATTATGCTCACGGCGCTTTTGACGAAATGGAACAGGTGATTAAAACCGGGCGGGTGGAGGCCATTCAGATACCTTATAATGCGCTTGACCGAGTGGTCGAAAACCGCATGTTGCCACTCGCGGCGGAATATGACCTGGGGGTATTGGTTATGCGACCCCTGGGGGTAGGCAGTCTGGTACAACAATCGCCGACCCCCGCCGAACTTGCGCCCTTTGCGGCTTTCGGCGTAACAACCTGGCCTCAAGTCCTGCTCAAGTGGATTGCCAGCGACCCACGCATTAGCGTCATTATTCCCGCCACCTCGAAGCCGGAGCGCATGACCGAAAATGCACTTGCCGGTAGTCCACCCTGGTTTGACACGGAGATTCGTAAGCAGGTTTGTCGCTTGGCCCAGAAATATAGTTGATTATGATTTCATAAGGAGGAAGCTCGTGGTTGAGTCGCAGAAAACCGAAAGAAGTGTCACCGAACTGTATCTGGAAGTGCTGGCCCGCGCCGATGGTCAGGATAGCCTCTATCACATGACCGGCAATGCTTATGCTTTTATTCCGGGGACGCGCCCCCAGAAACTCTTTAGCATCAACGGCTTTAATATTCGTCGCCGAGTGGAAACCGCCGAAAAAGACGGGTTTTTTGTAGCGACCCGCGAACTGGTTTTCTATACCGATGCGACTACCGGCGAAGTGCTGGATAACTGGGACAACCCCATTACCGGGCAGACCAACGAGGTCTTTCACATTGATAACGACCCGGTGAACTTTCGGATGCGCTCCAAAGGCGAAGGGCAATGGGTGGCGGTCATGAACGATGGTAGCCGCGAACTAGGGCCGCCCTCTGCTCCCAAAGAAATGGGCGACTATTATGTATGGGCCTCGGATGTCTTCCCGTTTTATCCTTTGCCGGGTTGGGAAAAGAACTATACTTCGTGTGAGATTTTCGATTTTTATGTCCCGAAGTCGGCTCGTTTCAGCGCCGAGTCGCCGCCGATTATGAATACCTGGGTGCGGGTCGGGCCATGGTTGCCCTGGATGGGGATGGACGGTCACGAGGGCAATATTATCTATCATGCCCACAGTTTCCGCCACGACTCCTTTGAGGCGCTGCCCGATAACATCAAAACCCTGGTGCGCCAGAAATACCCAAAATATCAGACTGCCCCCGACACAGTAGACCCAACCCGTCCCAACGCGACCTCTTGGACGGTCTATCGGGCCGAAATGGAGAAACGGGGGACGGGGGAAAGATAGGACTGAGGACTGAGGTTTTAATCGTAAATCGCGGCCTCGCCCCCGTTGGGGGTAAATCGTAAATTTCTTCCGCCTTCCGTCTTGCCTTTCCCCTATCCCCGCTGCATCGGGTCGGTGGAGCGGGGGAGGACGGCCCGATAGAGGCGGGGCGGACGATGCCGTCCGCCTTCCAGCTTTTCGTTGGTTTCGACAATCACGCCGCTGGCCTCGACTTTGCGCTTGAAGTTAGCCGGGTCTTCTTTTTTGGCGTGGCGACCCTGAATCAGGTCGTAGACCTCGCGCAGTTGGGTCAGAGTGAAAGTTGGCGAAAGAAACTGGAAAGCAATATTGGCGTATTTGACCTTGTTGCGTAATCGCCAGAGGGCATAGCCCATTATTTCGGCGTGGTCAAAGGCCAGTTCGCCCGGCAACTCGTCCGCTGGAAACCAGCGAGCTTCGATTGTATCCGGCCCGGCTTCCAGCTTTTGTTGGTCGGTGCGTACCAACGCATAATAAGCCACCGAGACCGTCCGTCCACGTGGGTCGCGCTCCTTGTGTCCAAAGGTGTAGAGTTGTTCGAGATAATTGGCCTTGACCGAAGTTTTTTCGCGCAACTGGCGGGCCGCCGACTCTTCCAGGCTTTCGTCGGCTCGTACCCGTCCGCCGGGCAAGGCCCAAAAGTTTTGGTAGGGGTTATTGGCGCGGCGAATTAATAGCACCTGTAATTCGCGTCCGCCATCTTCGGCTTCCTCGGCGCGTTCCCAGGCCGGAAGCGGGCGAGGTCGTAGGCTAAAGATAACCACATCCACCGTCAGCGAAATGCCATCCTGCGCGTTATAGCCGCGCTTTTCAATTTTGCCGGTTTCTAACGTCACGTCTCACCTCGTCATTGTCCATTTGGGTAATATATAGGGCGATGGTAACACCTGGTTATGTTCTTGTCAATAACACCAAAAGTATTAGTTTTCGTTGACAATCCCCAACCCAAAGGCTATAATATGCTTGGTCTTAGTAGGCCGACGTAGCTTAGTTGGTAGAGCAGTCGATTCGTAATCGACAGGTCATCAGTTCGACTCTGATCGTCGGCTTTTTGTTTTTATAACCTCATTCTAACCCCTTCTGCAACCCAAATCTTAGTTATCACATCTCTAGCAATCTGCCTTCAATCGAGGCGCGTATTATCTATGCTATAATAAAATTGGGATGATTTAGGGCCGAGGGGGAAGCAGGAGCGCGATGGTAGTTGGAATATTATTTCCTTTGACCAACTTTGGGGAGGTGCTGGACGAGGCCACCCTCTTTCTTCTGCCCTGGCTCAGACCGCCCAGCCCGGAGCGGCTAGACCGAATTATTATGAACCGCTCGATGCACAGCCTGGAATGGCGGCTCTATAATGGTGAACCGGTTACGGTCGAGCAGGTTGAAAAGGCTATCGCTCATTTCCGGCAGACCTCAAAACTTAGCCGCGATAACAAATTAGTGGTGGGCTGGCTAGAGAAAAATCTCAAGTTCATGCGCTCCCAGCGCGAAACTCATATAACTCCAAACTTTCGCATCTAGTAAAAAAATATTTTATAGGGATAGACAAAATAGTTTTGAGTTTTGAGTTTTGAATTAAACGGGTATTCACTAGCTGAATTTTCTCAGCACTCAGCACTTTTTAGACCTTAGATTTTAGATTTTAGATTTTAGATTTTTGAAAATACTCTACCTCTACAAAGATTATTATCCAGTATTGGGCGGCATTGAAAACTACACCCGCCAACTGGCGGAAAGCATGGTGGGGCGGGGGCATCAGGTCGAAGTACTGGTGACGAATCCTGGCTGGGCCACTCACCGCGAAAATATTCAGGGAGTGCCGGTGCTAAAAGCCGGGCGCTGGCTGAATATCTCGTCCGCCCCGCTCAGTCCTCGGTTGGGATTTGAGTATCTGCGGCGGCTCTATGCCAAATCGCTTCCCGATATTGTTCATCTGCAATTTCCCTATCCACCGGGCGAACTGGCCTGGTTGCTTGGCTCATACTTGCCGCGCTTCGGCGCGCAAGCTCCGAAGACTATTCTGACCTATCATAGCGACATTGTGCGCCAGAAACGTTTATTGGCCTTCTATTCCCCACTGATGGGCCGGGTCTTGCGTCGGGTAGACCTAATTCTGCCCACCAGCCCGAATTATGTCGAAAGCTCGCCCTATCTGCGTCCGCTTTCTTCAAAATGTCGGGTTGTGCCACTGGGGATAGATTATGCCCGTTTTAGCGGAGCGAAGCCCTCGGCGGCGCTGGCGGGCTACCGTGGCCCGACCCTGCTCTTTGTTGGACGGCTGCGGTATTATAAAGGGCTGCAATATTTGCTGGAAGCGATGCCTATAATAAACCCGACGGCACGATTAGTGATAGTCGGTATCGGGCCGCAGGAAACCGATTTGCGGGCGCAGGTAGCGCGATTAAAGCTGGGGGAACGAGTAACATTCGCGGGCGAAGTAAGCGAAGACGAGTTACCCAAATTTTATGCTGCCGCCGATATTTTTGTACTACCGGCTTGCGAGCGCAGCGAAGCCTTTGGCATCGTCCAACTAGAGGCGATGGCGGCGGGCAAGCCAGTAATTTCAACCGAACTGGGGACTGGCACAAGCTACGTGAACCAAAACCAAGTAACCGGACTGGTAGTGCCACCCGCCGACCCACCCGCTTTGGCGCAGGCCATCAATCGGTTGCTGGCAGATAAAACTTTAAGCGAAACGATGGGCCAGCAGGGACAAAGGCGCGTTACCCAGGAGTTTAGCCTGGAAATGATGAGCCAGCGGGTCGAGCAAATCTATATCGAATTATCTTCCGGCGCGGTTTCATAGCCCGACTCAGCGCGATTGCGACGGGTATTCCGAACCGCCCGACGACCACCCAACCCGGCGGCTTGAGATTTGGCCCGACTCTGGCGCACCATATCAAACTCGCTCTGCGTCCGCTCTACCTGGCTGGCGCTCAGGCTTTCAACCAACTGGTAAATATCATATAGTTCGCTATCATTGACCTGTTTTAGCTGTTCGATTCGCAACTGGGTTTCCTGCAACTGACCATCGGTAGTTCGGATGCGGTCATCAAGTTGCCCGTAACGAATACTATCACTGTCCACCTGACTGCTGAAAAGCTGATTTAAGTTCAAAATTGCACTGTCCGATTGCTGACGGATTTCTTCCAGCCGGTCCTGGACAATCGCAATCCGCTCGTTATATAACTTCTCGCTGCGAGTGATACCGATCAGTAATCTATCATCCTCCTGGCGCAAGGCATCCAGAATGGGCGGAAACTCTTCGATGCGGGCGCTGTCCTGGCGCTGCAAATCTTCCAGCCGCGAGATACGATTGGTAAACAACTGAACTTCCGAGCGTAGAGTCTTGATTTCCTCGCGGAATTCCTCGGTCTGGCGGCGGACGACCTGTTCCCAACCGTGAATTAATTCCGTCACCCGCTCCAACTCGCGCTGATAATATTCCTGAGAGTTGGCAGTGATTTTTACGGCCTCCCGCAAATCCTTGATATGATTATCCAGCCGTCCAATCTGGGCCTGAGAATCCCGAATTTGGGTGCTAAGTTTATCCAGGGCCATTTTATCCAGGCCGGTTTGCTCACCTTCACGTCGTCGTTGGTCCAAAATTTCGGCCATCTGGGAGCGCAAATCACGCAACGGTTTGAGCGGTTCATTGGCCCGCACCTGCAATTCAGCCAACTCTTGCTTGATTCGATGTTCTTCCAATACCCGAACCTGGATAGCCTGCCCAGACTCGCTGACCTGCTTATCTATCTGGTCGCGCATCTGAAATATCATGGCCTGGTTTTGCTTGAAATAGTCTTCCGAAGTGTTCTGGCGGGCCATTGTTTCCCGTAACATCCGCCGCAATTCGTCTACTTGCTGTTGCAGTTGGTAGACCTGAGCTTCACCTCGTTTAATCTGGTCGTCCTCGCGGTAGCCGCGTCCTGTTTCCATGTGTCCAAAGTCCTTTGCTTGAGAGATTGTTTTGAGAGATTGTTTTGAGAGATTGTTCTAAAATTGGGCTTGAACCGATTTGCTGGTTTTCTAAAGCCCGTGTAATTGGCCTATTTCGTGCCACAGTTCCCGAAATGGCCGGGCCTGGGGTGAATGACCGCCCGGTCCATAGTCGGTTTGGGCGCTGGGGGTCGCTGCGTCGGGCGTTGCCCCGGCTAACACCTTTAAGGTCGCTTCCACCGAGGCGGTCAGTGCCGTCAGGTCGTAACCACCCTCCAAGGTTAGGGCCAACCGCCCCTGACAGTAGCTGTCGGCGATTTGCTTTATCCGCCCGGTCAATCGGGCATATCCGGCGGTACTCAGGTTCAGGCCTGCCAGGGGGTCGCGCCAGTGACCATCGTATCCGGCGGAAACCAGCACAAATTCGGGTTTGAACCGCGCCGCTATCGGCTCTAAAATACTTTCGTAAGCGTATTCAAAAATAGCATCGCCGCTGCCGCCCGGCAAAGGCAAATTGAGATTAAAGCCCTTGCCCCGCCCTTGCCCCACTTCCCAAAGCGAACCGCTACCGGGATAAATCCCGGCCTGATGGCTGCTAAAGAATAACACGCGGGGGTCGTCATAAAAAATATCCTGCGTGCCGTTGCCGTGATGGACATCCCAATCTACAATCAAGATGCGTTCCAGGCGGCAAACATCCAGCAGATAGCGGGCCGCGATTGCCACATTGTTAAACAGGCAGAAGCCCAGCGCCTCCCGCGCTACCGCGTGATGCCCAGGCGGGCGGACCAGCCCAAAGGCATTAGCGGCCTCGCCATCCAGCACCGCTTTTACCCCACTAATTAATCCTCCGACGGCGTAGGTTGCGACCTCGAAAGAGCGAGACGACACCAGAGTATTCATATCGAGCTGACCCCCGCCCTGTTCACAATAGCGTTTAAGCCGGGATACATATCCCTGATTGTGAACCGCCTCGATTTGTTCCAGGCTGGCGGGGGTCGGCTCTAGCTTGATAAACTTACTTTCGGGGGCAGCCAGTAACCCGGTTGCCATTTTATCAAGAGCGGCAACCCGGCTGGCATTTTCGGGGTGTCGCCCGGTATCGTGAGCCTGAAAGACTGGCCCGCTGATTATCGCAGTAGCTTTAGATGTCATAAAATATCATTCTGACGATTTTCGCTGGTTTAAAGCTTTCAGACGAAACGGCCCGGAATATTGTAAAACGCCGCCAGACCGGGATAAATCGCGGCCCGTCCCAGTTCCTCCTCAATCCGCAACAACTGGTTATACTTGGCGATGCGGTCAGAGCGGGTCGGTGCGCCGGTCTTTATCTGCCCAGTGTTAAGAGCTACCGCCAAATCCGCAATCGTAGTATCCTCGGTTTCGCCGCTGCGATGGCTCATCACGGCGGTATAGCCGGCTTTCTGGGCCATCGTGACCGCCTCAATCGTCTCGGTCAGGGTGCCAATCTGGTTGACTTTGGTCAAAATCGAATTGGTCGCGCCTTCTTTGATGCTACGGGCCAGTCGGGTCGGGTTAGTTACTAGCAAGTCGTCGCCGACCAGTTGTACCCGGTTGCCGATACGCTGGCGAAGTTGCTTCCAGCCTTCCCAGTCGTCTTCCGCCAACCCGTCTTCCAGCGAAATAATCGGATATTTATTGGCCCACTCCTCCCAAAAATCAATCATTTCGGCGCTACTTAGGCTGCGACCTTCTTTGGCAAGGACATATTTGCCATTTTCGTAGAGTTCGGTGGCTGCCGGGTCAAGCGCGATAAAGACCTGCTCGCCCGCTTTGTATCCGGCCTTCTCGATGGCCTCCAGAATGACTTCCACCGCCTCCGCATTGGTTTTGAGCGACGGAGCAAAGCCGCCTTCATCCCCAATCCCGGTGTTATAACCCTTGCTCTTTAAGACCTTGCCCAAACTATGATAAATTTCCGAACCCCAGCGCAGCCCCTCGGCAAAATCCTCCGCCCCAGTGGGCATTACCATAAATTCCTGAAAGTCGGTGGAATTATCGGCGTGCTTGCCGCCGTTCAAAATATTCAGCATTGGAACCGGCAAGGTTCGGGCCGTAATTCCGCCCAGATAGCGATAAAGCGGAAGTTCCAGTACGTCGGCGGCGGCCCTGGCAACCGCCATGGATACTCCCAGAATAGCATTTGCGCCTAAATTGGCTTTGTTTGGCGTGCCATCCAGTTCCAGCATCAACATATCAATCTCGGTTTGTTGCAAAGCATCCAGCCCGATAATCGCCCCGGAGATGGTGCTATTAACGTTGGTAATCGCTTTTTGAACTCCTTTGCCACCATAGCGCGATTTATCGCCGTCCCGCAATTCGACGGCTTCGTAAGCTCCGGTGCTTGCGCCGCTCGGTACACAGGCCCGCCCTCGCGCCCCGCTGGTCAGAATCACTTCGACTTCGACGGTCGGATTGCCCCGTGAGTCCAGAATTTCGCGCCCGATTACCTGCTCGATATAGGTTGACATCGCGGTCTGCCTCCTTTGAAAAAGTGGTCAGTGGTCAGAGAAATACAGTGCTGAGTGCTGAGATATTTACGATTTACGATTTGGGAACTCAAAACTCCCCTGTAATTTCCGATAAATTTTCATTTAGCTAATTAGTAAAGGCCGCTTTACTCTGATTTTAGTGTACTACATTACTTCCAAGCAGCTATGATTAAGTCGCCCTATCATACACGAAAAGAGGGCCAGACTCAATTCGCCCCCAAGTGTAAGAGTTCAGACTCAAACTCAAAAAGAATCCACGCTTTTGTATCTGAACTCTTACACCACCAGAAATATTTTACAACCTTTACGATTTTAGAATATAATAGAGCGAACTCTGGCTTACTGAGTTCTTATACCAATAGGCTGAATAATATGAAAACAAATTGGAAAAAGAGAAATTGTCTTTATGACTACGATGAATAATCTCCCACCAGAGTCTTCAACCGAATTAGATAAAACCGAATTAGATAGAACTGTCTCGGTTATGAGTAAAACGGAAACCGCGTTGTCTCAAATTCAGAGATTTTTGGCGGGAGGTGGCGAGATGGGAGCGCGGATGCGCTCGATTGATTGGTCTAAAACTTCACTCGGTTCAGTCGAGAATTGGTCGCAAAGCCTCCTTTCTGCGGTCAGCATTTGTCTGGGTTCAGCCTTTCCAATTGGCATTTATTGGGGTGCAGAATTGGAACTTTTGTATAATGATGCCTGGAGTCCTATTTTGGGGACCAAACATCCCTGGGCTTTAGGTCAACCTGCTCAGGTAGTATGGCCGGAAATTTGGGATGCCATCGAACCCTTATTCCATAAGGTCAAACAAACCGGCGAAGGGGTTTGGCAAAAAGACCAGCTTTTGCTGATGAATCGGCACGGTTATACCGAAGAGTGTTACTTCAATTTCACTTTTAGCCCAATTCAGGGTGAAACCGGGGTTGAGGGCATTTTTAATGCCGTCGTCGAAACCACTTACCAGGTCATTAGTGAACGGAGAACGCGAGTTTTACGGCAACTGGCCGAGCGTACTTCCGGGGCAAAATCAGCCGAAGAAGTGTTCAAGCTGGCGGCGGAGACCATTAGTAGCGCCGCTCAGGATATTCCTTTCGCCCTTTTATACCTTTTAGATAGCGATGGTAAAAAAGCTCATTTAGTTGATAGCGTCGGCATCGAAGCGGGCTTGCCGGTTAGCCCGGTAGTGATTTTACTTGAGGAGACAAATAATGAAATATGGTCACTCTCCAAGGTGGCTCAATCGGGTAAAGTAGCAGAAGTAAGCCAGCTCACCGCCCATTTTAGTACCTTACCGAGCGGAGTATGGGGCGAACCGTCGGATACTGCGCTGGTATTACCAATAGCCGGGGTTGGGCAGGAGCGACCTTATGGCTTACTCGTGGCCGGGGTAAGTCCACGCCGAAAACTTGATACAGAGTATCGTAACTTTTTTGAATTATTTGCCAATCAAATTGCTACCGTGCTAGGTAACGCCCGTGCTTACGAACAAGAACGCCAACGCGCTGAAGCATTGGCAGAACTTGACCGCGCCAAAACCACCTTTTTTAGCAACGTTAGCCATGAATTTCGCACCCCGCTTACTTTAATGCTTGGCCCGATTGAAGACCTCCTTAATGAAACAAATGGGGTTACTGCACCGTACCAGTCTGAGCAGCTGAAAACTTTGCACCGCAATTCTTTGCGATTACTAAAACTGGTTAATAGCTTACTTGATTTTTCCCGAATTGAAGCTGGTCGGGTGCAAGCTATCTATCAGCCGACCAATCTGGCAACCTACACTGCTGACCTCGCCAGCACTTTTCGTTCCACGATTGAAAAAGCCGGAATGCAACTAACGGTGGATTGTCCCCCCCTAGCTGAACCAGTTTACGTTGATCGCGATATGTGGGAGAAGATTGTCTTAAACCTTTTGTCAAACGCTTTTAAATATACCCTGGCGGGCGAGATTACCCTCAAACTTCAGTCGGGGAAGGATATGGTGGAGTTGTCGGTCCAGGATACGGGAACTGGTATCCCTGACAACGAAATAGTTCACATCTTTGAGCGATTTCACCGGGTTCAAGGTAGCCAGGGGCGAACTTATGAAGGGACTGGGATTGGGCTTTCGTTAGTCCAAGAATTAGTAAAATTACACAGTGGCTCGATTAGAGTCGAAAGCGTGGTTGGGGTTGGAAGCATTTTTAGGGTAACTATCCCGCTTGGCACCAAGCATTTACCAAAAGAGCGCATTTCTGATAAACCTATTATTTCCTCAACAGCTTTGGGGGCAAATTCTTATGTTGAGGAAGCCCTACGGTGGCTACCAGGCCATGCTGAAATGTCTGAAATCATTCAGGATGTACCGGCGGATTATTTGGGGGCTATAATGGCGGAGAAACCTTTAGCCCCCGGCCCAGGAAAACCGAAAGCTAAAATTGTGCTGGCGGATGATAATGCCGATATGCGGGAATACGTCAGTAAACTGCTCGCGACCCGCTATGAAGTTATGGCAGTGGCAAATGGGAGATTAGCCCTCAATTTGGTTCTCAAAGAGCCACCCGATTTGGTGCTAACCGATGTTATGATGCCGGAGTTAGACGGCTTTGGTCTGTTGAAGGAGCTACGAGCTAACCCGCTCACCAATACTATCCCCATTCTTATGCTATCGGCGCGGGCCGGGGAGGAAGCCCGGATTGAGGGCATGGAAGCTGGGGTAGATGATTACCTGGTTAAACCTTTCAGTGCCAGAGAACTGCTGGCGCGGGTCAGCGCGAACCTTGAGATGGCCCGCATACGCCGCGAAGCTCATGAAGAGATTCGCCAGGCCCAACAGCATTTAGCCTCGGTTATCAACAATTCGCCGATAATATTTTGGTCAGTGGATAAGCAGGGTATTTATACCCTTTCGGAAGGCAAAGGGCTGGAAGTATTAGGAGTAAAGCCGGGTGAGTTGGTCGGAAAATCGCATTATGAAATATATAAAGATTTACCGGAATTAGTCGAGCCGGTGGATCGCGCCTTGAAAGGTGAAACTTTAACTAACATTTTGGAATTTCAAGGCTTGTATTATGAAACAACCTATAGCCCCTTGCGTGATGAAAAGGGGGCGATTAGCGGGATAGTCGCGGTTTCCACCGATATTACTGCCCAGGTTTTGGCCCGCCAAAAAACCGAGGAGAGCGAAGAGCGTTTCCGTACTCTGGCTGACAACATTTCTCAGTTAGTCTGGATGACCGATGAAAACGGCTGGATTTACTGGTATAACCAACGTTGGTATGACTATACCGGCACTAGCCTTGAAGAAATGGCGGGCTGGGGCTGGCAGAAAGTTCATCACCCTGACCATGTGAAACGGGTGGTAGACAAAATAAGCCAGCACTTCCAGACCGGCGAAGATTGGGAAGATACCTTCCCCTTGCGAGGTAAAGATGGTGCGTATCGCTGGTTTCTTTCCCGCGCTATTCCCATTCGAGATGAAAATGGCGCGGTATTGCGCTGGTTTGGGACTAACACCGATATTACCGAACGCCTCGAGCTTGAGCAACGCCGCGATGAGTTTATCGGGATTGCCAGCCATGAACTCAAAACCCCTGTGACCAGTCTTAAAGCTTATGGACAGGTTTTACAGACTATGTTCAAACGTCAAGGGGATTTAAAGGCCGTCGAGCAACTTGGCAAGATGGATGTCCAGATTAACAAATTGACCGGGCTTATCACCGATTTGTTAGATATAACCAAACTACAGGGCGGAAAATTGCAGTTCAAGGCGGAAGATTTTGATTTTAACGATTTAGTTACTGAAATTGTCGAGGAACTCCAACACACTACCGAGCGCCACACGCTTCTAAAAGAGTTTGGCCCAACCAAAATAGTTTATGGAGACCGTGACCGAATTGGGCAAGTAGTGACCAATCTGCTCTCCAACGCCATAAAGTATTCGTCCCAGGCCGACAAAATTTTGGTGCAAACTACCACCGATAATCGGCAAATGACCCTTAGCGTTCAGGATTTCGGAATTGGAATTGCCCCCGATAAACAAGCCCATATCTTTGAGCGATTTTATCGGGTCACTGGCGAAAACCAGGAGACTTTTCCCGGCTTAGGTTTAGGCTTATACATTTCTTCGGAAATTATTAGCCGCCAAAACGGGCGGATTTGGGTAGAAAGCACCGTCGGAAAGGGTAGTACCTTCTCATTCAGTTTACCAGTTCAAAATGTCAACCCGTTGCAGCCTGCTAATAATAGTACCGATACAGTGGAGAATGTAAACCATGCCAAAACGAATAATGGTAGCCGATGATGATGCGGCGATTGTAGATGCCACCCAAATGATGCTTGAGCTAGAAGGTTATGAGGTAATGACAATTGTAGATGGTCGAAAAGTGTTGGAACTGAAAGCCGATTTACCGGATTTGCTGCTTCTGGATATTTGGATGTCCGGGATAAATGGTCAGGAAATTTGCAAGCAGCTCAAGAGCCAAGAGATAACCAGACATATCCCCATTATTATAGTCTCGGCCAGTCAAGATATCCAGAAAGCAGCCCTGGCAGCCGGGGCTAATGATTTTCTAGCCAAACCATTTGACATGGATGATTTACTGCGTAAAGTAGAAAAAAATTTAGCCGCTTCGAGTGAGAAGGTAGAGAAACGGTCATAACCTTGAAACTTTATTTCATTTAGTCTAAACCTGGTCTATTGCCGCACTCGTCCCCTGATGGGCGACCCCTCGTAATTCGCCCTCGCTTAGGGCTGGTCTTCCAAAGCGAAGGCTAAACTATTCCTCAAAAAACATTCGCCTTGCCCGTTCCCAATCCTGCTTTTCTGCATTCAAAACTATTTCCCTGACCCCTGACCTCCGCCTCTAATCCGAAGCTGGTTCAAACCGCTTGCGGCGCTCGGTTTCTCTGGTTTCCGGTTGGAGCGCAGGGCGGGAAATATCCGGTTGGGGGATAGGGGCAGGGTGGGGCGCGGCTTCAATATGTTGCAATCGCAATTGGCGGAGACGTTGCCCGGTGACTTTCAGGACGCTGATGCGATAATAATCGGTGATTGGCTCTTCTTCTTCCTCGTTGCTCATCTCTCTTTTTGCCAGCTCGGTGCTGCCGTCTACTTTGACATCCAGCAAGCGTCCGGCCTGGTCAACTATCAGGGCATCGTGGGCTGCCGGAATTCGCCCTAATTTATCATACACAAAACCGCCGATAGTTTCGGTATCTTCTGACTCCCAGTGGGTTTTAAAGAACTGGTTGACCGCATCCAGGTTCAGTCGGGCATCCACCCAGACCTCATCCAACCCGACATGCTCGAAGCTGGGCAACTCGCTATCGTATTCATCTTGTATCTCGCCGACAATCTCCTCCAGCAAATCTTCGATTGTGACCAGCCCGGCAGTTCCGCCATATTCATCTACCACAATCGCAATGTGAACCCGTTGCTTTTGCAATTCTTCAAATAGCTGATCCACTTTTTTAGACTCTGGCACATAGTAAACCGGGCGCAAGAGTCCCTTTATATCAAACGGGGAATTTTCACTACGGTCCCGAATATAGCGCAGGACATCTTTGGCATAGAGAATCCCCAAAATGTGGTCAATGTCTGGCTCGTAGACCGGCAGACGACTTTTACCGGAACTGATGATGCGGTCGAGGGTTTCTTCCAGACGGGCGGTGCTGGGAATAGCCTTAATATCCAGGCGCGGCCACATTACCTCGCGCACGACGGTATCCCCAAATTGAAAAACCCCCTCGATCAGCGCCCGCTCATCCTCCTGAATCAGGCCATCCTCCTGCCCGATATTCGCCAGTAGCCCGACTTCTTCTTCGGTTACAACCGTCTGAGCCGGAATCGGTTGGAGATTAGCCGTCCGTAGAACTATATTTGCCAGCTTGTTTACCAGCCAGACCAGGGGGCGAGCCAGCCTTACTTCCAGATTGATAAAGCTACTAAACCGCAGTGCAGCTCTTTCGGGCCGATTGAGGGCGTAGCCTCTGGGCAGCGTCCGAGCCAGACTCATGACCACAAAGGCCAACACGATGACCATAATTGTGACTTCTACCCCATAGAAATTGAACTGATGAATGGCAGTAATTGCCAGAGCAGTAATCAGAATCAGGCACAGAATGTCCACCAGATTCAATACTGAAGCGACCTGGGTCGGGTGGTTTAACAATTCTTCGATGATTTGAGCGCGGCTTTCGAGGCGCTCGCGCATCGCCTGTATCCGCTGACGGCTCAGGTTGGTCAAACCGGCTTCTGCCGCCGAATTTACCCACAAAAGGGCCAGACAAAGCCCCATACCGAGGACAGACCCGCTAAAAGCCAGCCAGCGGCCCAGGGTAATGTTTTGGTCGGTAACTACCTCCCCCGGTTTGAGGGTCACGGTAATCTGATATAGTTGAGGTACGAGCGCGGCTAAAGTCAGGCAAGCATTATTCATATCTCAGGTAAACATCACGCTAATCGAAAGGTTCTTGTGAATTCGCATAATCGCTTCGGCAATCATCGGGGCAACTGTCAGGACTTCAATCCCTAATTCTTTGCTTTTGGGGTCTACCGGATAGCTATTGGTGACAACCACCCGCTTGAGGGGCGAGCGCGAAATAAAATCAAAGGCATCCCCGGCAAACACCCCGTGTACCGCACAGGCATAGACTTCTTTGGCCCCGCGCTCCATCACCAGATGGGCGGCCTCCGCCAGGGTGCTGCCAGTCGAAATCATATC
>JBBRSG010000106.1:0-20655 GCA_038245615.1 Chloroflexia bacterium | reverse complement strand
TTGGGGGGGGGGGGCCGGAGTGGTTGGCTTGGGGGTCGCCGGAGGAGTAGTCGCGGCGGGTGGCGCGGTTGTGCCTGCCGGAGGCGCGGTGGTATTAGCGGGCGTAGTCGGCGTACCAGCAGTCGGCGAGGTGCTGGGCGAAGGGTTGGGGGTGGCGGGGGTTGGGCCAACCTTATAGATATTGGGCCAGGCCTGGAATTTGGTCGGGAAGGTATCGCGCCGGGTTTCCTGGTCATTGATTTTGACGATGCGGGTGATACTGGTGGTCAGACCTTTGCGGGCCGAGTCTACCTGCTTTTTCTGACCGGGCGCTAAGGCCGGGTCAACTTCTTTACGGTCAGCGGGCGGGTTGGTAACATTGCTGATGCCGCTTGACACCAACTCGATTTTTTGGCCTTCGGTTTTATTCCCCAAAAGCTGAACTTTAAGTTTGCCTTTTTCCTCGAAAGCCAACAAAACCATATAATAGTCAGTGGGGTTCTCAAACTTGAAATCCACCCCCGGCTGATAGACGGCGGCATCAAAGCCAACTGGCTCGTTCATTTCCTCATACCAGCTTACCCGGTAAATATGGGGGTTGCGCTCGACGATGGGCAGACCGGAATAAAAAGCGGCTCGGAAAACCGTGGTGGAAACCTGACAGATACCACCGCCGACATCGGGGACGGTCTGGTCAGCCATAATTGCATAGCCGTCCACATAGCCGCGCTTTTTGCTGATTTCGCCGACTGAATCGAGGAAGGAGAAGACCGAGTGGGGCTTTATCAGGGTGCCGTTGATGTATTTCGCGCCGACCCGAATATTGGTAGCCCGCTCGTAGGCTGAACCAGCAAACGAGGAAACCCCTTCGCCGATTAGCTCGAACTTGCCGACTTTATCCATTTTTTCGGGGCTGATATTGACTTCCTTGATGTCCACCCACAGGGTAGTTTTGCGTTTTTCGGGGTCAGTGGCGACTAAAGCCTGATTGACATTATCTATGGTGCGCCCGACGGAGAGGAAATAGCCGTTCTGACCGGGTTTGCTAAAGACAATTTTGGCGCTCTCTTTGTCCCAGGCGACTTCGCCCTCTTTGGCCTCCTGGTTGACGGATTTAGCCAGGTTTGTGACATAATCTTCAAACCATTTGGTATTGAGAGTGTAGCTCAGGTGGCGCGGCTGTTTTTTGTCGGTGGTACGGTTTACTTTGACCTGGGCGGCGATTTGCTTTTGGTCAATCGTCCAGTTTTTATCCTTAAAGTTCAATGTGACCGGGCCGCTCAAGAGTGGGCTGAGGGAAGCCTTGAACTCCTCGATTTCCTGGGTGGTGATGACCGGGGAGACGTTATGAACTTGTAACAGGTTGTCGCTGGTCGAGGTCATGGTTTCGAGGGTCTTTTTGATAGTGGCAAAAGTCGCCTCATAGTCCACATTAAAGCCGTCTTTGCCCTCGACAACTATCAACTTGCCGTCAGGGTCGAGCGAGATATTTGGCTCGGTGGTATCTTTGCGAATGCGGTCAGATATATCGCCCAGATAACCGTTGAGGCGATTTTCATCCATCTGAATTTCAATCGGCAGGTTTTGGGGTTCGATTGACATCAATTTAAAGACCCGCAAGTCTTTGAAGAAATCGCCCGTTTTACCGACGGCCTGCGCTTTGTCGAGGCTGCTTTCGAGATTGATACTGACCCCAAGCTGTTCGAGGGTTGGTTTCCAGGATTTATCCTGAAAAGTAAGTATGACCGGCTTATCAATATAGCCTTCCATTTGCTTGAGAACGGCGGAACGGGCCTGGTCGCGGCTCATTTCGCCAACGTAGACCCCACTGATGCTGACCCCCGGCTCGATTTTGCCGGTGTACTGCCCGTCCAGAACGGCATTCCAGCCGAAGAACCCGGCGATTGCCACCACAAGGAGGGTCGCCAAGCTAACTGCGCTGACTAGCAGCGCATTATGGGCGATGAAGCCGGTCACGGTTTTGAAGAAGGAAGGATTATTTCCAGATTGCTGTTTTTCCATTAAATCAGATAACCTTTATATACTACACAATTTATCTTAACCAACCTAACTTACGACATCAGAATTGGTATTATTCTTAATTACTAAACGAATGAAAGCGCCATTTGTCACTGCTTTTAAGGGCAAATTAAGGCTCTAATCTCATTCTAACCTGTCCAATACCCACCTGGTCGCCATAATTAAGCTGGGTCGGTTGGGTGATGCGCTGTCCATTCAAATAAGTACCATTGCTGCTGGCAACGTCACTGAGCCACCAGTAGCCTTCGCGCCAGGCTAAAAGGGCGTGTTCAGTCGAAACGAAATCGTCATCCAGAATAATCGCATTGGTAGCCCGTCGGCCTATCGGCATAATCGGGCCTAACTCGAAAACCACGCCCGGCTGAACGGTGCGGGCGCTCCCGGCATTGGTGACTACCAACCGCCCACTGACACCGCCCAGACCTGGCCCAGGGCGAAAATCGTCGGGGGCATAGCTCTGGTCGGGGACGGCGGCCCGGCTGCGGCGCAAAGGCGAGTTTAGCTCGCGGGTGATTACCCGGACTACCAGAAAGAGAAAGAAATAAAGGACAAAGATGAGCGACACCCGCAGGACTAATATTACAATGTCGAAAACAGTTACATCGGTCATTGGTTAATCGCTATCACTAGGCAAGATAGTTTCGGACGTGCCACCGCAAATCTCGTGCAGAAGCTGGCAAACCTGGTTCAGACCTTGCAGGACGTAATCAAAATCGGTCTGGCGGTTGCCCTGGACATAAATAATAAAGTGAGCAGTATCTTTGGTAATGCGGGTCTCCTGACATTGCTTGATGTCCATCCGACACAAAATTTTCTCATCATCCAGACAGGCATATTCGCCCGAAGTGACCGGGAGCGGTTCGGATGCCCCCAGCGGAGTATAACGCTCTGAACCGTCAGTTATTTTGAAGGCGACATTACCTTTGATGAAAGCGGTATCGTGCGCCCCAATCGCCAGCCCGGTTTGGGCCGATACCAGATTGTAGCAGTCTACTACAGTATTGATATTTGGCAAGCGCCCGTTGGCCTTTGCCAGGGCGATGAGATGCTGGGCTGGTGGCACGACCTCGTTTAATCCGGCCTGCCGATGCAATTCCCGATAAGCCGCCAGCACCGGGTTAGTTTCAAGGTCTATGGCCTGGAGCGCGGGAATGGCCTCTTTTTTGCGCTTTTCGAGCGGGTTGCTCTTATTGGAAATATTAGCGCCCCGGATAAGGGCCATCGCTGCCTCGATACCGATGGCGCGAGCAGCGGGCGAAATTAGTAACTTCATACCTCGAATAAAACTTCCAGGCCACCCAACGAAATACGGTCGCCGGGGGTCAGCACAATTTGGGTGACAGGCCGATTGTTGACCAGAGTTCCATTGGTGCTATTGAGGTCAAAAAGCAAAAACTGTCCGTATTTGAATTCAAGGCGGGCGTGGGAACGCGATAGGCGGCGCTCGTTTTCCAGCACAATATCGTTTTCCAGACCGCGCCCGATGGTCACGTCCTTGTTAAAGCGAATAACTTTGGAGGGGTGGTCTTTGGGATATTCCAGTACAATCAGGCTGGCTTCGGGGCGCGAGATTGAGCCGGAACGAAGTTCGCCGGTGAGAGGCAAAGCTCCAACATTCATAATCGCCGTTCCACCATCCATGCCGGGCGCGGGCGGGGCGGACTGGTTTTTGCCGGGGAGGGGGGCATGAGCGGCGCGGGCCTGGGCCGGGTCTACCGTGTAGGATTTGATTGCCAGGGTCCGGCGTTTAACTTCGGGGCTGGGACTAAGCCAGACCAACGGTTTGCCGCCGCCAAACAGAAAATTGCGTTGCCGGGCGTAGCTGAGAACGTGTTCGGTCAGGGTTTTTTCGGCCTGGGACTTGGGAAGGCTTTGGGTGGTGAGAATAGTAAAATCTTCGGGGTTAAGGAAGACTTCGTAACGGTTGGGGACATAGGCCTTGCCAACCGCGATTTCGCGGCGTTGTTCGAGGACGCGCTCTAGTCGCTTTTGGAGGTCGGCGACGGTCAGTTTACTTTTGAATAGACGGCTGAAAGAGCCTTCGACTACGCCTTCAACCAGGTCTTCAAATTTGTCTATAACGCTCACTATAGCCTGTACCCCATGCTAAAATATAATAACCCGGCTTACTGCCTGAGTTATGTAATATTATACCACGCCGGGGCGGGGGGTCAAACTGGCGCATTAATCTACTTTAGACCTAGTTTTCAGGTTTGACCGGGCCTGACCAGATGGACAAGCCCGGAGACGCTTTAGAATATACTGTTTAGCACGGGCTCTTCAGTTGACCTAGGTTTCTGGCTTTCACTCTCAGAATGAGTTTCGG
The DNA here is from genome assembly GCA_038245615.1 of Chloroflexia bacterium. Taxonomy (GTDB): domain Bacteria; phylum Chloroflexota; class Chloroflexia; order Chloroheliales; family Chloroheliaceae; genus 54-19. The sequence goes on along the minus strand of JBBRSG010000106.1, from coordinate 16,310 downwards.
CACGGACAAAAGCCGGGCTGAACATGCTCTTGAAGGTCGGTAGAATTTCCTTACGTTCCCGGATGGCGAGGGCCAGAGCCAAGCTAAAATAAATTCCAGCGAACCAATATTCGCTGTTGGGAAAGAAAAACTGGGCGATTAAAAGAACAAACAGCGTCCCCGCACCCCACAATCCGGCCCGCAAGTTGAGAACAATCATGACCGCCAAGAGCGTCTGACCAGAAGTGGTTAGCATTGGGCCAACCAGGTCGAACTGCTTGACGATGCCGTTTTCTACAAAACTGCCGCGCAAGGGTAAATCGCGGATATAGCCAGAGGCGAGACTGAATACCAGCGGTAGCGTGCCGACCAGTAGCGTCCACTGATTGACTTTGCTGGCGACCAATGCTCCTAAACCTTCCGACCCCATCGCCCGAAGAACGAAGATGACACAAATTACTATTTCAGGGGCTTCCGAGGCGAGCGGGGCGAACCATTTTATGAGAAAAACTTCGTCAATGCCTAACTGAGTGCCAGTATCTATCAAGCACTTGGCAAAAGGCTTGGCGACCATTATGATGACAAACCCGGCAAAAACTATCAAGGTACTGTAAACCAAGATGCGTTGTTTGCGGGGCAAATCGCCGATAACTTTAGCCGGACCAAGCAAATGTGGCTCATGCTTGTCGGCTTTGAGAAGCCGAAAGCTGTAGACGATAAACAGGCCAACCAAAAACAGGAAGTCGTACCAGGCTATGCTACCTTTGAGGGGCAGTACAATTGAATATAACCCGGCAACCAACAGGAAACCAATTTCGACGCGGTGGTCTTTGCTCAATTTAATATAGCGTCCGCCGGTTTTGGTAAATTTCCAGACAAAGAGTAAGACTACCAAAGGCCAAGCGAAGCCAACTATCATGCGGTTTGCGCCAATCATGTTGGCAATGGCATATTCCTGATAGGATGGATTAGTGGCGGCCTCCCAGGTGAGGGCGTAGTCCACCGCATATTCGGGCAGAATGGCAATAAGGGCCATAACTGAAATAGCAAGAACAGCGGGGACATCATGTTGGGCAGATTCGGTAGCCCAGGCCAACAAGAATGCCGCCCCCAGGATGGCGAACCCAAATAAGAATGCCCCCAGAAGAGGAGCGCTTTTGTCTATATCGGGCGGACCGAAAAATTTCAGGAGCAAGCCGGGTAAAGTTATGGTTATAGCCAGACTAATCCAGAACCAGCCTCGAATCATATTGTGATAACCTCCTATGTGAATGAGAATTTAAAATTGAAAATCTAAAGTTGAGTTCAGAAACCTTTTAACTTTCTACCTTCATTTTTGATTTTCGACCTCCGATGTGAGATATAAAAAAGCGAGACCATCACGTCGTCATTGCCGTGATGGTCTCGCCGCTTGTAATCTGTAATCAGATACTGTGGGCCGCCGGGAGGGTTAGCTCCGTATTGACGACGACCCAACCCGCGATAGCGGGTGGCTACTCCCCATTTTAGATATAAGTGGTTGAAGCTTATCTCAATATAGGCGATATTGCCTCTTAGCTATTGAGATAACTCTTAACTCAACAAGCTTATTTTAGCGAAGTAAAGTGAAGTCGGAATGAAGTGATTATTACAATTAGATGAGAGGTGCTAGGGAAACGGAGTTGCTCCACTCAAAGGGCCAGTGATAGGCCGATTAAGGGCATCGGTATTGAGGACACCTGTTCCAGTCGGGCCGCGCTGCACTGGAATATGGGTGATAGTCAGGATGATGGTTGTCCCCTGACCGGGTTGAGAATGGAGGTCATAATCTGCCCCAACCAGCCGAGCGCGTTCGCGCATGTTGAGGAGACCAAAGCTGCCACGCTCGTCGTAACGCTCGTTTACGGCGCGGGTATCAAAGCCTTTGCCATCGTCGCGCACCATAATAGTTGTGGCATTTTCGCCATATTCCAGCACAATCCAGACGTTTTTGGGTTCAGCGTGCTTACGAATATTATTGATCGATTCCTGGATGATGATAAAGACCGCCCCTTCAATATTTTGAGGGAGGCGTTTGTAATTTTCCTTGTCTTCGCCAAAGCCGGTAACTTCGAGATGTATTTGCCAGGGTTCGGTCTGAAGCTTTTCGACGTAGGACTCCAGGGCCGGAACTAGCCCTCTGGTTTCGAGCATCATGGGGCGGAGGCCAAAGAGCATACTCCGAATATCTTTAGCGGCGTTGAGGGCAACTTTTTCGATTTCTTGGAGTTGTTCGGGGACGCGCTCCGGCTCATTTAAAAACAATTTGTTGATGAAGGCACAGCGCATGGCAATTCCACTGATGACCTGGGCCGGGCCATCGTGCAGGTCGCGGGCCAGGTCGCGGCGTACTTCTTCTTCTTTGGCAATCAGGCGGTCCCGCTCTTCCTTGAGGTCGGCATAAAGCTGGGCATTTTCGATAGCGATAGCGGCCTGAGCTGCCAGGGTGGTCAGGAGGGCCATATCGTTGCTGTTGTACTGGGTATTGTCCAGCTTGTTGATGACTTCGATGACCCCAATCAGCTTTTCGCGCACAATCATAGGGGCGCACATAACGTTGCGGGTTTTGAAGCCGGTATTTTTGTCTACGGCAGCATTAAAGCGCGGGTCGCTGCTGACATCGTTGACGATGACCGGCTCACCAATCCGGGCGACATAGCCGCTAATGCCCATTCCGGCGGGCTGGCGGAATTCGCGGAGGGTTTCGCTCTTTTCTCCGGCGGGAATCTTGAAAACCAGTTCATCGGTGCGATGGTCCATCAGCATGAGGGTACAGGCATTAGAGCGCAGTAGTTGGCTGGTGGTGGTCATAATCTGCTGAAGCAGGTCTCCCAGGTCGCGGTTAGAAGTAATGGCAGTGGCGATTTCGTTGAGCAGTACCAGGTCTTCCAGGCGGCGAGAAACATTGGTCAAGGAGCGCAAGCTGTACCAGGCGTTGGCGGTGGCCCGGCTGAAAGACGAAAGGGCGGTCATATCTTCGGGGCTGAAATTGAGGCTACCAGTCTGGGTATCGCGCTCGTTGGCGGGAGTGAGCAGGAGCATAAAGCCATTGGCGCTGCCGTTGCTGGGATTGGCAAAGGGCAAAACCAGGATGCGACGCAGCCCGCTATCAGTCATCATGGTACGCAGGGCCGGGCCTTTGGGCAACCAGAGAGTCAGGGGATTTTCGTCGCTGATGCTACGAGCGTGACCATTGGATTGCTTGTCGCGCTCGAAATTGGCTTTAGCGCGGGAGGCTTCGTAGGTGAAGAACTGACGCAGCAGGTGAATTTCATCGCCAGCCTCGCGGCCTTCTTCGTAATCGAAAAAAGCGATAAGCCCAGAGCGGGCGCGAGCGACTTTCAAGCCTTCGTCCAAAGCACTTTGCAATAGGGAGGACGGGACTTGCAAGAGTGGTAAAGTTGTCAGGTAATCGGTTAAATGTCCAATATTGAGCATGTTTTTGTTCTATTTGCAGGTATATAATTAGATTTATCTACTGAAAAATAGCTCGCCCTACCCGAACCAGGGTTGCCCCTTCTTCGATTGCAATCTCAAAATCGTTGGTCATGCCCATGGAAAGGTCACGCCAAGTGGTCAAACCGGGGTTGTGCTGGTCAAAAAGGCGGCGCAACTCGGCAAAGACCGGACGGATGATTTCCTGATTTTCGGTATAAGGAGCCATGGTCATCAAACCTCGCAATTCGAGATTGGGCATGGGCAAAATTTGGACAATGGTTGAAGTCAGGTCGGCGGGAGTTAAACCACCTTTGGTGGCTTCTCCCGAAACATTGACTTCGAGCAGAATCGGCACGATTTTGCCCAATTCCTGGGCGTAATGGCTAATCGCCTGAGCCAGCTTAAGGCTGTCCACTGAGTGAATAAAATCCACCAGAGCTACTGCCCGTTTAGCTTTGTTGGTTTGCAGATGTCCAATAAGATGCAGGGTAGCCGCCCCGGTTGGATAGGGTAGTGGGATAAAGCGGTCTTCGAGGTCGGGTATCCGGTTCTCGCCAAAATGGTGTAAACCCGCCTGGAAAGCGGCCTCAATGGTAGCGCGTCCGGCAGTTTTAGAAACCCCCACCAGAGTAATAGCTTCGGGCTTGCGCCCGGCCCGACCTGCGGCCTGGGCCAGACGGGTTCGCACTTCCGCCAGTTTGTCCGCCAACTCCATTTAACTGTATCTTCGCTCCTGCAAAACCAGTTTTGAGCCATATAGTATGGTATCAAAAAACTTTGATATTACAAATATAACATATCGGGTCAAGAAAGCAAATCTTTTGGGGAAGACGAGCGAGGAAGACGGAGGTAAGAGATTTACGATTTACGATTGAAAGCGGGTTAGGTCTCAACCGGACTTTCTTCCGTCTTCCCCTGACCCCCGTTCCTCAGTCCTCAGTCCTCAGTCCTCAGTCCGGCAGTAAGAGGGTGGTAGCTGGCGGGCTGACGGCTGTAGACGACATCGGTGCCGGGGGCGCGGAGCTTTTCGCGGCAGGCGCTGACCGAAATTTGGGTGCTGACGGTCATGGCGGTATCGGGCAAGGCGGGGGCGACTATCACGCCATTGGGGTCAACTATCATGGAGCGACCACGCAGACCGCCTTCGTAAATATCGAGACCAAAGGCGGGTTCGAGCGGGGTCGCGGTCAAGATGTAAACCCGGTTTTCGGCGGCGCGGGTGCGGGCCAGATGGGAGAGGTCAAAGTTACCCTCGGCGGCGGGCAGACGGGCGCGAGTAGGCCAGAGAATTATATCCGCGCCTTGCAGCATGAGGCTGCGGGCGACTTCCGGGCCGAAGCCGTCCGCACCGAGCATTACCCCGATCTGCGCCCCGGATGGGCCGGGGAATTTGATGACCGGGCCGAGTTCGGGGGCGGGAGTCCAGTGACCTTCATCCTGGGGGGTGAAGTGGGTTTGTTGCCAAAGGCCGATTTCTTGTCCCGCGACAAAAAGACGGGCGGTTTTATAGCGGCGCGGCCCGGAGGTTTCGACGGCGGTGGCTAGGATGGCAATCCCGCTCTGGCGGGAAAGGCTTTGGTAGAAGGGGAAAACGAGGTCGCCGCGCCAGGCTTGTTCGTCGGCAAAGCCGGGAGCAACATCGGGCAGGACGACCAAATCCACGCTTTCGCGGGCGAGTTGGGCCATTAAGGGGCGGATAGTTTCGCCCATAGTTTGAGTGTCGGTGAAAGGCGGGAATTGAGCGACTGCACCGCGCAAGAGGGCGCGGGCCGGAACAAGTGGCTCTTGCAAAATGGCGTGAACCGGCAGTTCGGCGGTAGGCCGGGTTAGGGTGGAATAGAGTTCGGGACGGCGGGGGGCTGGCGGGACCGAGCGCGGGGTGAGGTCGGGCAGGGTGGCGACCACTATTTCTTCGCGGTCAGATGGGCCTTCGGCGAGTTTGTGACCGGACGGGGCAATTATCTGGCTGCGTCCGGCGTATAGCACCGTGCCGCGTTCTATACCGACTTTATCGGAAGCGACACAATATACCCCGTTTTCCCAGGCACGGGTAGCCAGCATAAAATCGGCCTGGGGGTTGGCGAGGGCGCGGCGGTCTTGCCCGTAAGTGACCCAGCAGGTCGGGTCAAGGATGATTTGCGCTCCGGCAAGGGTCAACGAGCGGGCGATTTCGGGCTGACGACCATCGGCACAGATGAGCATTCCGATTTTGCCGAGGGCGGTATCAAAGACCGGGTAGGTTGAACCGGCGCAAAACCATTTGTTATCAAAGTGCCAGAGCAGGCTTTTGGCGGTGCGCCCGATGACTTCCCCATCCGGGCCAAGCAGGACGGCCTCATTGTAGAAAATGGGGTCAGGGCCGCCATCGGGATTTTCAGCAGGCGTAGCAAGACCGAGGCAGAGATGCAGGCGGTAGTCGCGGGCGAGTTGAGCGAATTGGGGAATTGGGTCGCCGGGATAGTGGGCCTTGAATTCTTTGGCACTGGCGAGGACGTAAGCCGGGTAGGTACATTCGGGGGTGACAATCAGGTCAGGGCGATGTTCGCGGGCCGCTTTTTCGACCAGCGATAAGGCGCGGTCAAGGGCCTGACGAGCCTGAGCCAGGTCGAGGGCTTCAAGTTGGAGAGTGGCTATTTTTAGCGACATTTGTTTCTCCTGTAAAAGTGGTCAGTGGTCGGTGGTCGGTGGTCAGTAAAATACCCTGAATAGTTTAATAGAAGGTAAGTATTCAGCCCTGGCGTGGCCGCCTTCGTGGGATGGCTGAATTGTTACGATAGAAGATTATAACATGAAGGGGAGGTTTAGATTTAGGATGTTAGATTTGTTAGATTTAAGATTTGAGATTTATACGGTCAGGCTACCCCTTTTTTAGCGAGAAGGGTCTGGATTTTTTCGAGGAGGCGAGGAAGTTCGACTGGTTTGGTGTCATAATCGTCGCAACCGGCCTCAATCGCTTTTTCGCGGTCGCCGGACATGGCGTGGGCGGTGAGGGCGATAACCGGAATGGCGGTGGTAGTCGGGTCAGCCTTGAGGATTTTGGTGGCTTCCCAGCCGTCCATAGAAGGCAGACTCATATCCATGAGGATGAGGTCGGGAGATTGGGTTTGGGCCATTTCGACCCCTTCCTCCCCATCGAGGGCCATGATAACTTCGTAGCCTTTGCGCTCAAGGCGGCGGGAAAGCATGTCGCGGTTCATTTCATTATCTTCGACCAAAAGTATTTTAGACATTGGCTTACTTACTCGCTTTCATTCCAAAACAGAACCTTATAATTTAAGCCAGTATACACCACTTTGCGGAAGTGGGGAATTTTCGGGCTAGACTGGGACATCCAGCCGGGTATAGTCTATGACCAGTTTACGGACTTCGGCAAGTAGCTGGAGGCGACTATATGAGCCTTTTTGCAGGATTTTTTCGACATGACCTTGTAGGCGCTGGCGGTCATCGGCGGTCACGTCTTTGGCGGTGACGACGACGATAGGGATAGAACGCCAGGCTTCCTGCTTATATAATTCGGTTACGAAATCAAAGCCATCCATTTCAGCCATCATCAGGTCGAGCAGGATGAGGTCGGGGAGGGCTTCGTTCAGGCGTTGGAGGCCAACTCGTCCGTTTTCGGCCTCGGCCACGTGCCAACCTTCTTTTTCGAGGCCACGTCGGAGCATCTGGCGGGTAAGCAAATCATCTTCGACTACCAGAACGGAATGAGTGGCGTGGCTGGTGCGATATTTACGCAAGACCGAGGCCAGCCGGTTATGGTCAATCGGTTTGGTCAGGTAGTCGGAAGCTCCGACCGCCAGACCCATTTCGCGGTCTTCGACCATCGAAAGCATGATAACCGGGATGTCGGTCAAGGCCGGGTCAGCTTTAAGAGCGGTAAGAACGGCCCAACCGTCCATCCCCGGCATAAGCACATCCAGAATAATAATAGCCGGATGAAGCTGGCGGGCAAGCTGCAAGCCAAGAGCGCCATTGACGGCGGTTTGAATCACGAACCCTTCCCGGCTGAGGGTAGGACGGAGAAGGTCGGCTAGATTGGGGTCGTCATCTATGACCAAAATGGTATTGGCGCTATTGGGGACGATAGTCGTCAAGTCGGCGGTAGGGAGAACCTCAAGTCTGGAGTCGGCGACCTTAACCGGGAGTTGAATGGTAAAGGTGCTGCCCTGCTCGTAGACGCTTTCAACCGTGACATCGCCGCCCATCATCTGGCAGAAACGGCGGGTGATAGCCAAGCCGAGGCCAGTGCCACCAAACCGGCGGGTGGTAGACGACTCGGCCTGGGTGAAGGGCTGAAAGAGGCGGGCGACCTGCTCCGGGGTCATGCCGATACCGGAGTCGGTCACGCGGAAAGCAATCAGGTCAGAAGATGGGTGGGCAGACCCGTTATTACTCTTTGGAGTTGAGACCTTTTGAATATCGAGAGTAATCGTACCTTGCTCGGTGAACTTGGAAGCGTTAGAAAGCAGATTGAACAAGGACTGGCGGACTTTGGTAACGTCGGCGTGCATCGTACCGAGGTCGTCGGGGTAGTTTACTACCAACTGGTTATTTTTCTTGTGGACGAGGGGCTGAATAGTAGTAACGACTTCGTTGACCATTTCGGCAATATCGAAAGTTTCGAGATAGAGTTCCATTTTTCCGGCTTCGATTTTGGAGATGTCTAAAACATCGTTAATCAGGGAAAGCAAGTGCTTGCCCGCCGAGTGAATTTTCTGGAGGTCAGGCACGAAAGCATCGTTGCCAGTATCGAGGGCTTCTTCCTGGAGCATTTCGGAATAGCCGATAATAGCGTTAAGGGGAGTCCGCAACTCGTGGGACATATTGGCGAGGAAAGCTGATTTGGCGCGGTTGGCGACTTCGGCTTCTTCTTTGGCGCGTTGGATTTCGATTTCAGTACGCTTACGCTCGGTTATATCGCGGTAATACCAGACCCGCCCATAGCATTTACCCTCGGTGGAGGTGATAGGGCCAGTGAAAAGGTCGAAAACCCGTCCATCATTGAAGTAAACCTCATCGCGCAGTTCTTCGAGAGGATGTTCGCTGAGATAGCGGGCTTTGGCGACGAAACTGGCGGGGTCACGGAGGGTAGGAATACCAAATCTAAGCAAGTCGCGGGAGCCACTTTTTGCCAGGACTTCCTGGATGTCGTCACTGGTGACGTTCAGGAAGTCGAGGAAACGCTGGTTGTAGCTGATGACGTTGAACTGCTCGTCCTGAACAAAGATACCATCAATGGCGGCATCCTGCTGGGCCTCAAGGACTGAGTTGGAACGCTTGAGAGCTTCCTCGGCTTGCTTGCGCTCGGTTATATCGCGGAAAAACCAGGTTCGCCCATAATATGAGCCGTCGCTGGCGAAAATCGGGCCAGAAAAGCGATCTAAAATCCGTCCATCGGTCAGATAAACTTCGTCGCGGCTTTGCTCGGAAGGGTTGATGTAAAGATAGTTCAGGACTTCGGCAAATTTTTCGGGTTCTTGGAGAAGATGTTTGACCGCCGGGACAAGGTGGACATCGCCAATTTTGATTGAACCAGGTTCGAGTTGCCAGATTTCGAGGAAACGTTGATTAAAGCCGGTGACGCAGAACTGTTCGTCCAGCACCAAAATACCATCCAGGGCGGCTTCCTGCTGGGCTTGAAGGAGCGAGTTAGAGCGTTTGATGGCTTCTTCGGCCCGGCGGCGCTCGGAAATATCTTCGACAGTGCCTTCAAAATAGAGGAGCTTGCCCCGCGCATCGCGGACGGCCTGGGCATTTTCGGAAATCCAGATAATCGAACCGTCCTGCCGGAAGACCTGGGACTCGAAATGGCGAACAGCCCCGGAAGCGTCCATTTCACGGAGGAAATCGTCACGGCGGTGGGCTTCGATATAGAGTTGTTGCTCGATATTGGTGAGCGAGTTAATCAGGTCTTCGGGGCTTTCATAGCCGTAGATACGGGCCAGGGCCGGATTTGCCGAAAGATAGTAGCCGTCGGGGGTAGTTTGAAAGATGCCTTCAAGGGCATTTTGATAGATGTTGCGGTATTTTTCTTCGGCTTTTTGAAGGTTAGCCTCGGCCTGTTTGCTGGCGGTGATGTCGCGGACGGTAGCGATATAGAGCTGTTCGGCATCCTGTTGCATCTGCCCGATGGAAACCGAAATGGGTAGTTTGGCTTGCTTTTGGGTAAGGCCCAGCATTTCGCGGCCTGGGCCGACAACCTTGTATTGGTCGTGGAAGGGTTGGGCCAGCAGTTGATTAAAGGGCTGACCGATAAGCTGGGCGGCAGGGTAGCCGAAAATATGGGCGGCGGCGGGATTAGCGGAACGAATAAGGCCATCCTGGGCGATGGTGAGAACGGCATCGGCGGCATTGTCCAGAACGGCCTGGCGATAAGACGAGGCCGAGGCGAGAGCGGTAGCGATAGTGTTGAAGGATTGAGCGACCTGACCCAGTTCATCGCGGTTATCCAGGGAGATAGTACCGGTAAAATTGCCACTGACCATGCGATTGGAGACGACATCGAGATGGGAAACGGTTCGCATTACGGCCCGATAGAAGCCGATGATTAGGTAGATAACCAGCAACAGGGCCACTGCCGAAAAGATAAAGACCAGAAGTTGTTGGCGGGTAAAGCCGTCAATTCGGTTTTGCAGCAGATAGTCAAGCTGGGTAATAGATTTGTCCCAGAGGTTGAAGTTGGCATCGAGGCTGTCTTTGAGGGCGGCTCGGAAATCGGCGTTTTTGATTTCGATGCTAAAAGCGTTGGCAATCCCTCGCTCAACCTGGTCCAAAAATAGGGCGGTGGTGGTATTAAGTTTCTCGTAGGCCGCATTAAGAGTGGGTTGAAGGTTGCCGGTAGGATTATTAGCGAAGGCCACTTTTTTGCCCCGGTCAAGGGCATCGGTGCTGGAATTAACCAGCCCGGAGAGGACGATTATTTCGGCTCGGTCCTGGGGGTTTACAAAACGTTTGGTAACAAGTTCGTCAGCTTTGAAGCTGATTTGGGCCATAAAGTCCTGAATTTCGGGCAGCTTCAAGAGGGTTAAGTCCATCAGGTAGTAGGTATCAAGCTGAGGGTCGAGAATCAGGGTCGAGGTGTCGCCGACTTGAGAAATGAGGGCGCGAAGGTCGGCGATAATTTTGGTATGGGCTTCGGCGCTGGCCTCGCGGGTAAGATTAAGTTGGTCGGCACGAAGTTTTTGCCAATCGGAATTCAGACGGTTGTAGAATTCGGCGGTTCTGAGGGTTGGGCCGAGGTCGCGCTGGACGGTAGCCAACCGGGTAAAGGTCTGGTCAATTTCGGCTTGTTTTGCTAACAGAATATCTTTGGTCGAGGACGAGCCGTTGAGATAATCACGAGCCAGGAGGCGACTTTGGGGGATTTGCTCCATAAGCTGACGCAAGGGGCGGAGATATTGGTTGCCGTATAGCTCTTTCTGGGCAATTTCGTTGCCCTGGTTAATCGTCAGGAACAGGAAGATGATGGTGAGAATGAGGGGCAGAACAAATATCAGGCTGATAAGGGTAAATTTCTGAGGGTATTTGAGCCGGTTCATCAGAGCAACCGCCGGATTAAATATTTTTTCCATCTGGTGATTTCCGTTGGTGATACCCAAGCGCGGTTGGTAGAATGTAGTCAGGATGAAGTCAGGCGCTGTGGTGGTATATTATTTAGTTTAACACGGATTACAATACCGTTTTTACGAAAAGGTTATTACGAGAAGATTATAACAGGCTATGATTACGAAAATGCTTACATTACGATTTAGATTAGATAACTGGGAAGCAATATTGCCCGATTTTAGATGGGGGGATGATTACACCTGATTTCAAAGCCAGGATGTTTTTATAAAAGGGAAAATATTTTCCTGTTATTAGAAATAAGATGAGGTAGAATATTTTTAGTCCATTTGTTTGTCTTTGAAAGCTATTATTTTAGCCAATAATACTAATTATTTAGTTGATTGGATATTATCCTGAAGAGGATTGAGCTTTCGGGCAAACAAGTGGACGGATAACCAGGTTGAAAAGTGGTCAGTGGTCGGTGGTCAGTGGTCAGTAAAATTCTGGTTATCCTTGTCTAAATGTGTTTTTAGAGGATGAGTTTTAGAGAGCCAGGACTTTCACTTGGAACGGTTTGCTGATTTGAAAATAATTATATTAAACCTTCAAACCGTGTTTGGTTATCTTTGAAAAATTTACGCCGTAAATTTTTCAAAGATAACTTTGCCGGGTTTACCCCGATTTACCAGCGAAAGTCCTAAGAGCGAAGAATGAGAAGGGAGGGTGCATGGGATGGAAGAACAGTTGGCGATGGATTTGGAAGAGCTGGAAGAAGAGGTGAAGGGAGCAGAAAGCAAGGTTATAGAAGCGGTAGAAGGCGAGGTTATAGAAGGTCTGGCGATGTTGCAGGAGCAAGTGGCACGGCTGCAAGCGGAATTGTCGCAGAGCGTAGAGCGGGTAGCGGGGCTGTTGCGAGGCCGAGAAGATGTTGTACCGGAGTTGATTGGGGGAGCGAGCATGGCGGAATTGGAAGCAAGTTTTCCGGTAGCGCAAGAGGCTTTCCGGCGATTGGCAGGCCGAATGGGGCCGGTGAGCCGAGGCGGAGGGTCGCGGTCAGAGGGGTTTTCGGCGGGGTTGTCGTCCCAGCCGACGGCCTTTGAGCTTTTGGCGGCGGCGGTAGCGAGGAAGGGGTAACGGGGAAGACGGAAGGCGGGGGATTTACGATTTACGATTGGGGGATTTTGCTGGGTGGTAGATTTCCCTGACCTATGATTTTAGATTTTAGATTTTAACCGAAAGGAGTTAGAACGATGGCCTTAACTTTGGCGCAGGCGACGAATTTGACGAATGATTTGTTTGTTAAAGGAGTAGCCCAAACTTTGATCACTGAAAGTCCAATCCTGGACAAGTTGCCCTGGGTAGAGGTGAATGGGACGCAGATGGTGTGGAACGAGGAGGCCAGTCAAGGCTCGCCCAGCACCTACTGGTACGCCCCGGCTGATAGTTGGAATGAGGCGACGTTTAGTACCAGCCAGAAGACGAAGGCGCTGACGACCCTGGGCGGGGATGCGGATGTAGATGAGTTTTTGCGGCAGACTTTTCGCAATCCAAATGACCTGGTGGCAGAGGTGATTGGGAACAAAAGCAAGGCGATTGCTTATCAGTTCAACAATGCTTTTATCAATGGGGATGTAGCGACGGTGACGAACCAGTTTGATGGGTTGAAGAAATATATCGGGAGTGGAGTGCAGCGGCAGATTGCCGGGGCGAGTGGGGCGGCCTTGACGCTGGATATGTTAGACCAGTTGATTGATTTGGTGAAACCGGGGAAACCGGATGTGCTGATGATGTCGCGGCGAACCCGGCGGAAGATGAAGGCGCTCTGGCGGGCGACGGGTTCGAGCTTCGAGCAGATGGATGCTTTTGGACAGAGAGTGCTGGCCTATGATGGGATTCCGATTTTGCTGGACGATAATATTCTGGAAACGGAGGGTACGGAGACCGGAATTACAGGGTCGAACCTGAGCAGTATATATGCGCTTCAGTTTGGGCTAAATCGGGGAATAGTCGGGCTGACCAATGGTGGGCTGTCGGTTGAGGACATCGGCAATCTGGAAACCAAGAATGCTCACCGCTACCGCATCAAGTGGTATGTGAGTATCGCGGTGACACGCCCACAAGGGGTAGCGCGGCTGGCGGGAGTGAACGGGAGCTAGAGGCGTAGTGGTCAGTGGTCAGTGGTCAGAGAACACAAGACGGAAGACGGAAGACGGAGGAAATCCGCTTAGGGGTTAGTAGTTTAACTCAAAACTGAAACCCTCCTTACTGACCACTGACCACTTTTACGGAGGAGCTATTTATGACGACGAGGGCGCAGTTTCGGGATATGGTGCGGACGGAGTTGGGGGATACGGGGACATCGCCAGTGTGGAGCGATGGGTTGTTAAATGGGTTTATCAATGAAGCGCTGGGGGAATTGAGCCTGGATTGGCCTATTACGGGGTTGCATAGTATTGCGGCGGTGGTCGGGCAGCAGGATTATGTAATTGTATGGCCGACAGGTGGCTTGCCAGGGCCGCAAGGAATTTACCGGGTGGAATATCCGGCGGGGATAGTAGTTGGGCCGGGGGATACTTCGCAGCAATTCGAGAATGGTTTGAACACCGGGCAACCTTTCGAGCAATGCCGGGAAGTTTTGGTAGAGGCTTTCGATAGCTGGCGATTGCGGTTTCGGTATCCTCTGGCGGAGAGCGGGTTTATCAATCTGCAATATCACAAGCTATATACGTTGCCGGGGAGCGATAGCACGGGCCTGGAGGTGAGCGGCTTGGCGGAAGTGGCCCTGAAATGGAATAGCTGTTACCGGGCCTATAGCTGGCTGGACGGGCAGCGCGGCAAGCGGAGCGGCGAAGGTATCGCGGGCAATCAGGGTAGCTCCGGCTACTATCGCCAAAAATATCTGGCAATCATCGCGGCCCGAAAGCGGGCGGCGGGAGTGGGGATTAGTAATCTAAAATCTAAAATCTAAAATCTGAAATCTAAGGTCGAGGGTCGAGGGTCGAGGGTCGGGGGAAAGGCAGGACTGAGGACTGAGGTTTGGAAGGCGGAAGGCGGAAGGCGGAGGAGATTAGGGCCGAGGATTTTTTGCTTTCGGCCCAGCTATAGAATAAGAGGATTTCTTCGCCTTAGAATCTTCCGTCTTCCGTCTTCCGCCTTCCTCTTCCGCCTTGCATTTTCTGACCACTGACCACTTTTAGACAGGGGGTGATGGAAATGACGGTAGCGGGAATTACGTATGATGTGGCACTGGATGGGTACGGTTATATGCTGCAACCGGGCGGGAAACCGGGGGCGGTCAGTTATCGGCGGTTTGGCAAGCCGGGGCAACTGGGGATGCGCTCGGTGAATGTGACCGACACCGAGCGGCTGGATGGGGCAGTACCGGGCAAACAGGTTGCACCTTTCCGGCGATTATTTTGGGGCAATTGGCGCGGGGCGGGACAGCCTTTTATAAGCGAGGGGAGTGGGCGGGATAGCTGGGCGGCGAGTGAGCGGCAAGGGTTGGGGAACGACCTGGTGGGGCTAAGGCCAGTACTGGGGGGTAGCGCGTTGGCGTTGGCGGCTCAAGGGGTGAGCGCCCAGGTGGATACCGCAGCTTTGAGTGTGGCAAATTTTCAAACGGTGACGGTGGGCGGGATTACGGTGGTGACGGTGGATACCAAGTGTTTTGTGAGCAGTAATCCCGGCACAAATAATAGCGGGTTTGTCTTGCGGGCAACGGCGGGGGCAACGGTTCAGGCCATGACGGTCTGGCAGGGTCAGATTTTGATGAGTGTCGGCGGGACTTTGTATCTTTTTAACCTCAGCACTGGGGCATTTACGGCTTTCGGGTCGGGACTGGCAGGTGTGACCCAGCTTTATTCTTATCAAGGGGTATTGATGGCGGCGGTGGACGCGGCCCTTTACTGGCTGATACCGGCGGTTGGAGCGTGGTCGGCAGGGGTGACGCTGGATAGTGGCGTGACCGCTTTCGAGGAGCTGGAAGGGATTTTGTATATCGGGGCGAATACGATGCTCTATCGGTTGGAAGGCAGCTTAAAGCCCAAAGCCCCATCGAGCGCCCCGGCGACCCTGGATTATTTTGATTATAGGTTGAGCGTAATATGGCGAACCGGGGCTTATTATCGGGGATTTTGGACTGAGAATAATTTTGGGCAGATGAAGGGTTGGCGGGGTTCGCTGTGGTTCTTCGCGGGTGGGCAGCTATTGCGGGCCAGGCCAGTCGGGGGCGGGTTGCAGGCCCACCTGGAAATTGAGGCCCAGCCGATTTACGGACTGCCGTTGGGGTTGGGAGTCGGCGGCGGGCTACTGGCGGTGGCAGTGCGACCCGGTAGCAGCGAACCAAGTCGGTTATGGATCAACGATGGCAGTTTGGAGGACAAGACCGGGGCGGGTTGGTGGAAACTGGCGGAGGGCGGCTATCAAATGTTGCCGTTTGGCAATGCTGGATATTCGCAAGGGACGCTGAACGTGGTGGATTACGGGACTAGCGGCAGCCTCAATTTTGTCCGCTATCTGCTGGATACCAGCTCGCCATTGGGCTTCAAAGCTGATAATTTCGGGGTGGCCCGAAGCGTGGTAACGGGCAAGTTGACCCTACCGATGGTGATGCCGGAGGATTTAGCGAATAATGGCGGGCTTTCCTCAAAGGTGCTGGCAGTCAAGCTTTTGCGGGTAGGGGTGGAGTGGGCTACCTGGGAGGTCGGCACTTATTGGCCTACGATTGATGTCAGCAATACGACGGCCTGTGAAATCAGGATGGAGCTTTCGATAGACGGCGGAACTAGCTGGACGTATTTAGTGCAACCAGTGACACTGAATAGCGGCTATGCGCCGGGAACGCCGGATTTTCGGGGTAGCCGGTTTGAATTGCCGGTAGCTTCGCCCCAGGCTGATGCGATGTATCCGGCTTCGCCCGGCTACAATGGCAGCCCGGTCGCCGACCCCGGTTGGCTGGTCCGAATCAGCTGGAAAGGCACGATTATGCCGCTCTTGCGGCGGGTTTGGCTGGACTATCAACCGGTAGAAGTGTTGCCGGATTCGGGGTTAGGCTGGGAACTGGACTTGAACCTGACCGAGCCGGTGGTTGGGCTGGATGGAGCGCGAGACGATGAGGCGGCCCTGACCAAACTAGACCGACTGTGGAATCTATGGCGCAATGCTCATTTAGTCTATTTCGGCGACCTGGATGGAGTAAACACCTACAAAGTGCGGGTGGTCGGACTGGAAACCCGCCGAGTGGCCCAGGGCGCGATGCCCAATCTGGCACAAGGCTGGGTCGCCAGGGTTAGATTAGTGGAAGTGTTTGAGTAGCAGTGGTCAGTGGTCAG